>NZ_CP143423.1:2306209-2622453 GCF_014337925.2 Roseobacter fucihabitans | reverse complement strand
TTGGGTGGCGCATGTGCGCCGGGAGCTTTCCCCCGTCGCTGCGGGGCGGTTTTTTGTTTATGGCAGCCATGACGCCGATAAGGTGCCACAGGGCTGCGAGCCGTTGTTGATCGAGGCGGCGATGGCCTTTGGCACCGGGCACCACGGCACGACCTTGGGCTGTCTGCGCGCCCTGGACCGGCTCGCGAATGCCGGGGTCGTCGGAGAAAACGTCGTTGATATCGGCTGCGGGACGGCGGTTCTGGCGATGGCAGCCGCGCGGATCTGGCCGCATCCGGTTCTGGCCAGTGACATCGATCAGGTTGCGGTTGAGGTTGCCGCCAGCAATGCGGCCGCCAACGGGTTGGAAGGGCGTGTGATCTGCGTTGAGGCCGCCGGGTTCGATCATCCGGCTCTTTTGGAGGCCAGCCCCTTTGATCTTGTCTTTGCCAATATCCTCAAGGGCCCGCTGATCGCCCTGGCACCGGACATGGCGCGCCACCTGAAACCTGGCGGATATGCGATCCTGTCGGGCATCCTGAATGAGCAGGCCGATGATGTGATCGCAACCTACGCTCATGCAGGCCTCGGCCTCCACCACCGCGAAGAGATCATGGATTGGACGACCCTGACCCTGGTCAACACCGAGCGCTGAACCCCTAATGCGCGACCGCCTGCTCTGCACCGGGTCCGGGACAAAAAATATGGCACGAAAAAACCGCCCCTTCCGGCAAGAAGAGGCGGTTTCATTCAGGCGCGCCGATCAAAAGGGGCGCGCGATCCTCATCAGCGGATGATGTTTCTATCTGCGATAGCGTCGATGTCCGACCGGCTCAGGCCGATGTCATCCAGTTCCCGGTCGCTCAATGCGGCCAAAGCGTTACGTGTCACGCGGGCGTCGTTCCAGGCAACAACAGATGTTGTGATATCGGAGATCATGGCAAAGAAACGGCTTACTGCGGATGCGGTGCCGTAGGTGGTGCGGGATGTGTCGAATGTAGACATTTGGGCCGTCCTCTTTTTGAATGTGAACCGGTCGGGCCGGTGTGTGATGAAGGGCAGATAGGGTGTGCCCGAATTTTCAGCAAGGTGAGAACTTGCATGTGTGATATGCGCGCCGTGCATGGGTCGTTGGGTTGGTTAACCATAGGTAAATAAACAATAAATAATGATTGAGATCTGTCGGAAATCGGTCCTGAAGTGACGTATTTCGGCCCGGAAATTGCGGTATCACCCCGTGGCGCAGCCTATGGCGATGTCAAAAGGAACCGCTTGGCGGATGTTCGCCATTCGTGCTAATGCATAAAAAAAGACATAAATGAGCGGGACAGGGCATTTGGTACGGATAATTGGCATTGATCCGGGGTTGCGCAACCTGGGATGGGGCGTGGTTGATGTCGTCGGCAGTAAAACGACTCACGTCGCCAATGGCATTTGCCGATCAACCGGTGAGGCGCTGAGTGCGCGATTGCTGTCCTTGCATGTCCAATTGAGCGCGATTTTCGCGCAGTTTTTACCCGATCAGGCCGCTGTCGAGCAGACCTTCGTGAACAAAGACGGTGCCGGGACGCTCAAGCTCGGCCAAGCGCGCGGGATTGCGATGCTGGTCCCGGCACAAGCCGGATTGAGCGTGGGGGAATACGCCCCCAATACGGTGAAAAAGGCCGTTGTCGGTGTCGGCCATGCGGATAAGAACCAAGTCTTGCACATGGTGCAGATGCAATTGCCCGGTGCCGTGATCGCGGGCCCGGATGCGGCGGATGCCTTGGCCATTGCGATTTGTCATGCGCATTACGGCGGGGCCAGCGGGTTGAGCGCGGCCATCGAGAGGGCGCGGGCATGATTGGCAAAATCACCGGTCGGATTGATTACCGCGCGCTGGATCATGTGTTGATCGACGTGCGCGGCGTTGGATATCTGGTCTATTGCTCGGATCGGACGATGGCGAGCCTGCCGGGTGTGGGGCAGGTGGTGGCGCTTTTTACCGATCTTGTGGTGCGCGAGGACCTGTTGCAGTTGTTTGGCTTCACCACATTGGCGGAAAAGGAATGGCACCGTTTGTTGACCTCGGTGCAGGGCGTGGGGGCCAAGGCGTCGCTGGCCATATTGGGGACGCTGGGGACGGATGGTGTCAGCCGCGCGATTGCGCTGGGCGATTGGAACGCGGTCAAGGCCGCCAAGGGTGTGGGGCCGAAAATCGCGCAACGCGTGGTGTTGGATTTGAAGGATAAGGCGCCCAGCATGATGGCCATGGGCGGGACGGTTGCGCAGGCGAGGGGAGAAGCTGTGGCGGAGGTCATCGAGACCTCCGCCACAGCTGCGCCGATCCCGCAACCGTCCTCTTCGGCGCAGGCGGATGCGCTTTCGGCGCTTGGCAACCTCGGCTACGGTCCGGGCGATGCGGCGGGGGCCGTGGCGCAGGCGGCAGGTGAAAACCCCGGTGCCGATACGCCGACGCTGATCCGGGCGGCGCTGAAACTGCTCGCACCGAAGGGCTAGGGGCATGCGCATCTTGAAGGACATCACATGAGCGACATCGACCCCACCGTGCGGCCCGACCCCTTGCCGGGGGATTTCGACCGTGCGCTGCGTCCGCAGATGCTGGAGGAGTTCGTCGGACAGGCTGAGGCGCGTGCCAATCTGCGCGTTTTCATCCAATCGGCCCGCCAACGCGGCGAAGCGATGGATCACACGCTGTTTCACGGCCCCCCCGGCTTGGGGAAAACCACGCTGGCGCAGATCATGGCGCGCGAGTTGGGTGTGAATTTCCGCATGACCAGCGGGCCGGTCTTGGCCAAGGCGGGCGATCTGGCGGCGATCCTGACCAATCTGGAACCGCGTGATGTGTTGTTCATCGACGAAATCCACCGGTTGAACCCGGCGGTTGAGGAGGTGTTATATCCCGCGCTTGAGGATTTCGAACTTGATCTGGTGATTGGCGAGGGGCCTGCGGCGCGCACGGTGCGTATCGAGTTGCAGCCCTTCACGCTGGTGGGGGCGACGACGCGGATGGGATTGTTGACGACACCGCTTCGCGACCGGTTTGGCATCCCCACACGGTTGGAATTCTACACGGTGGATGAATTATTCATCATCGTGAAGCGTAATGCGCGAAAACTCGGCGCGCCTGCGGATGAGGGTGGTGCGCGCGAAATCGCACAACGGGCGCGTGGTACACCACGTATTGCGGGACGATTGTTGCGTCGTGTGGTGGATTTTGCGGTGGTTGAGGGCGATGGCCGTGTGACGCAAGCGCTTGCGGATATGGCGCTGACCCGGTTGGGGGTTGATCTGTTGGGGCTGGACAGTGCGGATCGTCGATATTTGCGCCTGATTGCGGAGAATTACGCGGGCGGTCCTGTGGGGATCGAGACGCTGAGTGCGGCGCTGTCGGAAAGTCGGGATTCGCTGGAAGAGGTGATCGAGCCGTTTTTGCTGCAACAAGGGTTGATCCAGCGCACGCCGCGCGGTCGCATGTTGGCGCAAAAGGGCTGGACCCATTTGGGCATGCAGCCGCCGAAATCGCAGACGGATCTGTTTGGGGTTTAAGGGGCGAGGCGCGAGAGGAGAGGGCGTATGGACGCAAGCGAGATCGAGGCGCTTTTCACGCGCGAAAACGGTGCATTTTCATTCGCCCGCTGGAACCGGCCCATCGCGCCGGTGGTTTTTGGCGTCACCGATGACACGCTTTCGGTGGTCAAGGGCGCGCTGGAGGCGGTGATGGTTTTATCCGGCCACCAGATGGCGGAAACCGACCCGGAACTCGGCAGCAATTTCATGATGTTCTTTTTCCGCGACTGGGATGAATTGCCCGAAGTGCCGGGCTTGGACCGCTTGATCCCGGAGCTTGGTCCTCTTGTTGACCGGCTGAAATCGGTGGAGGCGAACCAATACCGTATTTTCCATTTTGAGCCGGACGGCGCGATCAAGGCGTGTTTTGTGTTCCTGCGGATGGATGGCGATTTGAGCGCGGTGCCTGCGGAAACGCTGGCGCTGAGCCAGATCGTGCAATCCGTCCTACTCTGGTCGGACGTTGCGTTTCGCGGCAAATCCCCTCTGGCCGTGGCGGGGGATAAGACCATCCTGCGCCCCGATGTCGCCGCCCTGATCCGCGCGGCCTATGATCCGGTGATGCCACCTGTCAGCCAGGACAAGAGCCATGCGCTGCGGCTGGCCGCGCGGGTTGGGCTGGCGCAATGACTATCTATGCGCGGCGCGCGATATGATCGACTATCATGCATTCGCGCGGCAATGGGAGGCGGGCTGGAACAGCCATGATCTGGACCGGATCCTGTCGCATTATCATGCCGATATTCTCTTTCACTCGCGCAAAGCGCAGGCTTTGACCGGAAAGGGAGTTATCAAGGGGCGCGAGGCCTTGCGTGCCTATTGGACAGCGGCGCTGGAGGCACAACCGCAATTGGCTTTTCGTATCCAGGATGTGTTTGCAGGATACAACATGACCGTGATCAGCTATCTCAATCACCGCGATGTGCTCGCGGCAGAGACGTTTTACTTCGACGCTGACGGAATAGTCACGCAGGCGGCGGCCTGTCACCGGCTGGAGGCTTCCTGATGCACAGCTTTCCGATCCGCGTTTATTACGAGGACACCGACATGGCGGGCATTGTCTATTACGCCAATTACCTGCGCTACATCGAGCGGGCGCGCAGCGATTGGGTCCGCCAGATTGGCATCGACCAATTGGCCATGAAGGCCCAAGGCATCGTTTTCGCGGTACGCCGCATCGAGGCCGACTACATTCAGCCTGCGCGGTTCGATGATGTGCTGGAGGTGGTCACGCGCCTGATGAAAATCACGCCCGCGCGCATGATCATGGGGCAAGACGTGCGGCGTGGCGAGACGTTGGTTTTTGCCGCAAAGGTTACGATTGCCTGTATCGGGGCAGGCGGAAAACCCGCTCGATTGCCAGCAGAACTCCGCTTAATGCCCATTGCTGAGGCCCAATGACAGCATAGTGATAGCAATTTGCGTTGTAACCCGCTAGAATCACCTACAATCGAGGTCGGCAAACGACCCGTCGCGGTACATAGAATAGAGCAGGCATCATGGAAGCAGACACGCTGGCACTGGCGCATGAGATTGATTTCTCATTCTGGGGGCTATTCGCCCGCGCGACTTTAATCGTCAAATTGGTGATGATCATGTTGATCATTGCGTCCTTTTGGTCCTGGTCGATCATCGTTATGAAACTGCTGGTCTACAAGAAGGCGCGCGCCGAGTCTGCCGAGTTCGACCAGGCCTTTTGGTCGGGCGAACCGCTGGATGCGCTTTATGAGACCACCGGACCCGCGCCCTCGGTCAGTTCTGAAAAGATATTTGCCGCCGGGATGACGGAATGGCGCCGTTCGCACCGCGATGATGGCGGGCTGATCGCCGGGGCAACCTCGCGGATCGACCGGTCCATGGATGTGGCGATCAACAAGGAGGCGGATTATCTACGCGGGGGGCTGACCGTTTTGGCCACGGTGGGGTCGTCGGCGCCGTTTATCGGTCTGTTCGGGACCGTGGTGGGGATCATGAACGCATTCATCGAGATTGCAGAGCAGCAGAACACCAACCTGGCCGTCGTGGCGCCGGGGATTGCGGAGGCCTTGCTGGCCACGGGTCTGGGCTTGCTGGCGGCGATCCCGGCGGTGATTTTCTACAACAAGCTGAGCGCGGATTGCGACAAGATCCTGTCGGGCTACGAATCCTTTGCCGATGAGTTTGCCACCATCCTCAGCCGCCAGTTGGACGGTTGAGCCATGGGTGGGGGCGTTATCCAGAACCAGGATGGGGGCGGTAACAGACGCCGCCGTCGCGGGCGTGGCAAGGCGCAACCGATGTCGGAGATCAACGTCACGCCCTTTGTCGACGTGATGCTGGTGCTGTTGATCATCTTCATGGTTGCGGCGCCGCTTTTGACCGTGGGTGTGCCGGTGGAATTGCCCAAAACCGCCGCCGGGGCCTTGCCCGCGGATCAGGAAGAGCCGCTCACGATCACGATCACGGCGCAGGGCAGTCTGCAAATCCAGACCACTGAGACCGCGCGCAATGAGCTGATCCCCAAGCTGCGCGCGATTGCCGCCGAACGCACGGGTGATCAGGTTTTCCTGCGTGCCGATGGCGCTGTGCCTTACGCTCAGGTGATGGAGGTCATGGGCGCGCTGAACGCGGGCGGTTTTTCCAACATAGGGTTGGTCACCGACATCGGTGGCCCCACGCTGGATGGTCAGGATGGGGCCACCGGCGGGGTGGATCGGTAGGGCACGGTGCATACCGGTCATTATATTTCGGGTGCGGGGCATGTGGTCCTGATCGGTTGGCTGATCTTTGGCGATGTCTTCGCCGCAGAGCCCTTGCCGTTTGAGGCGACCTCCGTGTCGGTCGTTTCGGGCGCTGAATTCGCGGCTTTAATGGCGGCGGGACAATCGCCGCAATCAAGCACTGAGGTGGCACAACCCACCAGTCCCGAGGTGACGCCGGATGCGCCCGCCATCGCCGCCATTGATGATGCGGCAACCGAGCAGACACCCCCCGTGCAGGCCGCGACGCCAAGTGCCGAGGACGCACCGGATGTGTCCCAACTCGCACCACCGCAGGCCGAGGTGAGTGACGCAGCCCCCGTGCTGCCAGAACCCCCGGCGGATGTGGCGGTATTGGCACCTGAGATCAGCGATACGCCGGTGCCGCAAGCCGCAGAACGCGTGGCCCCCGAAGCGGTGGCACAGCCGGACCCCGAGGCCTTGCCTGATCCGGTCGAGCAGGAGGCCGTGAGCCCTGATGCCGCCGGAGAGACACCGCAAGAGACTGCCGAGGCGACCGCCCCGGAGGCTGCCGCGACCGAGATCGTGACCGAAGCCGAAGCGCCAAGGTCGCGGATTACGACATCGCCGCGCCCGCCCGCGCGCCCCGCAGCCCCGGTGCAGACCGCGCAACCGGTCGAGACGCCGCAACCAGAGGCGCCGACACCGGCACCGGCCGCACCCAGTACCGATGACGCGGTCGCCGCCGCGCTTGCCGAAGCCTTGGCCACGGAATCGAGTGCGCCCGCGGTGCCGCAGGGCCCGCCGCTGTCTGTCGGGGAAAAGGACTCCCTGCGCGTTGCCGTTTCCAGTTGCTGGAACGTAGGGTCGCTCTCCACCGATGCACTGGGAACCACCGTCGTGGTCACGGTGGCCATGACACAGGACGGCAAACCCGTCCCCGCGTCGATCCGGATGGCCTCCAGTTCAGGCGGATCGGAACAGGCCGCGCGCCAGGCCTTTGAAGCGGCACGGCGCGCCATCATCAGATGTGGCGCAAAAGGTTTCGATTTACCCGTAGAAAAATATAGTCAGTGGCAGGATATTGAGATGACGTTCAATCCCGAAAGGATGCGTATCAAATGAGATTTCTGGGAATTCTTTTGCTTGCGACCCTCGGGGTTGCCATTTTGCCCGCCAGCCCCGCACAGGCCCAGGGCGAGGGTCCGCTGAGGATCGAGATCACCGAAGGCGTGATCGAACCACTGCCCTTCGCGCTGCCGGTGTTTCAGGCGGAAAATCCTGATGCCGCCACATGGGCGGGTCAGATCAGCCAGGTAGTCTCGGATGATCTGATCGGCACCGGGCTGTTCCGCCAGATCCCGGCGGAAGCTTTCATCGCCCGCGTCGATAATTTCGCCGCCCCCATCCAATACGCCGACTGGAAGGCGATCAACGCCCAGGCCCTGATCACCGGGGCGGTCTCGGTGCAGGGTAATCAATTGAACGTCAAATTCCGCCTTTATGACGTGTTTTCCGGCGCCGAAATGGGGTCGGGCCTGCAATTCAGCGGCACGGCTGAAGGCTGGCGGCGCATGGCGCATAAGGTGGCGGATGCGGTTTACAGCCGGATCACGGGGGAGGGCGGCTATTTTGACAGCCGCGTGGTTTACGTCTCTGAAACCGGGGCCAAGGACGCGCGCCAGAAGCGATTGGCGATCATGGATTATGACGGTGCCAACGTGCAGTTCCTGACCGATAGCAGCGCCATCGTGCTCGCCCCGCGGTTTTCGCCCAACGGGGACCGCGTGCTTTATACCAGCTATGAAACCGGGTTTCCCCAGATTTATGTGCTCGACGTCGCCTCGGTGCAGCGGCGTGCGCTGGAAAGTCAGGATGGCACCATGAGTTTTGCCCCGCGCTTTGCGCCGGATGGTCAGCGCATCGTCTTTTCGCTCAGCCAGGGGGGGAATACCGATATCTGGATGATGAATATTGCAGGCGGCGGTGCCACGCGCCTGACCTCTGCGCCGTCCATCGAGACCGCGCCCAGCTTTTCGCCGGATGGCCGCCAGATCGTGTTCGAAAGTGACCGATCCGGCTCGCAACAGCTCTATATCATGCCCGCAGGCGGAGGCGAGGCGCAGCGTATTTCTTTCGGGCCGGGGCGCTATGGTACGCCCGTGTGGTCGCCGCGCGGCGATCTGATTGCCTTTACCAAGCAGAACGGCGGGCGGTTTCACATTGGTGTGATGCGCACGGATGGGGCGGAAGAGCGGCTTTTGACCGCGTCCTTCCTGGATGAGGGTCCCACATGGGCACCCAATGGTCGGGTGATCATGTTTACACGTGAAACCCAAGGGGCGGGTGGGCGTTCCACGCTCTATTCCGTTGATATATCGGGGCGAAACCTGCGCCCTGTGCGCACGCCGGAGGGGGGGTCAGATCCGTCCTGGTCGCCCTTGCAGAAGTGAGGTGTTTCAAAACGTTTCCAAGCCGGTTGGACTGTGCTAAAACACCAGTAAAACAACAACGATAATCAAATTTTTCTGAGGCAGAAAACATGAAAACATCAACAAAAATCCTCCTCTTGGTCGCGGGCCTGGCGCTTTCGGCCTGTACCGATCCCAGCCGGTTGGGCGGTGATGGCGCAGCCGGTGGCATCAATGGGGGCAATGGTGCCTTTGGTGCGGGCAGTGTGAATGATCCGACATCGGTGGCCTATTTCAATCAGGCCGTCGGGGATCGTGTGCTCTTTGCGGTGGATCAATCCACCTTGAGCGACGCGGGCCGCGTTGTGCTGGACGGGCAGGCGGTCTGGTTGCAAACCAACACCGATTTCACCGCGATCATAGAAGGCCATGCGGACGAGCAGGGCACGCGTGAATATAACGTCGCACTTGGGGCGCGGCGGGCCAATGCGGCACGGGAATATCTGATTTCGCGCGGCGTCGCGGGCAACCGTCTGCGCACCGTCAGCTATGGCAAGGAACGCCCGATCGAGATCTGTTCAAACGAGGCCTGCTATGCCAAGAACCGCCGCGCAGTCACCGTGCTGGCGAGCGGGCTGACGGGGTAAGCCATGCGTATTCTGGCCGTTCTCGCCACGATAGCGGTGCTGTCGCCCTTCGGGGCCACCGCTCAAAATGAGCAGACGCTGGCGGATATCCGTCAGGAAATGACGGTGCTGTTTGTGGAAATCCAAAAGCTGCGGCGGGAATTATCCACGACGGGCGGGCCGTCGGTGGATACATCTGGCGGCTCCGTGCTCGAGCGCATGAATGTGATCGAATCCGAAATGCAGCGGCTGACCTCCAAGACCGAAGAATTGGAGTTCCGCATCAATCGCATCGTTGAGGATGGCACGAACCGGATCGGCGATCTGGAATTCCGGCTGGTCGAGCTTGAGGGGGGGGATATTGCCGCTCTGGGGCAAACCAGCACGCTTGGCGGTGATACGGGGGTTTTGGCACCCGGTTCGGGGGTCGCGCCCGCAACACCGGACACGGGCATCCAATTGGCGGTTGGCGAAGAAGAGGATTTTAAAAAGGCACAGGACGCGCTGGCGGCGGGCGAATTTCAACGCGCCTCCGAACTTTTTGCGACTTTTACTCAGACCTATCCCGGAGGCCCGCTGGCGGCGGGGGCGGATCTGGGGCGCGGCGAGGCGCTTGAGGGGCTGGGCGATACACGCGAGGCGGCGCGCGCCTATCTCAGCAGTTTCAGCGGGGACCCCACCGGTCCGGTCGCCGCGCAATCCCTGTATCGTTTGGGCCGCTCGCTGGGAGGCTTAGGGCAGACCGAGGAGGCCTGTGTCACATTGGGTGAAGTCGGGCTGCGTTTTCCGGGCGATCCGGCGGCAGAGCTGGCCCGTTCGGAAATGCAAACGCTGGGCTGTGCATGATCTGATGCCACAGGGGCCGGGGAACGCGGTGGCGCGGCATCTGTTGCCCACCCCCCCCCGACGTCTCGGGATTGCCGTCTCGGGGGGAAGCGATTCCGTCGCGCTGTTGCATCTTTTGTATGATTTCGCGCAGACCTATGGCACCCAATTGCAGGTCGTTTCGGTCGATCATGGCCTGCGCGCGGAGGCGGCGCAGGAATCCGCCTTCGTGGCGACATTATGCGCGGGGCTGGGGCTGCCGCATGAAACCGTGCATTGGACGGGATGGGATCGGCAAGGCAACCTGCAAAACGAAGCGCGACAGGCCCGGTATCGTCTGATCGCCGCTTGGGCGCGCGCGCGCGACATCGAGACCGTGGCCCTTGGTCATACGCTGGATGATCAGGCCGAAACCGTGCTGATGCGGCTGGCGCGGGGCGCTGGAGTCGATGGGCTGAGCGCGATGTCGCCCCGGCGCACATCCGGCGGGATCACATGGCTTCGCCCCCTGCTCGATGTTTCGCGCTTGGATCTACGAAACATCCTGAAGCGACGTGGCGTCACCTGGTGCGATGACCCCAGCAACGAAGACCCGCATTTCGATCGGGTCAAGGTCCGTCAGGCCTTGGCCGTTCTGGAACCGCTCGGGATCAATGCCGAGGCGCTTGGACAGGTCGCATTCAACATGTCACGGGCGCGCGATGCGCTGCGGTGGCAGGCATTCTTGACCGCGCGCTCCATGGCAAAGATTGAGCGGGGGGCCGTGCGCATGAATTGGCGCGGCTATGTGACGCTGCCCGATGAGATCGCAAGACGGCTTCTGGTGGGGGCCATGGGATGGATCAGCGGCTCGCCTTATCCGCCCCGACGCAAATCCGTTTTGGGTCTGATCGAAGCCTTGAAACAAGGTGTCAGCGCCACGGCGGACGGCTGTCAGGTGTCGCGCAAGAGTGACGCGCTTTGGGTTTATCGCGAATATGATCCGGTGCGGGATATGGCCGGGTCGATCGGTGATATCTGGGACCGGCGATGGCGTTTGATCGGAGAGGCGGGGAGCGTGCCGCTTCATATCGCGGCCCTCGGGCCGGAGGGTTTGAAACAGCTGCCGGAGTGGCGTGGGCTGGGTGTGCCGCGCGGTGTTTTGCTGAGCACACCTGCCGTCTGGAACGGCACCAATCTGGTTGCGGCACCGCTCGCGGGTTTTCAAAACGGGTGGCACGCGCGCCCCGAATTTGACGATGAGGCATTTTTTGCCGCAGTTTTATCGCATTGAACATATGGTAACAGTGTCTATCTTAGGGCTGTGGTGGTATCATTGCGGTTCGCACCACACGCATATTTGGGAGAATTTCGTTGGGTAACGCACGCAACATCGCTTTTTGGGTTGTTTTGTTTCTTTTGATCCTGGCCCTGTTCAATCTGTTCAGTGGTCCCGGCAGCACCATGCAAAGCCGCGAGATCAGCTATTCTGAATTCGTGAACGCCGTCGAATCCGGCTCGGTCAGCAACGTGACGCTGGATGGCGAAGAGGTCCGCTTTCGTCAGGAGGACGGCGTTGATTACGTCGCGATTAAGCCGGAAGACGCTGAAATCACGAGCCTTTTGATCGACAACAACATCGCCGTGCGCGCCGAGCAGCAACAGCAGTCGGGTTTTCAGACCTTTTTGATGTCGCTGCTGCCCTTCCTGCTGTTGATCGGGGTTTGGGTCTATTTCATGAACCGGATGCAGGGTGGCGGCAAAGGCGGTGCGATGGGCTTTGGTAAGTCCAAGGCCAAGATGCTGACCGAAAAGCATGGCCGCGTTACCTTTGACGATGTTGCGGGAATCGATGAGGCCAAGGAAGAGCTCGAAGAGATCGTCGAGTTTCTGCGCAATCCGCAAAAGTTCAGCCGTCTGGGCGGTAAAATTCCAAAAGGCGCGCTGCTTGAAGGCCCTCCCGGCACGGGTAAAACTCTGCTTGCGCGTGCCATCGCGGGGGAGGCGGGCGTGCCTTTCTTCACAATTTCGGGATCGGATTTCGTTGAGATGTTCGTCGGCGTCGGTGCGAGCCGTGTGCGCGATATGTTCGAGCAGGCCAAGAAAAACGCGCCTTGTATTGTGTTCATCGACGAAATCGACGCTGTGGGCCGTCACCGGGGTGCCGGTTATGGCGGCGGTAATGATGAGCGTGAACAGACGTTGAACCAATTGCTGGTCGAAATGGATGGTTTTGAGGCCAACGAGGGCGTGATCATCATCGCCGCGACCAACCGTAAAGATGTGCTTGATCCTGCGCTTTTGCGCCCCGGTCGTTTTGACCGCCAGGTCACGGTGGGCAATCCCGACATCAAGGGTCGCGAGAAAATTCTCGGTGTGCATGCGCGCAAAACACCGCTGGGGCCAGACGTGGACCTGCGCATCATCGCGCGTGGGACGCCGGGCTTTTCCGGTGCCGACCTGGCCAACCTTGTCAATGAGGCGGCCTTGGGCGCGGCGCGGGTCGGGCGTCGGTTCGTGACGATGATCGATTTTGAGAGCGCCAAGGACAAGATCATGATGGGGGCGGAACGCCGCTCCATGGTGATGACGACCGCGCAAAAGGAAATGACCGCCTATCACGAAGCCGGTCACGCTTTGGTCGGTATGACCCTGCCGAAATGTGATCCTGTCTATAAGGCCACGATCATTCCGCGTGGGGGTGCGCTTGGCATGGTGATGAGCCTGCCGGAAATGGACCGCCTAAACATGTTCAAGGATGAATGTCACCAGCGTTTGGCCATGACGATGGCGGGCAAGGCGGCGGAAATCCACAAATATGGACCCGATTCAGTCTCCAACGGTCCAGCAGGCGATATTATGCAAGCCTCGGCTCTGGCACGCGCGATGGTGCTGCAATGGGGCATGTCGGATAAGGTCGGCAACATCGATTATTCCGAGGCGGCCCAAGGTTATCAGGGTGCCACGGGTGGTTTTTCGGTCTCCGCCAACACCAAGGAGACGGTGGAGGAAGAAGTCCGCCAGTTCATTCAGGACGGGTATGACTGGGCTCTCAAAATTATCACCGAGCGTGAGACCGAGTTTGAACGGCTTGCCCAAGGTCTGCTGGAATATGAAACGCTGACAGGCGAAGAAATCCAGCGCGTGATGGACGGCGAGCCCCCCGCACCGCCTGCAGATAAGGATGACAAACCCGACAGCGGCTCGGCACCAAGCATCACGGGTATCCCGAAGGCCAAGGCGAAGAACAAGAAATCGCCGCCCGCCGATGGTGGTATGGAGCCGGAACCTTCGGCCTGATCACCGCTCGCACTGGAGACATCATAAAAAGTCATGAGGCCCTGCACCCGCGGGGCCTTTTCTTTTGGGACAGGGTTTGTTCAAATCGGCGCAGCCACGCAAAAGGAGTTTCAACATGCCCGCGCTTTTACCCACCCGTTATTCCGGCACCGTTAAATGGTTGGGCCGCGTCTCAGATAGCGTGGCGACATTGCGTGCCGACGCCCTTGAGAGCGCAGAGTTGAAATTCACCGGCATCGACGGGGAATGCCATGGCGGTCTGATCCGCCCGTCCTGTGTGCGCACCAAGGCGCAATACCCCAAGGGCACCGAAATCCGCAACGTGCGGCAGCTTTCGGTCCTGTCCGCCGAAGAATTGGCCCTGATCGCGGCCGATATGGGGCTGGAGATGATCGATCCGGCCTGGGTCGGCGCGTCCCTGGTCATCGAAGGCATCCCGGATTTCAGCCACATCCCGCCCTCTTCAAGACTTCTGTTCCAAAGCGGCGCAAGCATCGCCGTGGATATGGAAAACCGCCCCTGTATCCTGCCCGGTCGCGAGATTGAAAAGGACCGCCCCGGTTTTGGGGCCGCGTTCAAGCCAGCCGCCGAGAACCGGCGCGGTGTTACCGCATGGGTGGAGCGCGAGGGTCCGGTCGCGCCGGGTGATAGCGTGACCCTTCATATTCCCGACCAACCGGTCTGGACGTATTTTGAAGCGGCCCGAAGGTAACATTCGTTTCCGAAAAGAAACGATTGGCCCGCTGCCCGCCGCAACGTGGCGCGGAAATGTCGGGATTGACCTTCTGTGTCCCCTGTGACGCTCTTATGCAGGATAAAGCAACTCTGCCGTGCGCGGCACTTCAACGGGGACAAATCCATGGCTTATAAAACCGACATCGAAATCGCGCGTGAGGCGAGCAAGCAGCCAATCCAGGAGATTGGTGCCAAGCTGGGGATCGCCAGCGATGATCTTCTGCCCTACGGCCATGACAAGGCGAAGGTGAGCCAAAAGTTCATCAACTCAGTACAGAGCAATGAGAACGGCAAGCTGATCCTGGTCACAGCGATCAACCCGACGCCCGCCGGTGAGGGCAAGACGACAACGACCGTGGGCCTGGGCGATGGTCTCAACCACATCGGCAAAAAAGCGGCCGTTTGTATCCGCGAGGCCTCCCTGGGGCCGAACTTCGGGATGAAGGGCGGCGCTGCGGGTGGCGGTTATGCTCAGATCGTGCCGATGGAAGAGATGAACCTGCATTTCACCGGTGATTTCCACGCGATCACCTCCGCGCATTCGTTGCTGTCGGCGATGATCGACAACCATATCTACTGGGGCAATGCGCTCGACATCGACACGCGCCGTGTTGTGTGGCGCCGCGTGGTGGACATGAACGACCGCGCCCTGCGCCAGATCACCGCCTCGCTGGGTGGTGTGGCCAATGGTTTCCCGCGTGAAACCGGGTTCGACATCACCGTGGCCTCCGAGGTCATGGCGATCCTGTGCCTGTCCAAGAACCTTGAGGATCTGCAAAAACGCCTCGGCGATATGATCGTGGCGTATCGACGCGATCGCACGCCGGTCTATGCGCGCGACATCAAGGCGGACGGCGCGATGACCGTTCTGCTCAAGGACGCGATGCAACCTAACCTGGTGCAGACGCTCGAAAACAACCCGGCCTTTGTGCATGGCGGTCCTTTTGCCAATATCGCGCATGGCTGTAATTCGGTGATCGCGACGACGACGGCGTTGAAACTGGCCGATTACGTTGTGACCGAAGCGGGTTTTGGAGCCGATCTGGGGGCCGAGAAGTTCCTCAACATCAAATGCCGCAAAGCAGGGTTGTCACCCTCCTGTGTGGTGGTTGTGGCCACGGTCCGGGCGATGAAGATGAACGGTGGCGTCGCCAAGGCCGACTTGGGTGGCGAAAATGTGGATGCGGTCAAGAACGGTTGTGCCAACCTTGGACGCCACATCGAGAACGTGAAATCCTTTGGCGTGCCGGTGGTTGTCGCGATCAACCATTTCGTCACGGATACCGACGCCGAAGTGCAGGCGGTCAAGGATTACGTGGCCAGCCAAGGCTCGGAGGCGGTGCTGTCGCGCCACTGGGAGTTGGGCTCGGAAGGCTCCGCAGACCTCGCGCGCAAGGTCGTTGAGACCATCGACAAGGGGGAGGGCAATTTCGCGCCGATCTACCCTGATGAGATGAGCCTTGCCGATAAGATCAACACCATTGCCAAAAAAATCTATCGCGCCGATGCCGCCGTGATGGATCAGAAGATCCGCAACCAGTTGAAAGACTGGGAAGATCAGGGCTACGGTAACCTCCCGGTCTGTATGGCGAAAACGCAATACAGCTTCACCACCGACCCCAATGAGCGCGGCGCGCCCACCGGGTTTGACATTCCGGTGCGCGAAGTCCGCCTGAGTGCGGGTGCCGGTTTTGTTGTCGCAATCTGCGGCGAGATCATGACCATGCCCGGCCTGCCGCGTGTACCATCAGCTGAAAACATCAAGCTGAACGCGGATGGCGACGTCGAAGGTCTGTTCTAAAGGGTTTGGGGTCGGGGGACGATTTCGGTTGTCCCCCGACCGCTCCACCGCCAAGCTGGGCGTCAGGGAAACAAAGGAGACCGTGATGACCAGATTGATTGCCATGTGCTTTGCGCTGATCTTTGCGGGGGCGGTCATCGCCGAGGATCGATACGTCGGATATTATTATCCGCAGATCACCTCGGAAGAGACATTTGACCGCGTGGTCCGCGCCAGCCAAGGGGCCGGCAAAGCGGTCCGGATCGACTTTGTGAACCTGTTGACAAAGGCGCAGCTGGAGGCCCCGGAAAGCCCCCGTTTCGTGTTTTTCGCCAAGGGCGAAGGGGCGGAGACGCTCATTTTGATGGCGCTGGATGACGAGGTGTTCTCCACCATCTACCGCGCCCGTGCGATTATGGCGCAACTGACCGTGTCGGTGCGCGAAGGCGGGTTTTTCCGGCAGGAGGAACTGCAATATGTCGCGACATTTTATGATCTGCTGCAACTGATGCAGTTTGATGAGCTTGTGATCACGGATGGTCACACATTGGCCCATAGGGTCACGTTTCAAAGACAATAGGAAAATATCAGATGTCAGCCAAAATCATTGACGGAAAAGCCTTCGCCGCCACAGTCCGCACCCAGGTCGCAGAGCATGTGAGCCGCCTTAAACAGGATCACGGGATTACGCCGGGGCTGGCGGTGGTTCTGGTCGGGGAAGACCCGGCAAGCCAGGTCTATGTGCGCTCCAAGGGCAAGCAGACCACCGAAGTGGGCATGAAATCTGTGGAGCACAAGCTCGAAGTTGATACCTCCGAGCCGGACCTTCTGGCGGTGATCGACCAATTGAACAATGATCCCGACATCCACGGCATTCTGGTGCAATTGCCGCTGCCCAAACATCTGGACGAGGACCTCGTGATCAACTCGATTGATCCGGCCAAGGATGTGGATGGGTTTCACATTTCCAACGTCGGCTTGTTGGGCACGGGGCAGAAGAGCATGGTCCCTTGCACGCCGCTCGGCTGTTTGATGATGCTGCGCGATTATCACGGATCGCTGTCGGGCATGGATGCGGTGGTGATCGGGCGCTCCAATATCGTCGGCAAACCCATGGCGCAATTGTTGCTGGGGGATAGCTGCACGGTCACGATCGCCCATAGCCGGACCAAGGATCTGGCGGATGTGGTGCGCCGTGCGGATATCGTGGTCGCCGCTGTCGGTCGCCCCGAAATGGTGCCTGGTGATTGGATCAAACCGGGCGCGACCGTCATTGATGTGGGCATCAACCGTCTGGATGCGCCGGAACGCGGCGAGGGCAAGACCCGCCTTGTGGGCGATGTGGATTACGACAGCTGCGCGGCGGTTGCCGGTGCCATCACTCCGGTGCCGGGCGGTGTCGGGCCGATGACAATTGCCTGCTTGCTGGCCAATACGGTCACGGCCTGTTGTCGTGCGAATGGCTTGGCGGAACCCGAAGGCCTGACCGCGTAAGGTTTACGCCGGTACCGGCACCATCGTGCCTTGCAGAAGCGCGATCAGCGTTTCGACGCCCTGCGCGATGGCGTGTACTTCGGCGGTCACAATGATCAACCGCTTGCCGGGTTTGACGACCCGGCCGGTGGCGCGCAACAACTCCCCGCGTGCGGGGGCCAGCAGGTTGATCTTGATCTCAGCGGTGACGACTTCGTGCTCCAGCGGCAGGGTGCTCAGCGCTGCATAACCCGCCGCACTGTCGCCGATGGAAAACGTCAGCCCCGCGTGACCAAACCCCTGTTGCTGGAGCGCGCCTTCCAGGATCGGGGCGGTGATCACCACCTCGCCTTGCGCGACATGGCTTAGGCTGGCCCCGAAGGTCTGCATCATATTCTGGGCGGCAAAGCTCGCCTCGATCCGGTTGCGGTTGGCAGCGTCCATTTTCAATTCCTAACGTGGCATCGGCACACATGTGGGCATGGGACCGGTCAGGATGGCAAGGGCTTTTGGGCCCATCAACTTTTGTAATACGGCGCTGTCGCTGCGCAGCCCGCCGGTATAGATGCCATAAGCGGGCAGGATCAGCCGCCGGTCATCGCATAAAAATGCAGGCCGGGAAATACGCCGTCCGCGCGTCTGGACATGCGCCTTGGGGTGATAATGGCCCGAGACTTCACCGCGCGCCTCCGCACTTGCGATGTGGCGAAAGGTCAGCGCGTCTAGGGTAAGGTGTTCCAGATGTGTGCCGCCAAATTCGATAGGTCCCGGATCATGGTTGCCTTCGATCCAGATCCATCGCCGCCCCGCCTGAAGCTGCGCAATCCATAACCGTTCGGCTTCGGGCAGGGCGGCGGCGGCGCTCAGATCATCAAAGCTGTCACCGAGACAAATTACCGTCCGCGCCTGCGTGGCGTCGAGATCGCTCGCCAATCGCGATAGGGTTTCGCGGGTCTCATAGGGGGGCAGGGATTGCCCGCTGCGCCGCGCAACCCGCTCCGATTTACCCAGATGCAGATCGGACACGCATAGGAGGCTTTGCGCGGGCCACCATAAAGCACCGGAGCCGAGGGCCTTCAGCGCGGTTGTCGCGAAAGAAAAATCAAAAGAGTTCATGATTTGTTCATCGCGTAATTCGCACGCGCGCGCAAGCCGCTCAAGAACCGGCGCGCCAGTGCGGGGCGGCGGCTGGCGTGATCTCGGCAAGGCCGGATTGTTCCATCAGGCTTGCGGCTTCCTGCGCGAGCAGCTTTTCTTCGGCGGCTCCCTTGACCGGCACCCGGCCCATTTCCAGCAACATCGGTGCGGCAAGCGGTGTCACACGCGACAGCTTGAGGTGATCAATCCGCCCGCCGATACGCTGTGCCATCTCTTTGATCCGTCCAAAATCAACGAGGCCCCGCATCGCCTCTTCGCGGGTGATATCCAAAAGCAGGTGGTCGGGATCGTATTTTTGCAGCGTGTCATACAGAATATCCGAACTGAACGTCGCCTGCCGGCCGGATTTGCGCGCCGAAGGGCTGTTGCGCTGGATGAGCCCGGCAATCGTGGCGCTGGCGCGAAAGGTACGTTTCATCACCGCATTTCCGGCCAGCCAGGTGTCCAGCCCGTCCTTTAGGGCGGCGAGATCAAAGAGCGGCGCCGGGTCTTGCACGGCATCCAGACCCCAGATCAACGTGGCATAATCGGTGGCGACAAACCCCAGCGGGTTGAGCCCGATTTCCTCCATCCGCTTGGTCAACAACAGCCCTAATGTCTGCTGCCCATTACGCCCGGCAAACCCATAGATCACCGTCTGTTCGCGCCCGTCGTGGGGGAAGCTCTCGATCAGCAAGCGGCCCGGTTTGGGCAGTTGGCTGACGCGGCGTTGCAGGGCCAGCCAGTCGGCGGTATGCGCGGGCAGGGCGGGCCAATCTTCCTGTTGGAACATCTCCACCACGCGGGCGCTGAGCACGGTGGAGGTGGCAAATTTCGTGCCCATGAAGGTCGCGACCTTGGGCTTTTTGGCCGCATGGCGGCTCACTTCGACGGTCATTTCGCGCAGGCCCTCGTATTTCACGATCTGCCCGCCGATCAGAAACGTATCGCCGGGCGTGAGCGTGGCCGCAAACCCCTCTTCGACTTCACCCAGCGGTTTGCCGCCACGATTTCGTCTGAGGCGGACCTTGAGCGTATCGGTATCCTGGATCGTGCCGATGTTCATACGGATTTTCTGCGCGGCGCGCGGATCGCGCAGATGCCAGGCACCATCGCCGCGTTGTTGCAGGCGTTGCCATTGATCATAGGCGCGCAGAGCATATCCCCCGGTTGCGCAAAACGTAAGGCAGTCGTCAAATTCAGCGCGCGACAGCCCCGCATAGGCCCCGACGGTTGTGATTTCCGCAAACAGCGCATCCGCATCAAACGGACCGGCACAGGCGGTGATCAGGATGTGTTGGCACAGCACATCGCGCGGCCCGGACCCGCGCGGCTCACCATCCAGCGCGCCGTCGCGCACGGCGTCCAGCGCGGCAACACATTCCACCACCTCAAAGCGGTTCGCCGGGACCAGCAGCGCCTTGGAGGGCGCGTTATAGCGGTGATTGGCCCGCCCGATCCGTTGCACCAGCCGCTTGACGTTCTTGGGCGCACCGATCTGGATCACCAGATCGACATCGCCCCAATCAATGCCCAGATCGAGGCTCCCGGTACAAACAATCGCGCGTAATTCCCCGCGCACCATCGCCGCTTCGACGCGTTCGCGTTGCTGGCGGTCGAGCGAGCCGTGGTGAATGCCGATGGGCAAACTGTCCTCATTGGCCAACCAAAGGTTGTGAAAGAAGATCTCCGCCTGCGCGCGGGTGTTATGAAAGATCAGCGTGGTGTTGTGTTTACGTACCTCCTCCAGCACGGCGGGGATCGCGTAGGCGGCGTTGCCCCCGGCCCAGGGTGGGGGCTGTTCCGTCGTGAGCATGGAAATATCGGGTGCCGGTCCGGGGTCGGCCATGAGGATTTCGCAAGGGTCGGGGTGACGTGCGAGGTGTTGCGCGATGGCAGCGGGGTCTTCCACCGTTGCGGACAGCCCGACGCGCCGCAGATCGGGGCAGAGCCGTTGCAACCGCCCCAGCGCCAGCATCAATTGATCCCCGCGTTTGGATTCCGCCAATGCGTGGATTTCATCGACCACCACGCGTTTCAACCCCTTGAACATGCGCGGCGCGTCTTCATAGGAGGTCAGTAGCGCAAGGCTTTCCGGCGTGGTCAGCAGGATATGGGGTGGATCGGCGCGCTGGCGTTTCTTGCGGCTGGCAGGGGTGTCGCCGGTGCGGTCCTCGATGCGGATATCAAGGCCCATTTCGGTAACGGGCGTCGTGAGATTGCGGCGGATATCGGCGGCCAGCGCCTTGAGCGGCGAAATATAAAGCGTGTGCAAACCATCATGCGGCACCTGTGCCAGATCGACCAGCGTGGGCAGGAATCCGGCGAGCGTCTTGCCGCCGCCCGTGGGCGCGATCAACAGGAGGGCCGGGGCCTCGGCGCGATCCAGCATGTCGCGTTGATGCGGATGGATGTGCCAGCCTTTGGAGGCAAACCAATCTGTGAATTTCTGGGGAAGCACGCGCATGAGGCAAGTGTAGCGTGGCGATGTCGATGCACCAGTCTTGAACGCCGCGTTTGTCGAAGTTATTCATATGCGCGCGCAACATGGAGGTCATGCGCAACCCTGAGCGATGCGCAAGAGAGGCGTGCCGCTCTGCGCGTTATTTCACGATCTGCGCGTCCTTCACGAACATATTATCCCAGGCCCGGTCGATCAAATCGGGGGTCATTTGATACGGGATGCCCTCAAAGTCGCAGATGGCAATCATCTGATCGATCAGGAAAATCGGTTGGTAATTTGCGTAAACACGGTCGATCTCGCGGTATTTGACCTCCAGCAGATGCGCCATCGCGGCCTCATCCAGTGGCATATTGCGCTTTTGCGCCACCATCGCAAAGATCCGCAGGAAGTTCTCCTGATCCGGCCCGTCGATCTTGATCTTGAAGAAAATCCGGCGCAGCGCGGCCTGATCGAAAATTTCATTGGGATGGAAGTTGGTGGAGAAAATCACCAATGTATCAAACGGCACTTCGAATTTTTCACCTGATTGCAGAGCCAGAATGTCCTTGTTTTCCTCAAGCGGCACGATCCAGCGGTTGACCAGGGATTGCGGTGGTTCGGCTTGCCGCCCAAGGTCGTCCACGATGAAAATACCCCCGGTGGATTTTAATTGCAGCGGGGCCTGATAGGTGCGCGCCGTCGGATTATAGACCAGATCGAGCATGTTGAGCGTCAATTCACCACCCGTGATGACCGTCGGGCGTTCGCATTTCACGTAGCGTGTATCAAACCGGGTTGCGCGGCGCAGGCAGGTGGGATCCTCCTCCTCCAGGGGCAGGGGGCGATGTACGATCGGATCATAAAGGGTGATCACCTGACCGGCATATTCGATGGCGCGCGGCACATAGACGTGATCGCCCAAGGCGTCGCGGATGCCATTGGAGATTGAGGATTTGCCGTTGCCGGGCGGACCATACATCAAGATCGAGCGACCTGCGGAAACAGCCGGCCCCAGTTGCCCCAACAGGCTGTCGGGCAGGATCAGATGCCCCATGGCACCGCTTAGTTGTGCGCGGGTGATTTGCATGTTGCGCACGGATTGGCGTTTGACCTGTTCGCGGTAGACCTCCAGCGGGACCGGCATCGCGCCGAAATATTCCGACTGCGCCAGCGCGTCGAGCGTGCGCGCCTTGCCCTGTTCGGTCAGCTGGTACCCCATTTCATTGCCGTTATTGGCGTTGAGCGTCCCGGTGGCCTCCAAAAGGCGCTGCTCGCGGGCCATATCGACCAATTCCTGCGTTACCAGAATGGGCAGGCAGACGGCGCGGCTCAGATCGCTGACCATATCGACGTTTTTGCGGAACATGGTTTTGAGGATAATGTCGCGCATCATGACCGTGGAGAGCTTCATCTCCGCCAGGGTGCGGGGCGGCGGCGGGGCCATGACAGTGGCCGTTTGCATGTTCATCTGGGGTCCCCCGAAAGCGTCAATCCTGTCGGCGCGGTGCCGATCCGGAGATCACGTTAGCGGGGGAACATGGCGGAATTCAGGCACCATTAAGGGCTCCGAGGATCAAATAAAGGGCAAGCGTCATGCCAAGCGCGAAACCCATCGGGAATTTCTTGCCCTGCTCCCAGCTTTGCCAATGTGGTGCCAGTTTGCGCAGGGGGGTATGGCGCGCGATGCGGTGCGTGAGCACAGCCGCCAGAAGGGCTGCCGCCAGCAAGGCAATGACCAGTCGCAGATCCCCGAGCGCGATATAGGAGGCAGAGGCCGCGATGAATTTCGCATCCCCCGCCCCCATGGTGCCGGCGGCATTGAGCACGATACCGAACCCCAACATGATCGCCAGCTGCGCCAGCCGCCACAGGTAGACATCCAAACTGGGCAGCACCGCCCACCCCAGCGCGATGAACACCCCGGCAAGCGCCAGCACGGCCCTGTTGGTGATCTTCATGCGCGCGAGGTCGGTATAGGCGGCATAGGCGCAGATCGGCAGCACGAAAGGCAAAAACCACCACGCCGACAGTGCCGTGATCGCCATGGTTCAGGTCTTGGTTTCGAGCGCGTTCAAGGCGCGCACGGCGGCGTCAAAATGTTGCGGATGGGTCTCGATGGCCTCGCGCAGCAGGTCTTTACCGATGCTGACATCGCCCTGCTTGATCGCGGAAAGCGCCATGGTGTGCAAAAGCTGCGCGCGTTCGGATTGATCCATCGGGATCACGGGCAGGGTGTAATCGCGCTGCGCACCGCGCGCCAGAACGAGGTTGTTCTTGGCCGTAAAGAGCGACGGGTCTTGCCGGATCGCCTCGCCAAAAAGCCGCTCGGCTTCCTTGTAATCCCCGCGCGACAGTTTCGAATAGCCCCAATTGTTCAGCACACCTGAGGGTTTGGTCGTCAGCCCCGTGGCAATTTCATAAAAGCTGTCGGATTTGGTCCATTCCTCATTGCTATCCGCCAGCATGGCCTCAATGCGGTAGCGGTTGAAGGTCTCATGCGTGGGGGGCAATTTATCGAGGGTCTTTTCGGCCTCGGCCCAATCGCCGGTGCGGATCAACGCATCGGCCAATGCCACGCGGTCCTCTGGCAGCGCGTCGTCCATCTCGGTCACACGCTCCCAGGCCGGCACGGCTTCGGAGAAGCGTTTCGCACGGATCAGGGAATAGGCCAGTCCGCGTTGCAAATCGATGCGATCCGGTTTTTCCTTGGCGGTGCGGCTGAAATAATTTGCGGCCTCATTGGGGTCGGCCACCGTCAGCATCACATCGCTGAGGTTGGATTCATCGACCACATTGATGTCCTGAAAGGCGCGATCAACCGTGTCATCCTGTTTCTGCGCGCAGCCAGCCACGAGAACAACCCCTGCCAGGCAGGCGGACAAAAGAATAGGGTGGCGCATTTTTGCGTCCTTTTTACTGCTCTAACCTCAATTTACGGGCTCTGGCGTATCAGAAAGTCGCTGTCGCCGCGCCGGACCAACTTGTAACCGTCGGCCTCAACTTGAACGGTAGCAGAATTTTCAGTTTTTGCGAGTGCCAAGCGCAAGTTATCGCGAATTGCGACACTTTCGCCATTGTCGAGCGCGAAGGCGCGGCGGAAAACTTGTGCGGCTTCAGTGGTCTTGCCGGTTTCCATCAGCACAACCCCGAGGTTATTCCAATCCTCGGGCCGCGCGTCGTCTAAGGTAATGGCGCGCCGCAGCAGCGTTTCGGCCTGTCCCAAACGTCCCAACCCCAGATTGGCACTTCCCAGCCCCGCGAGGATTTCCGCATCGAGGGCACCGCGATCCAGCGCGGCGCGGTTGAACGCCTTGATCGCAAGCTCATATTCCCCCGCCGCAATCAGGCGATGCCCGACCTCGACCCCGTCCACAGCCGCCGCGTCGGGATCAACACCGGGGGCATCCAGCGGACCTTGTTTCAGCACATCCGTATCAAAAGCAGCGGGGCCACAGGCTGCCAGCGCGAAAGCCACCAGCAGATATGGCCATGTCGCGCGCGGATGCCAGTTGATCATTACGGCCCGCCCATGCTGCCCAATTGCGTGATGCCATGTGCCGACGGGCCGATCAGGATGATCAACAGCGGCGGCACTGTCAGCATCATTGTGGCGAGCGTCATCTTGGTTGGCAACTTATTTGCCGCCTCCTCTGCGCGCATCACGCGTTTGTCGCGCATTTCGGCGGCATAGACCCGCAGCGCCTCCGCGATGGATGTCCCGAAGCTGGCCGATTGGATCAGTACGGTCACGAAGGAGGACACATCCGCCACGCCGCAGCGCTCGCCCATGTCCTTGAGCACGGTGGATTTATCCTTGCCCGCCTTCATCTCATAGGCGACGACGTTGAACTCTTGCGCCAGCGCGGGGTAGGAGGCATGCAATTCCCCCGCGACGCGCACGATACTTTGATCGAGCGATTGGCCAGCCTCCACACAGACCAGCATCATATCCAGACTGTCGGGAAAGCCCTGGGTGATCTCTTCCTTGCGCATCTCGATGCGGCGCGTGATCCAATAGGTGGGCAGGTAATAGCCACAAAAACAGGGCACGATGAAATAGATCATCATCTTGGTGCTGCTGAAACCCGCCCCGCCGTCCATCACGATCAGATAGAGGAAAGCGGCCAGCAATCCCAATATCGCCAGGGCGAATTGCGCAAAGTAGAAAAACCGCACTGAATCCTGGCTTTGATAGCCTGCCTGGCGCAGTTGCAGTTGTTTCTTGCTGAGCTCCGCCACGTCCTGAGGTTCCAGAAAGCTGGCGAATTTCTGCAATTGCTCGTTGCGCTCGCCCTGGCGCAGGCGGTGTTGCGCGGGCTTGTCGGGGCTGGGCGCATGGGCGGTGCGTTTCAGTTTGGCCATGGGGTCTTCGGGCTGGTTCAGCATCAACACCACGGTCAGCGCGATCATCAAAAGCCCCGCCGTCCCCAGCAGGATCATCGGCCCCAGAGGCCCCAGCGCATCCACAATCAACGTATTCAGCGTGCTTATCATGTCCACGGGCGTATCTCCTCACACCTTGATGTCGGTCAGAATGCGCATGACCAGCAGGTTCAGCGCGAGCAGGATGCCCACTGCGAAACAGGCCGGGATGAACAGCGCATGATCGCGCACCTCGTCGTAATAGGTCGGATCGCCCACATTGATCACGATCAGCGCCACGACCGGGAAGGCGGAGAGGAATTTACCCGACCATTTGGCCTCCGCAGTAATCGCCTTGACGCGGCGAAACAGGCGGAAGCGCGCGCGGATGACCTTGGCGAGACCCGCGAGGATTTCAGCGAGGTTACCGCCGGAGGTTTGCTGAATCGTGACGGCCACGGCAAGAAAGCGCAGATCCTGCATGTCCAGACGTTCGGCCATTTCCTTGAGCGCATCACCAACGTCACGCCCATAGGCGGATTCATCCGCGATCATGCCGAATTCGGTGCCGAGCGGGTCTTGCACGTCCTTGGCGACGATCTGTACGGCGGAGGCGAAGGGATGCCCGACCCGGAGCGAGCGCACCATGAGTTCGACCGCATCGGGAAGTTGCTCTTCGATCATGGACATGCGTTTGTTGGCCTTGGTCGAGACCCAGAAATAGACCGCGCCGATACCGATGCCGACCGACATCAAAGCACGCACACCGACCTCGGTTTGGGTCGCGATACTGAGGCCCACAAAGGCCACAACCGCGAGCAGGCCCATGATCATGACAAGCTGACGCGGGGTGAAGGCGATGGCGGCTTTTTGTGCCTTCTCGCCGAGCAGGGAGTAGAGCGGGATGGTGCGGGATTTCATGTGCTGCTGCATTTCCTTGCGCAGCTTTTCGAGCACCTCTTCGCGGCCCGTGCCTTTGTCGAGCATGTCGAGGCGACGGTTAACCCGGCTGTTGAGACTGATGGATTTGCCGAAGGTAACGAGGTACAGCCCCTCCACCAGCGCCAGAACGCCGAGGAAGATCAGTCCGTAGATGATGGGTTCGACGCTCATGTGTTAGTCCTCAAGTAGCGAAGCGGTAGGACATAGTCGTCCTCAAGTAGCGAAGCGGTAGGACGTTATTACGGTCCTCAAGTAGCGAAGCGGTAGGACATAGAAAAACCAAACCCTAACGATCGAAAAGGTGGCATATATCGCATCCCCTTACCCTCCCGCGCTGGGTTCATAGATGGCGGCGGGCAGATCATAGCCCCACATCCGGAACCGTTCGGCATAGGCCGAGCGCACGCCGGTTGCGGTGAAATGGCCGATGATCTTGTTCTCCGGGGTCAGCCCTGTGCGTTGATAGCGGAAGATTTCCTGCATGGAGATCACTTCACCCTCCATGCCGGTGATTTCGGTGATTGAAGTCATGCGGCGCGAGCCATCCTGAAGCCGGGAGGCCTGCACGATCAGGTTCACCGCGCTTGAAATCTGGCTGCGCACGGCCTTGAGGGGCATTTCGATGCCAGCCATGGCGATCATATTCTCAAGACGGCTGATCCCGTCGCGCGCGGAATTGGCGTGGATCGTGGTCATCGAGCCGTCATGGCCGGTGTTCATCGCCTGCAACATGTCGATGACCTCTTCGCCGCGGGTTTCGCCCACGATGATGCGGTCGGGTCGCATCCGCAGCGCGTTGCGCAGACAATCGCGGGGGGAGACTTCGCCGCGCCCCTCGACATTGGGCGGGCGGCTTTCCATGCGTCCCACATGCGCCTGTTGCAGTTGGAGTTCCGCCGTGTCCTCGATGGTCAGAATCCGTTCGTTATTGTCGATAAAGGAGGAGAGCGCGTTGAGCGTGGTCGTCTTGCCCGAACCGGTTCCGCCCGAGACGATGATGTTTAGGCGCGTGGCGACGGCGGCTTGCAGATAAGCGGCCATTTCTTCGGTTAAGGCTCCGAATTGCACCAGATCATCGATGCCCAGCTTGTCTTTTTTGAACTTTCGGATCGAAACGAGCGAGCCATCCACGGCGACGGGTGGCACCATCGCGTTGAAGCGTGAACCGTCCTTGAGGCGCGCATCGACATAGGGGTTGCTCTCATCCACGCGCCGCCCGACGGCGGATACGATCTTGTCAATGATGCGCAGCAGGTGGCGTTCATCCTTGAAGGTGACTTCGCTGAGCTCGAGCTTGCCGTCGCGCTCCACGAAAATCTGCTGCGGGCCGTTGACCAGAATATCGTTGACCGTATCATCCTTGAGCAGGGTTTCCAGCGGCCCGAGCCCTGTCACCTCATCATAAAGCTCTGAGGTCAGAACCTGCCGATCCTCGCGGTTGAGCACGATGCTACGCTCCTCCAGGAACTCGCTGGCGATGGCGCTGATTTCCTGACGCAGGTCCTGCTCGGAAGCATGCTCAAGTGCAGCCAGGTTCAGACTGTCCAGCAATACGCGGTGCAGATCCAGCTTGATCTCCCCCATGCGTTCCTTGCGTTTGCGCTCCTTGTCCATCGGCAGGGCCTGCGCCTGTTGGGGCAGTTTGCGCGTGACGCGTGCGGGTGCCGGCGTTGCCGGTTCCGGGGGGGGCACCGGGGCCGCCGGTGATTTCCGGTATTTCGAGAACATGGGCGTTTTCCTTGAGGGGCTCAGGCGGCCTCTGCACTGGAGCTGTTGAGCTCATGCAGGGACTGGGCGAGTTTGAGAATTTCGCGGCGCAGAGGATTTTTCGGAGCCGATTGCGCCAAAGGCAGACCGTGATCGGCCCCTTGGGTGATCGGCTTGCCGCCGTCCGGCATCAGCAGGTCGATGGAGATATCCAGCCCCTCGGCCATACGCTTGAGGCGGCTCTTGCCGCTCAGATCGGTGAATTTGGGCGCGCGGTTCATGACATAGCGCAGTTTCTCTGCGGGCAGGTCTTCGGCTTGCAGCGCGCGTTTGAAACGCAAGGCGTTCTGGGCGCTGCGCATATCAAGCTCCAGCGTGGCCAGATAGACATGCGCTTCATGCAGCACCGCTTCGGACCAGCCCACCAAGGTCGAGGGCATGTCGACGACCACATAATCGAAATGTTTGCGTGCCATGCTGAGGATGCGTTGCAAATCCTGTGATGACATCAGATCGAGCGGCAACATCTCTGCGGGCGCGGTCAGAACTTGCAGGCGGTCGTCATAGGTTTGCAGGGATTGCGCGAATATTTCATCATCCATGGCCTCGGTGTCCGAGAGCATGTCATAGACGCCCTCGCGGCGCGGCAAATCAAGGCAGGTCGCCACCGCACCATATTGCAGGTCCAGATCGAGCAGACAGACACTTGGGCCATCCTCCTTTCTGCGCCCAGACCCGGCATTGGCCAATTCCCAGGCGAGGTTGACGCAAAGGGTCGTGGCCCCGGTACCGCCCGCCAGCCCGTGTACGGCGATCACGGCACCTTCTTTTGGATCGCTTTGCTTCAAGCGCGGCGCGGTATCGACCGGGGCCTGTGGCAGATGGGTTGTGTGCACACGCTCAATGGCCTGGCGCAGCTGATCGTCCTCCAGCGGGTAGGGAAGGAAGGCGTCAACACCCTTGGCCAGCAGCACATGCAGCGCTGTCGGCTCCACCTCCTGCGTGATCAAAATGACCTTTAGACCTTGGGATTTTCCCTGCTCCAGCAATTGCAGGATAAGTTCGAGATCGCCCTCATCCATTCCATCAATAGCCAGCACGATGAACTGAAGCGCCTGCGCTTCGGGCTGAGCGATATAGGCAAGCGCTTCGCTAAATCCCAGATCGCCCCAGCTTTCTCCAAGCGCCAATTCCATTTCCTCAATCAGCAGATCGAAGTTCTGAACGTCCCGGCTGATGGTACAGGCGAGGATCGGCGCAGGTTTGGGCTGTGGCATCGCTCTCATCATCTTCACCTTTCAACTGCGAAAGGTCACATCAGAGCATTTGTCCTCAGACCCGCCGTGACCTCTCTGGGACATGTCTTCTGCGGCATTGCGTCCGAACAGAATAGTCCTTTGGGGTCAGGGATGGCATGGAACTGGGGCGAGAATAGGGCTTAATCCGCGCAATTGCTGGAACGTGAGAGTTTTATTGCACGGTTTGGAGGGCAGGAGAGAGCGGGTTCACTCCGCCTCAACGTCATCCGTGATAGTCTTTTGCGTGGCGCTTTCGATATATTCGGCGTAAATGACTTGCGCGTATTTGCCATCAAGACGACCATCGCAATATACCCGGTAAACAGGGTTTGAGCTTGTACTCACCGGGTCAAGCGCAACGATTGGATCGGCCGGGGCAGCGCCGGCCTTGCCGACCCCGGAACCGGCAGTGGTGCAGGTCTGGGCGATCATATTTTGCAAACTTGCTTTGCCGAATTCATCAGCATCAAGCTGGGCACCGGCCTCGCGGTAAAAAGAGCCGCCCGCCTCGCCGCAAGCGCTTAAAACGCTCAATGCAACCCCAAGGCCCAGGATGGGGGCGTTCCGATATGTTCGGTGATGCATTTTCTTACTCCATCACATAGCCATAAGAGCCGCTGAAATCCTGTTTTGCGACCTCACGGGCAGCCCCACTTTGCGGCGCGCTGACATTGCTGACCGTGCGCCCCATCAGGAAAAAATCCTTTTCCGTGGGAGGCTTGATGCGATCCGTGGGCAGCGCCAGTGCCTGTCCCCTTGTGGGCGATACCAGATGCGCGGTGATGATGATCACAAGCTCCGTCTGGCTGCGCTGATAATCTGCGCTGCGAAACAGCGCCCCCAGAATGGGCACATCTCCGATCCAGGGCAATTGTGATGATTGATCGGTGAAATCATCCTGCAAAAGCCCCGCAATCGCAAAGCTCTCGCCGTCGCGCATTTCAACGGTCGTGGAGGTTTCACGGCGCGAAAAGGCGTCCAACTCGAACCCATTGCCCAGCGATACACCGTTGGAGGGATCAATCGCGGAGACCGCGGCAGACAGTTGCAGGTTGATCAGATCGCTATCCACCACGCGCGGGACGAAATTGAGTTCCACGCCAAAGGGTTTGAATTCGACGCTGATGGTGTCGTTATCCTGCGCCACCGGCACCGGGTATTCGCCCCCGGCGAGAAAATTGGCCTCCTGCCCGGAGAGGGCGACCAAATTCGGTTCGGCCAGGGTGCGCACCGCGCCCTTGCGTTCCAGCGCCTCGATCAAAAGGCCGACCTGCGTGGAGCCGACGTTGAAGCCAAAAAGCACAGCACCGGCGTTTTCATTGGCTGCGGGAATATTGCCCGCCAGCGAATTCAGCACACCACCAACAGTGTTCGTCGTCCCGCTGCCGCCCTGATTGCTGCGGCTGCCCAAAGCCAAAGAGGAGCTGAGCGATTTGGAAACCGTGCGGTTCATCTCGGCGAAACGGACCTTCAGCATGACTTGCTGCACGCCACCCACGCTCATCAGGTTGGACACACGGTCCGGGGCGTAGCGTTGCGCCAGATCCAGCGCCTTTTGCAGTTTCTGACTGCTCGAGACAGTGCCCGACAGGACGATGCCGTCATTGGCCGTGCGCACTTCGACCCGCTCACCGGGTAGGATTTGTCCCAGACGTTCCTTGAATTCGGTCACATCAGGGGCGACGCGCACCTCGACGTTGGTGATCAACTGCCCCGCAGCGTCCAGCAGCGTCAGCGTCGTCATGCCCGGCGTCTTCCCAAGCACATAGATCGTGCGATCCGACAGCGACGAGATATCCGCAATGCCCGGATTGGCGATGCTCAACTCGGCAAAGGGGATTTCGCTCTCCACCACCACCGCGCGGTTCATCGGCACGGCCAGCGTCTTGCCGGTCCCTTTGGTGACAACGCGCAGGGTATCGGCCTGCGCATTCACGGGGGCCATCAGCCCCACAGGCAATACGCCCATTGACAGCCCTAGCAGGGCTGCTCTTACAAAACCGTCAATTTTCATGTGACCTGCCCTTTGTGATCACGCCTCTGTTGCAGGTCTTTTTGCCCGCATAGGGTGAATCTTGCTACAGATTTGCCTTTTTTGCAAGAATCAAAGGGTTGTTCGGTCGAATTAATGTAAAAACCGCGCGCGTATGGTTTCTATCTCGGGCGGTTTCGGGCCTGGGAAAGCCGCGCTAGCGCGTTGGTTTTGTTTCAGTTTGTGCAGGGGATCGGCATCAAGACCACCTCGGCCCCGCGCCGGGTTCGGATGCTGCATTCGCGCGCGGGCTCAAGGGTGGGGGCGGGCGCCTGCGCGCTTAACCCAAGCAAAGACATCTGATCCACCTGGATTTCCGCCAACTGCGTCTCATCCCCCGCGCCGACGAGGGAGAGGGACAGATTGCCCGTGGATTGCGCTTGCGCGAGGGCGGCGACCTGTTCGGGCTTTACCGCGACCGTGACCGTGCGCGCAATTCTTGTGCCGCTGGTCTGCGCATCGTTCTGATCGACTGCGATCAGACGCACGGAATCCTCGATCAATTTGGTGACATCGCCGTTATCCGGCCCCATGGTGATCCGCCCGGTCCAGTAAATATCGACCCGGTCGCCCGGACGCAAAAAGCCCGAAACGCCGCTGGCCACATCGACCCGGATCGCAAAGGCGCGCATGCCTTTTTCAAGGCGCGTGGTCAGCCCGATATCCTCGCCGGGCTCCGTCACCTTGACGGCCATGATCGCCTCATCCTTCTCCATGGCGCGCACGATCAGGCGCACATCTTCCTCGCCTTGCGGGAACATTGCGGCCATGTCGTTGAAAGTGCCCTGCGGAATGGCATCAATCGGCCAGGTCACGGGTCGCACGTCGCTTTCTTTGAGAACCTCGCCATAAAGCAAGGGCCGCGCCGCGACATAGACGGTTTGCATCGGCACAACCGCTTGCTGGTTCTGCTGCGCACGGGCGAGTTCAGCCTGATAGGCACCGATGTAATTTTTTGCCATAAACACCGCACTGCCGGCAAGCGCGACGCCGGCAAGCAATACCAATCCGAATACCATACGCATAATCTGAACCTCTGACTTGGACACCTGGCACATTGGCCGGGGTTGGCGATCATGATCATCAGATTGTGGCATTTCCGGGGTGACGGGGTGGCTTTGCGCAGACCTTTTTGGCCTGTCTCTGCAACCCGTTGGTATGGGTGATCCGTGAACCGAGGGAAGTTTGCAGACGGCTAGGGGCCGCAATGAGCCAGGCCCTGCGCGCAATCTGCCCGGACCGATGGTGTCCGCTTGACGGTGCTCGATAGGGCTTGCCCGCCACCCTGCCAGGGTTGGGCTTTTTCGAGCGAATTGGTGCCCTTAGCCGTTCGACATTACTCTACCTGTGCGCCCACATCACCGGGGGTCTGGTTTTCGAGAAAGATTTCGGTGGCCTCGGTCAGGGCGGTCGCGCCCTCTTCGATGGATGTATAGGCGGCAATCGCCAGGCCCACGACGGCGGCCGTCAGAACCACCCAGTCAACAGTAACCGCGCCATCTTCGCTGTGGTGAAAATGTTTCAAAAATCGGGCCATGATCGGCTCCTTTGAAAAAGTGATGGGGATGAAAAAAGGCCGCGCCCTGCACTCAGAACGCGGCCCCTGACCCTGTCATGGCTGGTGCGTCGCCTATTCGGCGGCTTCGGGTGCGCCGATGCTGCCAATGTTGCCGCCGAGTGTTGTACCCAGATAATCGGATGTATCGGCGGTCAGATCGGTCGCACCCTGTTCGATGGATGTGTAGGCAGCGATTGCCAGCCCCACAACGGCGGCCGTCAGAACGACCCAGTCAACGGTTACGGCACCGTCTTCGTCGGCACGAAAAGTCTTGATAAATTTCATCATGGTCTGTCCCTCCAAAGGATCACTCAGTTTTCATTTGCTCACCTTGCCATGTTGCGGACGGTTGCCTTGGGCTGTCCGTGCGGCTTGGTGTTGAGCCATATAGCCAAGCGATTGCGGCATGATTTAGGCAGCAATGGCTGATTTCATCGTTACCGTCTTAAGCTTTATCTAAAATGCACAAGCCTATGATTTATAGTTGAAATTATTTCTCCCACGCCGGATTTTTTTCGCAGAGCTCGAAGAATGTGACCAAATTACCGCGTTTTGGGAGCGGATTTTCTGGTGCGAGGGCGTGGTTTCTGCGATGAATCCTCACAAGAAACGCAAAAGACCCAATAAAGAGCAGTGATCATGCGTGCAGTTTTGACAACCGTTTTGACGGTTGCCTTGGCGTTTTCGGCCCGTGCCGAAGCGCCCCAGCCCTTTGCCACGTTTGAGGCAAAACGCATTGGCGTGCCGCTGGCGGGCCAAAAGCGCAATCTGGTCCAGATTGATCCCGATGCCCAGAAAGCCGCGCTGGCCGTGCCGGATCTGGCACCGGTGATTGTGCCAGGCGCGCAAGCGCCGGGGGTGCCACCGGGTGCAATCGGGCGATATGGATGGTTCTGGGAGCGCGTGTCGCCTTCAATTTTTGACACAGGCCCCGGTCGGCTCCAAGAGGTCATGGCGGTGATCGCGGGATCAGGCAGTATCGCGGCCCCGCGCCTTCAGAGCCTGCAAATCATCGTATCGCGCCACGGGACGCAGATCCTTAAATCCACCATTGGCACTGCCGTGTCCCCGGCCTTGGTTCTGGCCGTAATCGCGGTGGAATCCTCCGGCGCGCCCGATGCGGTCAGTACAGCAGGCGCGCAAGGGTTGATGCAACTGATGCCCGATACCGCCGCACGTTTCGGAGTGCAAGACAGCCTGAGTGTGGATCAGAATATTGCCGGGGGTGTGAAATATCTCGATTGGCTGATGGCGGAATTTGCCGGTGATCCGGTTTTGGTTCTGGCGGGATATAATGCGGGGGAGGGGAATTTGCGCAACCATGCCGGTGTTCCACCTTTTGCGGAAACGCGTGATTATGTCCCCAAAGTGCTGGCCGCGTTTCAGGTCGCGCGTGGTCTGTGTCTGACGCCGCCTGAATTGATCAGCGATGGGTGCGTCTTTGCAGGTATGAAATGATCTGGCTGGCGGTGCTGCGCCACCGGTTCAATACCTCAGGGAGGCGCCGGCCGGAACGTCAATCGTCACAATACTGCCCGCAGCCCCCCGTCTGAGGTGCAACGTCCCCTCCAACCCTTCGATCAGCCCGGATATGATTTGCCCGCCAACAGTTGCCGGATCAGGCCATGCCATTGCACCGGGAAGCCCCAGGCCATCATCCGATATCATGATGCGAAACCCGCCCCCGCTCAATTGGGACATGCGCACTTCGACCAGCCCGGTTTCGAGCCGCTCGAAAGCATGCTGGAAGGCGTTGGTCAGCACCTCTGAGGTGACCATACCAACCCGCGATGCGGTTTCAATCGGCACGTCAATGGGTTCAAGCTGCAATGTGAGGCGCACGCCGGAGCGCCCGTAGACATGCCCGATTGCGCAGCAGAGCCGTGACAGGTAGCTGCCCAAGTGAATACTGTCCCGATTGGAATGCCCATCCGAGAGCTTCATTTCTTCATAGAGCAGTTGAAAGGTTTCGATGCGTCGCGTCAAAGCCGCATATTCGGAAGGCACCGAGACCTCGCTTGATTTACGACGCACCATGCCGATGATCAAGGACATGTCGGTCTCGACACGGTCCTGAACCTGCGAAAGCTGGCTTTGAACGCGATCGCTGGCCATGTCCGATTTGCCGGAGGTCAGCTCTTTTTGAATGCCGACGAAGTATTTCAATGCGCCAGCACGATCCATGATGGGGGCGACCAACAACCTGTTCATGAAGGCCTCACCATTGGCGCGGTAGTTCAAGATATCCACAGAAACGCTTTCCTGGCGGCTTACGGCTTCGCGCAGCCGGTTTACCGCCGTAATATCGGTGTCTTCACCTTGCAGAAACCGGCAATTCCGCCCGATCACCGCACGGCGGGCATAGCCGGTTTGAACCGTAAATGCGTGGTTGGCATAGATCAGAGGGTTATCCTCCAGATGCGGGTTGCTGACCACCATCGGCACCTGTGTCCGGCTGAATCCGTCAAATGACGTATCTTCCAGGATCAGCTTTTGAAGTGTATCCGCCATGGGTGACAGCCCTCTTCTAGGCCGCGTACGCCGCCGCAGGGGCGCGCGCTCGGGTGGTACGTTGTTCGATGCGTTTTTCGTGGGTGCCCTGCACGATGCGGTGCACGTAGATGCCCGGCAGGTGGATCATATCGGGCTCCAGCACCCCCTCAAGGGCCAAAGACGCCGTGGAATAGATCTTGCTCATTGTGCTTCCTTCGCTTGGCTGGCGACCAAACGTCCTCCTAACAAAAGCCGCCAGACAACGTCAATTGCTGCACACTTCCGCATACAATCGAGGATACAATGTGGGCATATGTGCGGTCAATTGTTTCGCGCATCAAACCTTGAAATCTGCATTATCTTGCAAATTAGCGGCCTGCCTCAGGCTTTTTTGGCCGCCGCTTTTTTCTTTGCAGGGGCCTTCCGGCGTCCTTTGCCCTTCTTTCCGGCTTTTTCTTCGATCAACAGGACGGCGGCTTCCAATGTCACATCCTCCGGCTCGGTGCCCTTTGGAAGCGTCGCATTGACCTTTTCCCACTTTATGTAGGGGCCGTATTTGCCTTCCATAATGCTGATCGGGCCGCCTTGATCGGGATGCTCGCCGACGTCACGCAGTGTTTTCGCGGCGCCTCCGCGACCGCCGCGGCTTGCGACCTTTTCGGCCAGCAACTGCACTGCACGGTTCATACCCACCGTGAAAACTTCGTCGATGCTCTCCAGATTGGCGTTGGTTCCACCGCGCTCAGAGGTGCTGGCCGCATGTTTGAGATAGGGGCCATAGCGCCCGATATTGGACCAGACCATCACGCCATCCTCAGGGTGGGCTCCAATTTCGCGCGGTAAGGACAGCAGTTTGAGCGCCTTTGGTAAATCCACGTCTTCGGGTGGCCAGTCTTTGGGGATCGACTGGCGTGGCGGTTTCTTGTTGTCCTCGGTCACTTCGCCGCGCTGCACATAAGGCCCAAACCGGCCTTTGAAGGCATAGATCTTGTCGTCAGCGTCTTCGCCCAGAAGCTTGCCTTCGGGCGGGATGCCGCTGTCATCCTCCTCACCGGGGGGACCAAAGGCACGGGTGTAGCGGCATTCGGGGTAGTTTGAGCAGCCAATAAACGCCCCACCCGAGCGCGCCGTGCGCATCGAAAGCCGGCCCGCGCCGCAATTGGGACACAGCCGCGGGTCGGTGCCTTCTTCATTGGGCGGAAACAGATGCGGTTCCAGAACCTCGTTGATTTTCTCGAGCACCTCGGTGATGCGCAGATCGGCGGTTTCGGCGATGGCAGCAGAAAAATCGCGCCAGAACCGGCGCAGCACTTCTTTGTAATCCGCATCCCCCGCGCTGACATCATCCAGCTGCCCTTCGAGATCGGCGGTGAAATCATAGCCGACGTATTTGCTAAAATAATTCTCCAGAAAGGCCGTGACCAGACGCCCTTTGTCCTCCGGGATCAGGCGGTTTTTATCCTTGCGGACATATTCGCGATCCTGAATCGTGGTGACGATGGAGGCATAGGTGGAAGGGCGCCCAATGCCGAGTTCCTCCATCTTTTTTACCAATGTCGCTTCGGTGTAACGCGGCGGGGGCTGGGTGAAATGCTGCTCGGGGGTGACGGATTTCTTGTCCATCGCGTCACCCTCATCAACCTGGGGCAGGCGCTTGTCATCCTCATCCACGACATCGTCGCGCCCTTCCTCATAGACGCGCAGGAACCCGTCAAACAACACCACCTGGCCGGTGGCGCGCAGGGCAACCTGACCGTCTGCGCTGCCGACATCAACCGTGGTACGCTCCATGCGCGCGGCTTCCATCTGGCAGGCCAGCGTGCGTTTCCAGATCAGATCATAGAGCTTGCGCTGGTCCGCATCGGAGGTTTTCAAATCCTCCGCCTTGGTCAACATCTCCGTGGGTCGGATACATTCATGCGCTTCTTGGGCGTTTTTGGCCTTGTTTTTATAGATGCGCGGGCCGGAGGGCACGTATTCCTTGCCATAAAGCGTTGCGATTGCAGCGCGCGCTTCCTGCACGGCTTCGGGGGCCATGTCGATGCCATCGGTCCGCATGTAGGTGATGTAACCCGCTTCATAAAGCCGCTGTGCCGTGCTCATGGTCTGGCGCGCGCCCATGCCGAATTTGCGGCTGGCTTCCTGTTGCAGGGTCGATGTCATGAAGGGGGCCGATGGGTTGCGATTGGCCGGTTTCGCCTCGACGGTTTTGACCTTGAGGTCGCGCGATGTGATAGCCTGCACGGCCATTTCGGCCTGCGTCTGGTTTTCAATATCGAACTTATCGAGCTTCTTGCCGGCCAGAAGGGTCAGGCGCGCCTCAAATTCCTGCCCGCGCGGAGTCGCGAGCATCGCTTTGACGGTCCAATATTCGCGGTTGCGGAAGGCCTCGATTTCCATCTCGCGCTCGACGATCAACCGCAGCGTCACCGATTGCACACGCCCGGCGGATTTGGCACCGGGCAATTTACGCCAGAGCACGGGCGAGAGTTTGAAACCCACGAGGTAATCCAGCGCACGACGCGCAAGATAAGCCTCCACCAGCGGCATATCGACCTGTCGCGGGTTCGCCATCGCCTCGGTCACGGCTTTTTTGGTGATCTGGTTGAAGACCACCCGGCTGACGGGCGTGTCTTTCTTGATCGATTTGCGTTTGGTGAGCGCCTCTTGGAGGTGCCAGCTGATCGCCTCGCCTTCGCGATCCGGGTCCGTCGCAAGGATCAGCGCGTTGTCATCTTTGAGCGCATCTGCGATTGCCTTGACGTGTTTTTTGCTGTCGCTGGCGACTTCCCAGAGCATGTCAAAATCCTGCTCGGTATCGACGGAACCATCCTTGGGAGGCAGGTCGCGTACATGCCCGTAAGAGGCCAACACCACGTAATCCTTACCTAAATAGGCATTGATGGTCTTGGCTTTTGCGGGGGATTCGACGACGACAACTGGCATATACTGGAGTACCTCTAGGTAGAATTATTCTGCCTCTATGGCTTTGGCAGATGTGGTGTTCAAGTCGATTTGTCAATGCGCTTGACCTCGTTGCGCCTTGAAAACCGTTCGCTCATCGGTATGCAATGTGGCTTTGTCCCCTCTGCGCGCCGCTTGCGATGTCATTTTCAAAAGAGAGGATGCAGGGGCAGGTTTTCGGGCAATGTGAATGCGTCAAAAAATACTACGAGCGCGTTTCAGATCATGCACGCGATAACAGGCCGCCGGATCGACGTGTGATCTGACCGTCCATTTCCAGATCAAGCAAGATCGGTGCGGCATCCGCCGCAGTCACCGCCAGATCCCGGATCAACTGATCCTCGGCGATGGGCGAAGGGCTCAGGCGCGACAGGATTTGGCGATGCAACGCGGCAACGTCATACAGCGCGCGCTGCTTGGTGGTGTCACGTGGCGGCGGTGTCTCAGGGCGCGGGGGGCGCGGTATTTGTGCGGCCTCCCCATGCAGAGGGGTCAGCGCCTCAATGACATCAGCGGCCGAGCGTATCAGCGTCGCCCCCTCGCGGATCAACTGGTTGCACCCGGATGCGCGGGCATCAAAGGGGTTACCTGGCACGGCGAGAACATCGCGTCCCTGATCAAGGGCGTCGCGCGCGGTGATGAGGCTGCCTGACTTGGCAGCGGCCTCAACGACAATCGTTGCGCGGCTCAACCCTGATATGATGCGATTGCGTGTCGGAAAATGTCGCGCCATGGGTTTCAGGCCCATGGGTTGTTCGGAAAGGCGCAAACCGGATTGCGCAATATCCAACGCCAATTGGGTGTTTTCGGTCGGATATATGACATCAACGCCACCCGCCTGAACGGCAACCGTCCCGGTGGGCAGGGCGGCGAGATGGGCGGCTGCATCGACACCGCGTGCCAGACCGGAAACCACCACATAGCCCGCAGCCCCCAGATCGCGCGCCAGCGCCTTGCTCATACGCGTCCCCAAGGAGGAGGCGTTGCGCGCGCCGACAAGCGAGATCATCGGACGCATCAGGGCCCGCGCATCGCCGATGACCCACAGAAAGGGCGGGGCGTCTTCCAGTTCGGCAAGTATGTCGGGGTAGGCCGCAGTCCCCTGCATGATCAGTTTGGCACCCGCTGCACGCGCTGCGTTCAATTCGCTTTGCACGACGGCTTCGGGACAAATTTCGTATTTTTGAACGCCGGCGGCGCGCGCTACCTCAGGTAGCGCGGCCAGCGCGTTCTGCGCAGTGCCGTGTTCAGTCAGCAGTCGTTTATACGTCGTTATGCCAACCCGGCGAGATCGCAACAGACGGAGCCGGGAGAACTGTTCATCTTCCGAGGTGGGTGGGAGTGGGGGGTGAGTGGAAGAAGGATTGTGGTCCTTGTCAGTCATCCTGGGCTCCGTCCGTTGCAGAATCAGGTTTAAACTGACTTGGTTAACAACCCATGAATAAAACCTCTAAGATAAGATCGCTATTTATGGGGAATGGTTTTCATTAAGCCGCCGACCCGCCGACGGTCAGCCCCCCGATCATCAATGTTGGCTGCCCGACACCAACCGGCACCCATTGTCCCGCCTTGCCGCAATTGCCCATGCCGGGGTCCAGCGCCATGTCATTGCCAATGCCCCGGATCTTCTGCAAGGCGGTCGCGCCATCCCCGATCAAGGTAGCACCCTTGACCGGCGCGCCGATCTTGCCGTTCTCCACGCGGTAGGCTTCGGTGCAACTGAACACGAACTTGCCATTGGTAATATCGACCTGGCCACCGCCGAACCCCACGGCATAAATGCCATCCTTCAGATCCGCGACGATGTCCTGCGGATCGCTGTCCCCGCCCATCATATAGGTATTCGTCATCCGCGGCATCGGCGCATGGGCATAGCTTTCACGGCGTCCATTGCCCGTTGGCGCGACACCCATGAGGCGGGCGTTCTGGCGATCCTGCATATAGCCGACCAGAATTCCGTCTTCGATCAGCGTGTTTTTGGCCGAAGGCGTGCCTTCATCATCAATGCTGATGGAGCCGCGCCGGTCCGGGATGGTGCCGTCATCCAGAACCGTCACGCCCTTGCTGGCGATCCGCTGGCCCATCAGCCCGGCAAAGGCGGAGGAGCCCTTGCGGTTGAAATCCCCCTCCAGACCGTGCCCGATCGCCTCATGCAGCAGGATTCCCGGCCAGCCGGGGCCAAGCACCACATCCATCACACCCGCAGGGGCCGGAACCGCCTTCAGGTTCACCCAAGCCACCCGCAGGGCCTCGCGGGTTTTGGCCTGCCAATCCGCCGGATCAAGCAGCCCATCCAGCCCCACACGACCGCCGCCCCCCGCAGAGCCGGATTCGCGGCGTCCGTTTTCCTCGACAATCACCGACACATTCACCCGTGTCATCGGGCGGATATCGCGCAGCGATTGCCCGTCGGTGCGCAGGATTTCGATTTCCTGAAGGCTGGCGGCGATGCTTGCGGAAACCTGCACAACACGGGCGTCCAGCCCCCGCGCAAAGGCATCCATTTCGCGCAGCGTGTCGACCTTGACCGGGAAGGCCGCCCCGGCAATGGGGTCCTCGTCGGTATAAAGCTTTGCGTTGGTACGGTTAGGCGCATCCGCCAATGTTCCACCGCCCGCGCCCACGGCCAGCCGCGCGGTTTCGCAGGCCCGGCGCAGCGCGGCTTCCGAAATTTCCGTGGAATGGGCGTATCCCGCGACCTCGCCGCAGACCGCGCGCAGACCAAACCCCTGGGCCGCATCGTAATTGGCGGTCTTGAGGCGACCATCGTCAAACATCAGCGACTCGGATCGGCGCCGCTCAAAGAACAGCTCTCCATCATCCGCCCCCCGCGTAGCCTCTCGCAACACGGCAAGTGCCGCATCGCGATCCAGGGCATCATCAAAAGGGGTGAAAGGCGCATCGGTCATGGCAATATCCTAAAAAGATCGGGCAAAAATGCCCATCGCGTCTCAATGACGCAAGCTCAACTCTTTATCTCGTGTTCAGAATATGATTGTAAGGGAGCAGATTACAACGGATAGGGACAGTGCGCAGACTCTCCCATTTCCCGCGTGCGCAATTTTGATCCCAAGATCAGGACGATCACATGAAACGTTTATTCACTCTTTCTGGCCTCATGGCCGGGTTTGCGGCAACCGCCGCGCAGGCCCAAGACGGCCTTGAAATCATCGGGCGCCCGGTGGATGGCAAGATGGGATTCCAGCCCGCAGTGACCGAATTGGCGGAAGATCTGCAATGGCTTGATGGGATGATTTTGGTCATCATCACGGTGATCACGATTTTTGTGACGGGCCTGATTCTCTGGGTCGCCTATCGCTATAATGCCAAGCGCAACCCGACGGCGGCCAGCTTTACGCATCACACGCCGGTTGAGATCGCCTGGACCATCGTGCCGATTGTTATTTTGGTTTTCATCGGGGCGTTTTCCCTGCCGATCCTGTTCAAGCAACAAGAGATCCCCGAGGCGGATATCACGATCAAGGTCACCGGATACCAATGGTATTGGGATTATGAATACGTGGACGATGGGTTCGAATTCTCCAGCTACATGATCGGTGCCCCGGCCACAGGCGGAACGAACATGAAAACGCCCGAGGTGATCGCGCAGCTTGAAGAGGCGGGCTATTCCGAGGCGGAATTTCTGCTGGCAACAGATACATCCGTTGTGGTGCCTGTGAACAAGACCATCGTCATGCAGGTCACGGGGGGCGATGTCATCCACGCCTGGACGATCCCGGCCTTTGGCGTAAAGCAGGACGCGGTGCCGGGCCGTTTGGCGGAGCTGTGGTTCAAAGCCGAACAGGAAGGCATTTACTTCGGGCAATGTTCTGAACTTTGCGGGCTGAACCACACCTATATGCCGATCACGGTAAAGGTCGTGTCTGAGGAGGCCTATGCGGCTTGGTTGGCAGACGCCAAGGAAGAATATGCCGGTATTCCCCAAACACGCGTAATCGCTTCCAGATGAACGCCGTAGGGTGGGCTTTAGGCCACCTTACGCGCGACACCCAGATCAAGGCGCTTGAATGACTGATGTAAGCTACACCAGCCCCGCCGGGGAGTATGACACGCAATTGGGCGATTACTTCGCCTTGATGAAACCGCGCGTGATGTCCTTGGTGGTTTTTACCGCCTTGGTTGGCCTGCTGGCCGCGCCGGTTTCGGTGCATCCTGTTATCGGCTTTGCCTCGATCCTCTTTGTTGCCATCGGCGCGGGCGCGTCGGGCGCGTTGAATATGTGGTGGGACGCGGATATCGACGCTGTGATGACGCGCACGGCCAAGCGCCCCATCCCCGACGGCCGTGTCCCCGCGGGGGAGGCCCTGTCTCTCGGGCTGGCGCTCTCGGGCCTCTCCGTCATGATGCTCGGCCTTGCCGCGAATCTTCTGGCGGCGGGCCTTCTGGCCTTCACCATCTTCTTCTACGCGGTGATTTATTCCATGTGGCTCAAACGCCTGACGCCGCAAAACATCGTCATTGGCGGTGCCGCAGGGGCGTTTCCGCCCGTCATCGGCTGGGTCATCGCCACGGGCAGTTTCTCGATTGAAGCCTGGTTGATGTTCGCGCTGATCTTCATGTGGACGCCGCCGCATTTCTGGGCCCTCGCGCTGTTCATGAAGACCGATTATAACGATGCCGAAGTGCCGATGCTCACTGTCACACACGGACGTCGCACAACCCGTATTCACATCATTATCTACACTATGCTGCTCGCAATTCTGGCTGTGGGGACTGGTTTTACCGCGATCGGCGGGCCTCTCTACCTGGCGGTTGCCGTCGTTTTGAACCTCCTGTTCCTCAAGGGCGCATTTGATATCTGGCGACGGGATGAGACCGTCGCGCAGGCGGATGGTTACAAGATCGAGAAGAAGTTCTTTCGCCTGTCGCTGTGGTATCTGTTTGCCCATTTCGGGGTGATCTGGATTGAGGCGATGCTGCGCCCCTTCGGATGGGGAGGCTGGTGAATATGACTTTTCGCCCTGAACATGAGCTGCACACAAGGCGTAAGTCCCGCAACATTGGGGTGGGCGTGATGCTGGCCGCTTTCGTCGTCCTCGTGATGGCGCTCACCTTTACCAAGGTGACCAGTGGTGATTTCCAACTCCCCAACGCAGAGGAGCTGACCCAGTAATGGCGATGACGGGCCCCGCGAAAACCGTTGCACAGACCGTGAGCCTCGTGTTTGTCATGGGCGCGCTGGCCTGGGCATCGGTGCCATTTTACGACTGGTTCTGCCGGGTGACCGGCTTTGGCGGCGTCACAGGCGTGTCCGAAGTCGCCCCCGATGATGTGCTGGATCAGACTATCAAGATCCGTTTTGATGGATCGCTGAACAGCAACATGGCCTGGACCTTCAAACCGGTTGAGCGCGAAATGGAAGTGCGTATCGGCGAGACGGGCCTGGCGTTCTATGAGGCCTACAACCCGACAAACCGCCCGATCGCGGGCTCGGCCAGCTACAATGTCACCCCCTATCAGGCGGGTGGCTTTTTCAACAAAATCCAGTGTTTCTGCTTTGAAGAGCAGGTGTTGCAACCCGGCGAACGGGTGCAGATGCCGGTGACATTCTATGTGGACCCGGAAATTGTCGATGATCGTGATGGAAAATATATACATACCATCACGCTCTCTTATACATTCTACGAAATTGACCTGCCCGAAGGCTATGCTGCCGTGCAGGACATGGAACAAACCTCAGGCACAAGCCTGAACTGACCAAAATAAGGTAAGCGACGTCATGGCCCACGAAAAGAACCACGATTATCACATTCTGAACCCCTCAATCTGGCCGCTGCTGGGCGCGCTGGCTGGGTTTTTCATGCTCTTTGGCGCGGTCCTTTGGATGCAGGGCATCACGCCCTTCATGTTCTGGGCCGGTTTCGTCGCTGTGCTCTATGTCATGTTCGGCTGGTGGTCAGAAGTGGTCGCCGAAAGCCGCATCGGGGATCATACGCCGGTGGTGCGGATCGGGCTGCGCTATGGCTTCATCCTGTTTATCATGTCCGAGGTCATGTTCTTTGCCGCCTGGTTCTGGAGCTTCTTCAAACACGCCATCTACCCGATGAGCGGATATGCCGGCACCGAATATGTTCAGCCGGAAATCTACCACGTCGATGCCTTCCACCTGCCGCTGATCAATACGTTGATCCTGCTGCTCTCGGGGTGTGCCGTGACCTGGGCGCATCATGCTTTGGTGCATGAAAATAACCGCAAAGACCTCATCATGGGTCTGTCTCTGGGGATCATCCTGGGTGTGCTCTTTACGGCTTTGCAAGCTTACGAATATTCCTATCTGCTTTATCAGGGCTGGGAGTTTGGTGGCGATAAATTCTTCTCGAACTTCTTCATGGCGACGGGCTTTCACGGCGCGCATGTGATCATCGGGACGATCTTTCTTGGGGTCTGCCTGATCCGGGCGATCAAGGGCGATTTCACGCCTGAAAAACACGTTGGGTTTGAGGCGGCCGCCTGGTATTGGCATTTCGTTGATGTTGTTTGGCTCTTCCTGTTCTTTGCCGTCTACATTTACGGCGTGGGACAGATGCCCGGCAGTCACTAGGCTGACGCCATCGATATAGGGTAAAAGCGCGCGGTTCTCGCGCGCTTTTCTTTGGGGGATCGCATGTCATGCGGCGCTTTGTATTCCTGTTGATCGTCGGTCTCGGCGGGGCCGCGATCCTGATCAGCCTCGGCATATGGCAAGTTCAACGCCTGAGCTGGAAAGAAAGCGTCATCGCGGACATTAACACCCGCATTGCTGCGGAGGCGGTGGCATTGCCAACGGATCTGGACGCGCAGCGCGACGCTTATTTGCCCGTTGAGGTAACAGGCGTTCTGGGCGCAGATTACCTGCGGGTGCTAGTGTCGCAAAAACAGATCGGGGCGGGCTACCGGATCATCCGGCCCATGCAGCGCGAAACGGGCAACATCATGATCGACATCGGGTTTGTCTCGGTCGCGGACGCCGATGGGTTGCGGTTTGAAGAGGGGCCACCGCAGCGCATCGTGGGCAATCTGCAATGGCCCCAGGAAACCGACGGTTTTACCCCGGAACCTGATCTCAATGAAAACATCTGGTTTGCCCGTGACGTCGATGCCATGGCGCGGGCGCTCAATACCGAACCCGTGCTTGTCGTGCGCCGCGAGGCTGCGCAATTGGGCGGACCTGTGAGCCCAATGCCGGTAGACACGCGCCTTATTCCCAACGATCACTTGCAATATGCGATTACTTGGTTTTCGCTCTCGGCCATCTGGCTGGCAATGACCGCAATTTTCCTGCGCCGACGATCCGGCACCAATAAAAGCTGAAACATATGCGTTATATTTCGACCCGTGGCACTGCGCCTGTTCTGAATTTCGAGGAGGCGATGCTGACCGGCCTTGCCCGTGACGGCGGGCTTTATGTGCCCGAAACGATCCCGCAATTGACGCTGGCCGAAATCGCCGCGCTTGAGGGGCTTTCCTACGAGGCGATTGCGTATCGCGTGATGCGCCCCTTTGTCGGTGATGTGTTCAGCGATGATGAGTTTGGTGATATCATCGAGCGCGCCTATGCGGGTTTTGGTCACGCTGCGCGCGCGCCTTTGGTTCAATTGGATCAGGGGCATTTCCTGCTGGAACTGTTCCACGGCCCGACGCTGGCGTTCAAGGATTTCGCGATGCAGCTCATTGGCCAGATGTTCCAGACCGCATTGGGGCGCAAGGGCGACCGCGTCACCATTGTTGGGGCGACCTCGGGGGATACGGGATCGGCGGCAATCGAGGCGTTTCGCGGCCTTGAAAATGTCGATGTCTTCATCCTCTATCCGCATGGTCGCATTTCGGAGGTCCAGCGCCGCCAAATGACCACGCCCACCGAAAGCAACGTACATGCGCTGGCCATGGACGGGGATTTTGACGACTGTCAGGCGCGTCTCAAGGATATGTTCAACGATTTCGAATTTCGTGATGGGGTGCGGCTGGCCGGGGTCAACTCGATCAACTGGGGCCGGGTGCTGGCGCAGGTCGTCTATTACTTCTCCTCTGCCGTGGCTTTGGGCGCGCCGCACCGACCCGTAAGTTTCACCGTGCCGACCGGTAATTTCGGCGATATTTTCGCAGGCTATATCGCCAAGCGCATGGGGCTTCCCATTGACAAGCTGGTGGTGGCCACCAACCAAAATGACATCCTGCACCGCTGTCTGAGCGGGCAGGGGTATCACAAGGGGCAAACCGTGCCCTCCATCAGCCCCTCGATGGATATTCAGGTTAGCTCCAATTTTGAGCGTGCGTTATTTGATGCCTATGACCGGGACGGCAATGCGATCAAACAGCTGATGGATGAGCTAAAGGCGGGCGGGTTTGACGTCAGTCAGGGCGCGATGCAGGTGCTGCAATCGAACTACATCTCCGGGCGTGCCTCTGAAGAGGAGACGATGGCGACCATTACCGCCACGCTGAAATCCAGCGGTGAATTGCTCTGCCCGCATTCCGCCATTGGTGTGAAGGTCGCGGATGAGATGCGCGTCACCGGCACCCCGATGATCACGCTGGCCACGGCCCATCCGGCCAAATTTCCGGACGCCGTAGAAAAAGCCTCCGGGCAACACCCCCCCTTGCCCCCGCGCATGGACGACCTGTATGAACGCGGCGAACGGGTGAGCCGGGTGCCAAATGATCTGGCCGCGCTCACCGCGCATATCAAAAGGCATCTTACTGCGTGACACTTAATCAACACCGCCTGCCGAACGGCTTTCGCATCGTAACCGAAGAAATGCCAGGGCTCGCCTCGGCCTCCATCGGGGTCTGGGTCACCGCCGGGGCGCGCCATGAGACGCCCGCCCAAAATGGCATTGCGCATTTCCTCGAACATATGGCCTTCAAGGGCACCAAACGCCGCACCGCCCTCCAGATCGCCGAAAGCATCGAGGATGTGGGGGGCTATATCAACGCCTATACCAGCCGCGAGGTGACGGCCTATTACGCGCGGGTGTTGCAGAACGACGTGCCGCTGGCGCTGGATGTGATCGCGGATATCCTGCTCAATCCGACGCTGGAAAAATCCGAGATTGAGGTCGAGCGCGGTGTTATATTGCAAGAGATCGGGCAGGCGCTGGACACGCCGGATGATGTAATTTTCGACTGGCTTCAGGAGGAGGCCTATCCGGATCATCCGATGGGGCGCACGATTTTGGGCCCGACCGAGCGGGTCAGTAATTTCTGTCGAAAAGACCTACAGCGTTTCATCAAGCAGCATTACGGACCCGAACAGATGATCCTGTCTGCTGCGGGAGCGGTGGATCACGAGGCGATTGTGAAACTGGCCGAAACGCTGTTTGGGGACATGACGCCAACGCCTGTGTTTGAGGTGAATGCCGCGCAATTTCTGGGCGGCGAGCGACGCCAGAGCAAGGATCTGGAGCAGGCGCATTTCGCGCTGGCCTTTGAAAGCCCCGGCTACCGGGATGACAAGATATACACGGCGCAGATTTACGCCTCTGCATTGGGGGGTGGGATGTCGAGCCGCCTGTTCCAGGAAATCCGCGAAAACCGGGGTCTGTGTTACTCTATATTTGCGCAGGCCGGGGCCTATGCCGACACCGGCATGACCACGATCTATGCGGGGACCTCGGCGGAGCAATTGCCGCAGCTAGCCGAAATCACCATCGACGAGATGAAACGCGCTGCTGATGACATGTCCCCCGCCGAAGTGGCCCGCGCGCGCGCGCAGATGAAGGCGGGATTGTTGATGGGTCTGGAAAGCCCCTCGAACCGCGCCGAGCGGCTTGCGCGTCTTATACAGATCTGGGACCGGGTGCCACCGCTGGAGGAAACCGTGGCGCTGATTGATGCGGTCACAACCGGGGATGTACGCGAGTTTGCACAAGATATGGCCGCGGCGTCACCTGCCGCGCTCGCGCTCTACGGGCCGATTGAGGCGGCCCCGAGCCTTGCGGCGTTACAGGAGCGTCGAGCGGCCTGATGCTGCGGGGGTTTCGCAAACTGCGGATCGAAACCGAGCGCATGACCCTGCGCCCGCCCATCCATTCCGATTTTCGCCCCTGGACGTCGCTGCGCGTGCAAAGCAAGGGCTATCTGACCTCCTGGGAGCCGACCTGGGCGAAGGATCATCTGAGCCGCAAGGCCTTCACCAATCGGGTCTATTGGGCACAACGCTCGGTCTCCGGGGGGACGGCGATGCCGCTGTTTCTGATCCGCCGACAGGATCAATCGCTCATGGGGGCGATCACGCTGGACAATATTCGACGTGGCCCTGCGCAATCGGGGACGTTGGGGTATTGGACGGGCCAGCCCTTCGCGCGCCAGGGATATATGCGTGAAGCGATCACCGCCCTTGTGCATCATGCATTCACGCAACTGGACCTGAGCCGGATCGAAGCGGCGTGCCTGCCAGAGAACGCCGCATCGCGCGGGCTGTTGGAAACCTCAGGGTTCAAATACGAGGGGGTGGCGCAAAGCTATCTCCAGATCGACGGGCGCTGGCGCACGCATGTGCTTTATGCCGCTATTCGCGGGGATCGGCGCGGTAAGACAGACGCGGGTTAGATATCTGGGCCGTGAACCGGGTCCTAAACGTCTGAAAATGTGGCACCGGCGTTAAATTTCCGCCAAGATGGAGCATAATTGCTATTTGGAATTCCCCCAGGCGCGCTAGTTTTATGCGCAGGGAGGGGACCACATGCTGATACGGGTTTTTCTATTTTTCATTCTGGCCGCATCCGGTGCGACGGCACAGGAACGCACGCCCAGCCATTGCCTCGCATTGGCTCAAACCGCGCCGGGGCTGGAATATATCGTGCCCGCGAGCTTGGGGCCGGTCGCATCCGAAACCGTGCGCATCCATTATATCTCCCATGCCAGTTTCCTGATCCGCAGCCACGGCGGGTTGAACATGGTCACGGATTTTACCGGCTTCACCGGATCCGCCCCGATGATCCCGGATGTGGTCACGATGAACCACGCGCATGGCACGCATTGGACGGCCAATCCTGATCCGGCGATCCCGCATGTGCTGCCCGGATGGGGCCCCTTTGGCGAAGGCATCACGCATCACCTTGATCTGGGCGAAGTGCTGGTGCGCAATGTATCGACCGACATCAGATCGCAATTCTCCGGCGTGGAGGAAAAGGGCAACTCGATATTTGTTTTCGAAATGGCGGGTCTGTGCATTGGTCATCTGGGCCATTTGCATCACGAACCGGACGTTGCGCAATACGCGGCCCTTGGACGGCTGGATGTGGTCATGGCACCGGTGGATGGGGGATATACGCTGGATCTGGCGACGATGACGCAGGTCCTCAAACGCCTTCGTTCTTCTGTAGTGATTCCGATGCATTGGTTCTCGCAATTTGCGCTGGATGAATTTCTGGCGGGCATGTCGGATGAGTTTGCCGTGGTTGAGGTCGGCGGGGCGTCGCTGGATATATCGCTGGATCGTTTGCCGGGGCGCCCGACCATCATGGTGCTGCGCCCGGCGTGGCTCACTGAACCTTAGGGGCTTGCATCCTCGCGCCCTGCATCGGATCAATACGCATGAATTTGAATTCCGCTGATGCCGCTTTCACCGCCCTGCTTGCGCAAAACCTGCCCGCAGGGTCGTTGAGCGAGACAGAGCCGCGCCACCTTGAAGAGCCGCGCGGACGCTGGCAGGGGCGCGCAGGCCCGATGGTGCGTCCAAGAACCACCGAGGAGGTCGCACGCATCGTGACGCTCGCGGCGGATGCGCGTGTTGGTATCATCCCTTATGGCGGTGGGACCGGTCTGGTGGGCGGGCAGATTTCGCCGGAGGGGCCTTTGCCGCTGATCCTGTCACTGGAGCGGATAAATGCATTGCGCGACATCTATGCGCAGGAAAACGTGTTGATCTGCGAAGCGGGTTGCGTGCTGGCCGATATCCAGAGCGCCGCAGAGGAGGTGGATCGCTTGTTTCCTCTGTCGCTGGCCTCTGAGGGCTCCGCGCGCATCGGGGGCAATCTTGCGACAAACGCTGGCGGCACGGCGGTGCTGCGCTATGGCAATGCGCGCGATCTGTGTCTGGGCGTGGAGGCGGTCTTGCCCGATGGGCAGATCTGGCATGGGCTGAAACGTCTGCGCAAGGATAATACCGGCTATGATCTGCGCAATCTGCTGATCGGCTCGGAAGGCACGCTTGGCATCATCACGGCGGCGGCGCTGAAGCTGAGCCCGCGCCCGGCGCAATCGGGCACGGCGTTTTTTGTGGTGCCTTCGCCTGCGGCGGCGCTGTCGCTTCTGGCGCTGGCGCGGGGCCAGCTCGGTGAGATGGTCAGCGGGTTTGAGTTGATCAACGGACAGGGTCTGCGGTTTTTGAGCGAGGTGCTGCCCAACGTCCGCCAACCCTTTGAGACGCCGCCCGAATGGTGCGTGCTGATCGAGGTGGGGTTGGTGAGTGGGATGGACCCGGCATCTGCGCTCGAACGGGTGTTTGAAGAGGCCAGCGCACAGGGTCTGGCGCTGGATGGTCTGATCGCGCAGAACGCACAGCAATCAAAGGATTTCTGGTCCGTGCGCGAGCATATCCCCGAGGCGAATAAGCGCATCGGGGCGATCATTTCCAGTGATGTGTCGCTGCCCTTGGGATGTATTGCGGGTTTCATCACGCGGGCGAGGCAATTGATTGCAGAGGTCGGCGCGTTTCGGATCAATTGTTTTGGGCATTTGGGGGATGGGAATTTGCATTTCAATATCTTCCCGGTTCCCGGTGAAACGGCCGCGCAGCATAACGACAAACGCGCAGCACTTCAGCGTGTGGTGCATGATCTGGTGCATGATCTTGACGGCTCGGTGAGCGCGGAGCACGGCATCGGACGCCTGAAGGTGGATGATTTGCAACGCTATGGCGATCCGGCGAAACTCTCGGCGATGCGCGCGGTTAAGGCGGCGCTCGACCCGGTGGGCATCATGAACCCAGGCGCGCTTTTCAAGACATGAGGCGCTGACGCGCCGCGCGATGTTTTTCAAATCCCTCCGGGATTTGGTATTGGCGCGTGTTTCAGAGGCCCTCGAATGTGCAGAGCGCATGGACCTCCATGCCCAGAGCCTCCAGCTTGGTGCGCCCTCCGAGGTCGGGCAGGTCGATGATGAAGGCGGTGGAGATGATTTCACCGCCCAAACGTTCGATCAGTTTGATCCCGGCTTCTGCCGTGCCGCCCGTGGCCAGCAGATCATCCACGACAAGGATTTTTTCGCCCGGCTGGATCGCATCATCGTGGATTTCGACGATCGCCTCGCCATACTCCAGCGTATAGTCCTGTGAGATGGTGGTACCGGGCAGTTTGCCCTTCTTGCGGATGGGCACGAAACCGACCGAGAGTTGATGCGCGATGGCCCCCCCGAGGATGAAGCCGCGGGCTTCCAGACCGACGACCTTGTCGATTTCCAGCCCGGCATAGGGGTGCAACATCTGATCGATTGCCATGCGAAACCCGCGTGGATCGGCAAAGAGCGTGGTGACATCGCGAAACATGATACCCTCATGGGGAAAATCAACGATGGTGCGGATGTAGTCCTGAACGGTTTTCATGTCGGCTCTCTCAGTTGGCGCGGCGCAGGGTGGCGGTCAAGACGCCCATGGCGATCAATGTGGCACCCCCTGCGCGGGTGATCCAGCACAGAATTGCGGGGCGTGCGATCATTCGGCGCAAGCGATCTGCCATGAGCGCATAGGCCATGGCGTTGAGCGCGGCGAGGGTAACGAAAGTCGCAATCAGGATGGCAAATTGCGGCAGCAGCGGCGCATCCGGGCGCAGGAATTGCGGCACAAAAGCGATAAAAAACGCGATGGATTTGGGGTTGAGCGCGGTTACGGCGGCGGTGTGGCGAAAAACGCCGCGGGCGTTGATCTGTTGTTTGGGGGCGTCAAGCCCGGTGCCGGGGGCCGAGCGGATCAGCTTGATTCCGAGCCAGATCAGATAGAGCGCACCGGCCCATTTCAACACGGTGAACAGCGCAGCAGAGGCCAAAACGAGCGCGCCCAGACCGGCGAGGGACGCGGTCATGGCCACAAGATCGCCAAAGGCGACACCCGCAGCGGAGGCCGCAGCAACGCAACGCCCCTTGGAGAGCGCATAGCTGAGCACCAACAGAACCGTCGGTCCGGGGATCAACAGCAGCGCAGTGGAGGCGGCCACGAAGGTGAGCCAGAGGTCAAGCGGCATGGGGTTCGTCCTTTTTGGGCTCGCCTGCATTCGTTTCAGATTGCACATAAAACATCAAGGCGTTCCCAATGTGATGTGTTTCACAGACGTTTTCCCGCATATGTGGAATCATCTCTTCACTGCTCAAATTTAATTCAACTTGGAGAGATTATCATGCGCGCCATCGTTGCTCTGGCACTCGCTGCCTTTTTTGTTTCATCCGTCGCGGCTTATGCGGCCTGTCCACAAGGTTACTACAATTGCGGTAGCAACCTTTGCTGTCCACAGTGACCGCCATGGAGGAGGTCAAAAAACCCGTCAAATCCAAAAAGATCGATCTGAAATTCTGGACCATCGCTGGCATGATTGCCGCCGTGCTGGGCTTTAATATCGCCGAAACGCTGGTGTTGGATGCGGATGAAGATGATATCGGCTATGCGCGGATGATCATTCCTGACACCCGTGTCAGCAATCCGCTTCCCGGCGATGTTTATGTGTTCAACCATGACATCAACGATTTCGTCGAAAGCAAGATCTGTTCCTTGCAGACCTATGCGACGGTCGCGCCGGTGGAGGCGAAATTGTCAGCCTCCAACATCTGGGGCGCTGGCGTGAATAAGACCATGGATTCGGTCGGTGGCTGGGTTGGCGAGAAAATCATTGGTCTGGCCAAGGTTGATTCGCCCCAGAAAGACTGGAGCTATTCCAAAACGCACCGCCCGGCCGTTAATGCACCGATGAACCCGGCTTGCCTGCAAACGGTGGTGGCCATGGCCGCCAATATCTCGCTGACGCCCTTTGTGGTGGATTCGATCTATGAGGTGCATGGCGGCGAAAACGTGTCCAAATGGGTGCGCTTTGCCAATCCGCTGATGATTGATCCGTCATCTTGCACGCAATGTCCGCAACCCAAGACCGTGCGCGATATTATCGGCGCGGACGCGTTTACGCGGATGAAAGTGGATTGGAATATCGTTGAGATCAATTGAACCGGTATGAATGTAATGAGTAGCAGGCGTGGGGTTTCAAAACCCTACGCCAATATGCGTCCCGCGACGGCGTCTAATTTTGCCACAAGCGCCGGATCACGGGCCTCTGGTGCGGTCAGGATCGCGTGGTCGAGCGCCCGGTCACAGCCATGCGGGCAGGGCGTGCGGTCCGCGCCGAGGAGCGCGGGAAGACGGCGCACCAGATCGCGGCCCTTTTCGGCATTGCCCATCAGAGTTGCGATGATCTGGGTCACATCAACCTCGCCATGATCGGGATGCCAGCTGTCATAATCAGTGATCATGGCGACGGAAGCATAGCAAAGCTCTGCCTCGCGCGCGAGTTTTGCTTCGGGCATATTGGTCATCCCGATCACATCCGCGCCCCAGCTTTCACGGTACATTTTGGATTCCGCCAGCGTTGAGAACTGCGGGCCTTCCATGGCGAGATACGTGCCGCCCTTATGCACGGTGATCCCACTTGCGCGGGCCGCTGTTTCGCAGGCATCAGACAAGCGGGGGCATGTCGGGTGCGCCACTGAAACATGCGCCACGCAACCCGTCCCGAAAAAGGATTTTTCGCGCGCGATGGTGCGGTCAATGAATTGATCCACAATCACAAAATCACCCGGTGCCATGTCTTCGCGAAACGATCCGCAGGCGGAAACCGATATCAAATCCGTGCACCCGATCCGTTTCAGCGCGTCGATATTGGCGCGGTAGGGGACGGTGGTGGGGCTGTGGATGTGACCCCTGCCATGGCGTGGCAGGAAGGCCATTTCAGTGCCGTCCAGCGATCCCGTCAAAATCGCATCGGAGGGCGCGCCCCAGGGTGTGTCGACCGTGTTCCAGGCGGCGTTTTCCAAACCGTCGATATCATAGATTCCGGAGCCGCCAATCACGGCGATTTTAGGTGAGGTCATGAGGGGCTCCATTGGTTTTATCTGTGCGTGATCGTGGCCAGATTATGCCGGAAGATCAAGTGGTTTGGCGTTATTTGCAGGGGTTACGGGTCCGTTTAAGTTGCATGGGTTTATGCAGCGCAGTGGCGCGTTCTGCCAAACCGAGGTGGATTTCATCAAATCTTCACCAAGATAGGGGATCCTGGGCTTGGGGTTTTCATTTTGCGCAAAACCGTCTAGGCAGCGCGCAACCGGGCCTGGCTGTGGCTGGCTCCCCTTCCGGAACAGAATTTAGGATAACTGGCATGGTGCGAACAGCGTTCCGCAGCTTCACGAAGAACCTTGAAATGACTGAATTGCGCTGGATGCCCGAGGATGGGTTTTCCATCGGGCGACTGCGGATTGAGCTTTTGTCGGGGCTGACCGTTGCGCTGGCACTGGTTCCTGAGGCCGTGGCCTTTGCATTTGTCGCCGGGGTGAACCCGCTGGTGGGGCTTTATGCCGCCTTTATCGTGGGGTTGATTACCGCGCTGATCGGGGGGCGTCCGGGCATGATTTCCGGTGCGACCGGTGCCTTGGCCGTGGTCATGGTGGCGCTGGTGGCGCAGCACGGCGTTGAATATCTTTTTGCGACTGTCGTTTTGATGGGAATCTTGCAGATGATCGCGGGGGTCATGCAATGGGGGAAATTCATCCGATTGGTACCGCATCCGGTGATGTTGGGCTTTGTGAACGGGCTGGCGATCGTCATTTTTCTTGCACAGATGAGCCAGTTCAAAGTGCCGGGCACGATTGTGAATACAGGTCACGGGATGTCGGGCGGCGAATGGTTGTCCGGGATGCCGCTTTATCTGATGTTGGCGCTGGTGGGCGCGACGATGGCGATCATCTGGGTCATGCCGCGGATCACGCGTGCCATCCCCGCACCGCTGGCCGGGATCGGAATCGTGGCCGCCGTGGTGATCGGTTTTGGTCTGGATGTGCCGCGGGTTGGTGATCTTGCCTCCATTCAGGGGGGCTTGCCAAGTTTGCATATTCCAATGGTGGCGCTCAATTGGGAGACCATTGAGATCATCCTGCCCTATGCGGTGATACTGGCGGCGATTGGCTTGATTGAAAGCCTGCTCACGCTCAATCTGGTGGGTGATATGACCAATAAGCGCGGCGGCGCATCACAGGAGTGCATCGCCCAGGGCATCGCTAATACCGTCACGGGTTTCTTTGGCGGGATGGGCGGTTGTGCGATGATCGGCCAATCCATGATCAACGTGAAATCCGGCGGGCGCACGCGTGTTGCCGGGATCGCGGCGGCGGTGTTTTTATTGCTGTTCATTCTTGTTGGATCCTCGATTATCGAGCTGATCCCGCTGGCCGCTTTGGTGGGGGTTATGTTCATGGTGGTGATCGGGACATTCGCCTGGAACAGCCTGACGATCCTGCGCAAGGTGCCGCTGACGGACGCGTTCGTGATCCTGCTCGTGACAGTCGTGACGGTTTACGAGGACCTTGCGGTCGCCGTCGTGGTTGGTGTGATCGTCAGCGCATTGGCCTATGCCTGGAACAACGCGCGGCGGATTTATTCTAAGACCTATACGACACCGGAAGGCGCGCGTGTTTATCAGATTCAGGGGCCATTGTTCTTTGGATCATCCGAGGGGTTTTCAGAGCTTTTTGATGTGAATGGCGACCCAGTTGAGGTGATCGTGGATTTCGCCGACAGCCGCGTTGTGGATCAATCCGCCTTGCAGGCGATTGAGGCTGTGGCCGGTAAATATGAAAGCGTTGGCAAGCGGTTGCAGCTGCGCCATTTGAGCCGGGATTGTCATCGCCTCTTGACCAAGGCGGGCCATCTGATGGTGGATAGTGACGATGATCCTGAGTATGAATTGGCCGTCAACTACCAAGTGCGCACAGGTATTTTAGGCGGGCACTGACAGTGAGCGGCGCTGTTGGCCCTTAGCCAAGGCGCCCCGCCCACCGTCCCGAATGACCGTCCCGCGCGGTGCACTGAATGTTGCGGTGTTGGCCGTGGGGCGTGTGGGAATATTTACGCGGATGTTTGGTCCATAGTGCCATCATATGCGGTTGCTCAGGCATTCTTGATGTAGGCGATATACCCGTCTGAAAATCTTGTGCCGCTGCGATCGTGGGCGGCTTTCAATCGTCCGGGCGCGCGAGTTCGAAAACCTCCGTCACGCGCGTGTAATCGCGGTAACCCAATCTGCTCAGCGGTTGGAAACTCGTGACATCAAAGCGGCCCTCTACCAAGGTGTCATCGCGGATATGCACACCGATGACCTCACCGAAGACCACGAAGTTGTTCTCCCCTTCAATGGCGACAACCTGCGTCATCCGACATTCCAGCGCGGCGGGCGCATTGGCGACACGCGCGCAATCGATCTGGTTGCAGGCTTGAGCTGTCAGGCCTGCGGCGGCGAATTCATCGACCTCCTTGGGAAGCATTTCCGAAGAGGCATTCATCGCATCGCGCATTGCGTATTCGACGATGTTCACGCAGAACACGCCGGTTTCACGTATATTGGCCACCGAGTCCTTGGTATCGCCTTGATCGCTTTTGTGGCTGGTGGAGGCGAACATCACTTGTGGCGGCGTATAGGAGACACCGTTGAAAAAGGAATAGGGTGCCAGATTGTTCTGCCCCTGGGCGTTGCGGGTTGAAATCCAACCGATGGGGCGCGGCGTCACAATGGCATTGAACGGATTATGAGGCAGACCGTGGCCATCCTGAGGGCGGTAGAACATTGCAATCTCCTGATCATTTGCAGGCCATGTAACGCATGTGCTAGGGGCGGGCTACCTGAAACAGAAACTGGGCTGTGCCGGCACCGTGTATGATTTGAAACTGGAAACGGCGCGGGATGTGCATGAGGTCGAGGCGCTTTTTGATCTGTGCTTTGCACCGGGTCGCGAGGCCTTGTCCTCTTATCGGTTGCGCGATGATGTGGCATCGGTGTCTCAGCTTAACACTGTTGCGCGGGACGGCGCGGGGATTCTGGCCGGGGCGGTCCGGTTTTGGCCCGTGCGCGTGGCGGGCGCACCTGCTCTTTTGTTGGGTCCGATTGCGGTTCATCCGACACGTCAGGGGGAGGGGCTTGCGGGTGATTTGATCCGGGAGGTGCTATCGCGGGCTGCTGGGTTAGGTTGGGCGCGGGTGATGCTTGTCGGAGATGCGCCCTATTACCAGCGGTTTGGGTTCGAGAGGTTAGGGGGCGTTGTGATGCCCGCACCGACAAACCCGGAGCGGGTTTTGGGTCGCGAATTGGTTCCCGGGGCCTGGTTGGACATTCGGGGGGATGTGACGCGCTGGAAGGGTGCGGTGCGTCCGGGCGATTGAAAAACCTTGCCGGACTTCCCACTTCAGTTACGAATGGAGACGCGCAATGCAGGAAATGACACAGATCGGCCCGATAGACCTGGACGCGGAACTCGATCTTCTGGCGCGCCGTTATCGACGTGCGAGCGGCGGGGCGGTCGAGCTTTTGAATATGGTGGGCGGTCGCGCGGAGGGGTTGCTGGACAAGTTGCCTGCTGCGGCACGCTCCGGGCTTCAGGGAGCGACAAAGCGCGCGCTGGAACAGGCCATGAAGGCGGCCGGGTCGAGCAGGTCCTATGTGCCGGACCAGAAAAGCTGGGTCAACACGGCCGTTGGCGCGGCGATGGGTGCTGTCGGGGGGGCGGGGGGGCTGCCCACGGCGCTGGCCGAATTGCCGGTGACGACCACCTTGTTGTTGCGCATCATTCAGGGTGTTGCGGTTGAACATGGGTTTGACCCTGCATCCCAGAGCGTGCAATTTGATTGCATCGAGGTTTTTGCTTCCGCCGGCCCCCTGGCGCAGGATGATGGTGCCGATCTGGGGTTTCTGTCTGCGCGCGTCACACTGACCGGTGCGGCGTTTCAGGGGATCATAGCGCGCGTCGCTCCGCGGCTTGCGACTGTTCTGGGGCAGAAGCTGGCTGCGCAGACGGTGCCGGTTCTGGGGGCGGTGGCGGGGGCCGCAACGAATTACGCCTACACCAACTACTATCAGGAAATCGCACATGTTCATTTTGGTTTGCGTAAACTGGCCATTGATGCCGATGTACCGCTTGAAACACTCGTGTCACGGTTGCGCGATAAAATGCAATCGCGCGACATGATGTAAAGCCTGTTCCACTGCTGCAATAAATCAACATTCTGTGGCGTATGGGGTGTATGGGGCCATAAATTGTTGGCACATCTTTTCGATTAGGTCATATCTCGCACCACAAACCCGTTCAAAACCTAAAATCCACTGGCGCAATTGACGAAATGATCAAACAACTGCCTTTATCACTTGCAGGTGCGCACAAAAGGGATGTGCGCACGCAATTCGCGGCGCTTTGCTATCGGATCAAGAAAAAGAAGCTGCAGGTCTTGTTGATCACATCGCGCGGCACGCGACGCTGGATCATGCCGAAAGGCTGGCCGATGGATGGGCAAACGCCTGCGGGCTCGGCGATGCAGGAGGCTTGGGAGGAAGCGGGGGTGCGCGGCAGATCGGATGGGCGCTGCCTGGGGATTTATTCCTACAGCAAGGACGCGGATGATCTTGGCGCATTGCCCTGTCTGGCCATGGTTTATGCGGTGGAAGTCACGGATTTGGCGGAGGATTATCCCGAGGTGGGGCAGCGAAAGCGCGCATGGATGAGCCGTAAAAAAGCCGCGCAAGTGGTGGATGAGCCCGAATTGGCCCGCATCCTGCGGGATTTTGACCCCCGCGAAGACGCCGCATCTGCTTGACGCGGGGCGGGATGGGCCCCATTTCGTAAAGAAATGATAATGAATTTGGAGTAACCTGCGCGACATGATTCAATTTGCGCTCAAATGTGACAACGACCATTCCTTTGACAGCTGGTTTCAGTCTGCGTCGGCTTTTGACACGCTGAAAGCAGCCGGACATCTGTCCTGTGCGATTTGCGGAAGCGGCGACGTCAGTAAGGCGATCATGGCACCGCGCATCTCTTCGGGTGCGGGCGATACGGCAACCAAACCTCTCCAAACCCAGGAGGGCGAGCCCGAGAAGGCGCTTTCCCAATTGCGCCAGCACGTCGAAGAAAACGCCGATTATGTCGGACCGCGCTTTGCCCAGGAGGCGCGATCGATGTATCTTGGTACGGCACCGGAACGCGCCATTTACGGTGAGGCGAATGTGCAGGAAGCCAAGGCCTTGATTGATGACGGCGTGCCGGTGGCCCCCTTGCCCTTTCTACCCAGCCGAAAGGCGAATTGAGGATATGACCATTGTCATTACGGGGGCCAGCCGGGGGATCGGAGCGGGGCTGCTTGAAGCCTACAGGGCCCGTGGCGGCGATGTCATCGGCACCACCCGTGACGGGGCGCATCCGCTGGACGTGCGGGATCGCGCCAGCCATGCGACATTCGCAAAGAGTTTATCGGGGCAGCCGGTTGAGTTGCTGGTGTGCAACGCGGGCGTTTATCTGGACAAGGGGCAGAAGCTTGAGGGGGGATATCCCGTAGAGCAATGGGCGGATAGCTTTGCGACCAATGTCACGGGTGTTTTTTTGAGCGTGCAGTCGCTGTTGCCAAATCTGAGGGCTGCGACATCCGCTAAAATTGTGATCATTTCTTCGCAGATGGCCTCCAGCGAACGCGCCCCCGGTGGCAGTTACATTTATCGCGCATCCAAGGCGGCTGTGCTCAATCTGGGGCGCAACCTGGCTGCGGACCTGCGCGCAGAGGGCATCGCCGTTGGTATCTATCATCCGGGCTGGGTACAAACCGACATGGGCGGCCAAGCGGCCGAAATTGATGTTGCTCAAGCGGTTTCGGGATTGGTGAACCGATTTGATGCGCTTGATCTGTCTACCACCGGTGTTTTTGAAACCTGGGACGGGCGCGCCCACGCTTTTTGATCCAAAGGAGGCGGCTTGCGCCGCCACGCCATTGTGATCAGGTGCAAGATGCACCTGAATTGGTGCGTGACTTGGTGTCGCTTGTCATCCGCGATGTTTGCTGTGTCTTGCGTGTCGGGCCAACTGCGCGTACACCCGCCGCGATTAATGCGAGGGGCGCGTCATGCCTGTTTTGGTGATGAAATTTGGTGGCACGTCGGTGGCCACGCTGGATCGTATCAGACGCGCGGCCAAACGCGTCGGCGTTGAAGTCGCCAAAGGCTATGACGTCATTGTGATTGTCTCGGCCATGTCGGGTAAAACCAATGAGCTGGTCGGGTGGGTCGGCGAGACTTCGCCGCTTTATGATGCGCGTGAATATGATGCGGTTGTGTCCTCGGGTGAGAACGTGACCGCAGGATTGATGGCGTTGACCTTGCAGGAAATGGATGTTCCGGCGCGCAGTTGGCAGGGCTGGCAGGTGCCGGTGAAGACGACCTCGGCGCATTCTGCGGCGCGCATCGAGGAGATACCGCCCGAGAACATCATGAGTAAGTTTGCCGAAGGCATGCGCGTGGCGATTGTCGCCGGCTTTCAGGGCGTCAGCCCCGAGGGGCGTATTACCACCTTGGGCCGGGGGGGGTCGGACACCACCGCCGTCGCATTTGCGGCCGCTTTCGAGGCGGAACGCTGTGATATCTATACGGATGTGGACGGGGTTTACACAACCGACCCTCGGGTGTCTGCCAAGGCACGCAAACTGGACAAGATTGCGTTTGAGGAGATGCTGGAACTGGCCTCTTTGGGGGCCAAGGTATTGCAAACGCGGTCGGTTGAATTGGCCATGCGCTACAAGGTGAAGCTGCGCGTCTTGAGCAGTTTTGAAGAGCAATCAGATGATGCGGGCACGTTGGTCTGCGCGGAGGAAGAAATCATGGAAAGCAATGTGGTTGCCGGTGTCGCCTTTTCACGCGATGAGGCCAAGATGACGCTGGTGAGTGTCGCGGACCGTCCTGGCATTGCAGCAAATATCTTTACGGCGCTGAGCGAGGGCGGTGTGAATGTCGATATGATCGTACAGAACATCTCTGAGGAAGGGCGCACGGACATGACCTGGTCCTGCCCCACAGATCAGGTCGTGCGCGCGCAAAAGGCGGTGGCGGATGCCAAATCGGACGGCATTATCAACTACCACGAGATCATTGCCGACACAGATGTGGCAAAGATTTCGGTGGTCGGGATCGGGATGCGTAGCCATACAGGCGTTGCGGCGAAGATGTTCCAGGTGCTGAGCGCTGAAGGCATCAACATCAAGGTCATAACGACATCGGAAATCAAGATTTCCGTGCTGATCGACCGGAAATACATGGAACTTGCCGTGCAGGCGCTGCATGATGCTTTCGAGCTGGAAAAAGCGGCCTGATCTGCGCGCGTTGCGTCTTTGAGGGGCCTGTTTGGGAGGGTTTCGCGTGGCTGAACGTCAGGAGACAGGGTCGCGCAAGCTGCTGGGGCGGCTGCGGGACGCGATGGCGGGCAATGTTGAGGGACAGGCGCGTCTGGACAGGATCACCCATCTGATTGCCGACAGCATGGGCTGTGAGGTCTGCTCCATCTATCTGTTTCGCGATGAGGACACTTTGGAGCTTTGTGCCACTGAGGGTCTCAATCAGGACGCGGTGCATGAAACGCGGATGAAGCTCGGCGAAGGTCTGGTGGGCATGGTGGCGCGGCGCCGCCGCGTGGTGAATACCGCAGATGCGCCCCAAACCAAGGGGTTCCGCTATATGCCCGAGACCGGCGAGGAGGTGTTTTCAAGCTTCCTTGGCGTGCCGATCCAGCGGCTGGGGGATGCGCTGGGTGTTTTGGTCGTGCAATCCAGAACGGCGCGTGAATTCCTGCCCGACGAGGTCTATGCGCTCGAAGTCGTCGCGATGGTTCTGGCGGAAATGACCGAGCTTGGTGCCTTTGTCGGCGAGGGGGCCGCGATGTCTGCGCGCCATCTCCAGCCCGCCATGTACCGTGGTACGGTCGGTCAGGAGGGTGCGGCGGAAGGCCATGTCTGGCTGCACGAGCCCCGCGTGGTCGTTACCAATGTCATTGCCGATGATCCGGTGCGCGAATCGGAGCGGCTGCGCGAGGCGGTCGAGCAGTTACGCGTGGGCGTGGACAAGATGCTGGAGATCGCCGGCAATCATGACAAAGACCAGCAACAAGTGCTTGAAGCCTACCGGATGTTTGCCAATTCCAAGGGTTGGATGCGCCGGATGGAAGAGGATATTTCCAACGGTCTGTCCGCCGAAGCCTCGGTGGAAAAGGAACAATCACTGGCCCGCGCGCGCATGGGACAGGTGAGCGATAATTACCTGCGCGAACGCCTGAGCGATCTGGATGATTTGAGCAACCGGTTGCTGCGCATCCTGACCGGGCAGGGGGCGGATACCGGGGCGGAGATGCCCGCCGATCCCATCCTTGTGGCGCGCAACATCGGCCCGGCGGAGTTGCTGGAATATGGGCGCAGCCTCAAGGGCATCGTGCTCGAAGAGGGCTCTGTGGGCAGCCATGCGGCGATTGTCGCGCGCGCGCTTGCGATCCCTTTGATTGTGCATGCCAGCCGCGTGACCACGGAAGCGCTCAATGGCGATCACATCATGGTGGATGGCGAGCAGGGCATTGCGCACCTACGCCCTGATGACACGGTTGTGACGGCCTTTCGCGATAAGATCGCCATGCTCGCGGCAGCGCAGGAACGCTATACCTCGATCCGTGACAAACCAGCGCAAACACGGAACGGGGCGGTGGTGTCTTTGCACATGAACGCGGGCCTCATGGCGGATTTGCCTTCTCTGGTGAATTCGGGTGCCGAGGGTGTAGGGCTTTTCCGGACCGAGTTGCAGTTTCTGGTGCGCAACCAGATGCCACGCCGCTCGGAGTTGGTGGCGCTCTATGCGCGGGTGCTGGATGCGGCGCAAGGCAGGCGTGTGGTGTTTCGCACGCTCGACATCGGGTCCGACAAGGTGTTGCCCTATATGAAACCCAATGATGAGCCTAACCCGGCGCTTGGCTGGCGCGCCATCCGCGTCGGGCTGGACAAGCCGGGCATCATGCGGATGCAGTTGCAGGCGCTGATACGTGCTGCCAATGGTCGCCCGCTGACCGTCATGTTCCCCTTCGTGGCGCAGTTCGAAGAATACCGCGAAGCGCGCAGACTCATGGATAAAACAATGGCCGCCGAGAAACGGCTGGGCCATGTGCTGCCGGAAAGTCTGGAGATTGGCGCGATGCTTGAGACCCCGAGCCTTGCCTTTGCGCCGGTCAAGTTCTTTGAGGAAGTCGATTTCCTGTCTATTGGGGGCAATGATCTCAAGCAGTTCTTTTTCGCAGCTGATCGTGAAAACGAGCGGGTGCGACGTCGCTATGACACGCTCAACGTGTCCTTCCTCAGTTTTCTTGAGGGGATTGTCGAGCGCTGCGGCCTGACAAAAACCCCGCTGTCGTTTTGCGGAGAGGACGCAGGTCGCCCGGTCGAAGCGATGTGTTTGGCCGCAATCGGATTCCGCAGCCTTTCGATGCGTCCCGCGTCTATCGGTCCCGTTAAAAGTCTCCTGCGCCGCACGGATTTGGATAAGCTGCGCAAGATCATCGCGGACGCACGTCACCGTGGTGAAATGTCCGTGCGCCCGTCTGTCATGGAGTGGTTGCGCCAGCAGAGTTAATGCGCCGTGAACCGTCCCCAGTTTGCCATAGGCTCCAAGCTAAGTATGGATGGAGCCTATGGAAAAAGTAACAGAGCAAACCGGTTTTCAGGCAAGGTGCGTGCCCGCGCGGTTCGGATGATTTTGGAACATGGACACGCGTATGCCAATCAATCGGCGGCGATCATGGCCACCCCGCCGCGTGATCTAATTGCAGCAAGCAAGATGTTACCTACTCAATGTCCCATTCACCTTCGCAGGTCAAGCACACGCCTATCCGGGACAGTCATGGCAGGCCGATGTTCGCATTCCGGCGTTAGGCCGTGATGAGGCGGAGGATTGGGTTGCGTTTCTTCTGAGCCTCCGGGGGCAGTTCGGGACGTTTCTTTTAGGTGATCCGGTCGGCTCAACGCCGCTCGGGTCGGCGGGGGGGTGCCAGTCATAAAGGGCGCGGGGCAGACAGGGCAAACACTTGAAATTGACGGTGCGAGGCCAAGTCAATCAGGTTGGTTGCGCGCTGGCGATTATGTCCAGATAGGCACAGGGCTATACAAGGTCCTAGCCGATGTGGACAGCGACAGTTCCGGCAATGTGTCGCTTGATGTGTGGCCTTTGCGGCCCGAAGTGCAGGTGATGCAGCTTGGCGCGCGGGTCTTGCCGGGCCTGCGCGAGAACGTCTCCATCCCCCGTATACCCACCGATTACATCGGCGGGACTTGTGAGGGGCGGCGTGCCTCCCCTTCAAACCCCAACCAGACGCGCGGCGAGCGCGTCAAAGAAGGCCTTTCCGAGACTGTGATCTTTCGATGCACAGTTGCGGAGAAGGCCGCGCTTGTCGCCAAGGCGGACGCCGCTGGCCTGCCCAACGCCACGCTGATGCGTGAGGCCTTGGGGCTGGTCCAAGCACGGCGGCGCAAGCCCGTGCCGCGTGTCGATCCGCTTTTGACCGTTGCCGTTGCCCGCGTCGGCGGCAACCTCAACCAACTGGCCCGCTGGATCAACGGGGCCGTCAAATCTGGCCGCGCAAGCAACATCGACGCCCTCATTGTCAGCGTGCGGCTTGTCGCGATTGAACGCCAGCTTGCGCAGATCATTGGCCAGCATAGCGAGGGCCAGCAATGATCATCTCGTTCTTTTCGTCCGGCACTGGCGGCGGCGCGGCACCCGTTGACTACCTGACCGCCCGCGAAGTTTTGGCCTATGACGAAAACCGCAACCTGATCCGCGATGAATACGGCCAGCCGCAGATGAAAATCCGCGACCCGCTGCCCGAAGTGCTGCACGGCAATCCCGACCGTACGCGGGGTTTGATCGACGCAAGTGCTAACAAGTGGAGCTACACCGCTGGCGTGATCAGCTTTGCGGATAGCGATCAGCCCAGCGAGGACGCCCAGCAAGAGGCCATTGAGCTATTTGAGGCTCTGGCCTTTGCGGGGCTTGAGGCGGATCAATACGACTGCCTTTGGGTGCGTCATGTGCACGAAGGCAATGTCGAGCTGCACTTTTGCACGCCGCGCTTGGAACTGGCGACGGGCAGGGCGTTGAACATCGCACCGCCGGGGCATGAAGCCTGGTCTTGCCACGTTTTAGTTCCGGTCTCTTTCGAGCAATGTTTGCTATGAAGGAGATAGAGAATGGCACCGAGATACACAGACGAGTTTCGTCTTGATGCAGTACGCATCGCAACGACCAGTGGGCTGACACGACCGCAAGCGGCAGCGGATTTAGGAGTTGGGCTTTCGACGTTGAACAAGTGGGTTCAAAAGCATCAGCATGACAACCTGATGTCGGGTCCTCACGAGGATGTCGAGAAAGAGAACGAACGCCTTCGCAAGGAAGTTCGGTTGCTTCGCGAGGAGAGGGAAGTGTTAAAAAAAGCGGCAATCTTCTTTGCAGGCCAAAGTCGGTGAGGTTCGCCTTTATCGACGCCTGGAAAGAAGAATGGCCTGTCGAATTTCTTTGCCGCGTCATGCAGGTTACGTCGCGAGGATTTCGCGCGTGGCGAAGCCGCCCGATGAGCCAGCGACAGCGCGACGATATGGTGATCCTGGCGCATATCCGCGAACAGCACCGCTTAAGCCTGCAAAGCTATGGCGGGCCTCGCATGACCGAAGAACTGCAAGAACTGGGTCTGCAAGTTGGGCACCGGCGCGTGGGCCGCTTAATGCGGGAGAATAGCATCAAAATCATCAGGACCCAGAAATACAAGGTTACGACCGACAGCAATCATGCGTTTAACATCGCCCCTAACTTGCTGGGCCAGGACTTCTTTGCAGATGGTCCAAACCAAAAGTGGGCCGATGACATTTCCTACATCTGGACCAGTGAGGGCTGGTTGTATCTGGCAGTGATCCTTGATTTGTATTCCCGTCGTGTCATCGGTTGGGCGGTTAGCAATCGTATGAAGCGGGATCTGGCGATCCGAGCATTGGATATGGCTGTGGCACTGCGGCAACCGCCGAAGGGCTGCATGCATCATACGGATCGCGGGTCGCAATATTGTTCAGGCGACTATCAGAAACGGCTGTCTAAACACGGCTTCCAAGTTTCGATGAGCGGTAAGGGAAACTGCTACGACAATTCCATGGTTGAAACGTTCTTCAAATCACTCAAGGCAGAGCTGATTTGGCGCAACCGCTGGGAAACCAGGCGTAAAGCCGAAGGGGCGATTTTCCAGTATATCAATGGGTTCTACAATCCACGACGGCGGCACTCGTCATTAGGTGGCAAAAGCCCCTTGGCCTTCGAACGAAAGGCTGCCTAAATGAGTTGAGAGACCGGAACGCAACCGCGACAAGACCAGCCGCGTTCAGCACATTGCGCGACGTGTTGAACAAGACCCATGGTTGGGCCGATCCGATGGAACCTGACCTTGCCCGTGACTTCAAACTTGTGCGCGAAAGCGCCGAACGCGCCGAGGCGAGGCAGGTCATCTTTGGGGCGCTCTACGACCAGATTGATGCGGGATTGATTGCCGACCGCGCGTCGATGGTCGCGTTCTTTGAGGACACGGGGTTCGAGGTCCCGCGCCAAGCCGCAAAATCAATCAGCGTCCGTGATCCTGAATTTTCAAAACCGTTCAAACTTGAAGGCGTCCTCACCCATGAAAACTGGTCCACAACCCGACACGCAGAAATCGCGGCTGAGTATGAAACTGGCGCAGATGCAAACCGAACAAGAAGACTTGATGGCATCTCACATGAGCGCCTTCGTGAAGACCTCGCAGACCATGTTGAACGACGCGCAGACTACAATGAAGAACGATACGGCGCACTTTCTGTTTCACAACAGGAACTTGTTCGAGGAACGGATCGAACTGATCAAGAATTGGATGACGTTCTCACCTTGGATCATCACGGGGATCATCGTGACGGGGATCGTCTTGATGATGGTCGCGAGCTGGCTTTGGACAGTCCAGCTGACGCGCTCGGAATTGACGGAACTGGGGCTGACGCGGATCGACAGGGAGGACGGGACGTGGGTGGTGCTGGACCGGACCAAGACGCGCCTGAGAACCTGCACAATGGGCGGCAGATCAGTGACCTGCATCAAGATCGAGGAGAACTAGATGACGACACCTCTGACAGCCTTGGAACGCGACTTGCTCGCCTGCGTCGGGCGCTTGGTGACGGCCTGCGAGGTCTCGGCAAAGGAATTGAACGGGTTAGAGGCACGCTCGACGACCAAGATGCAGAGCCAGATGGATGGATTGGCCGCCTGCGTATCGGTGCTCATTCAATCGCAAACGGTGTCCGTGGATGCGTTGAACGGCTTGTTGAGCGAGGGGCGGAGTTACGGGACGCTGCGCACGCAACTCGACCCGCCGTCGCAAGCCCATCCCTCGCGTCGATCCGGCGCTCGTGCTGGCTGTTGGACGCATTGGCGGCAACCTCAACCAGATCGCCCGCTGGCTGAACCGCGCGATGCTAGCGGGCCACACCGACCTCGACGCGCTCACCGTTGCCCGCCGCCTGCTGACCATCGAACGCCAGCTTGCCCAGATCATCGAGGCCGCGCGCCGATGCTGATCAAGTTCTTCCGCAACGGCAAAGGCGCGGGCGCTGGTCCGGTCGGCTACCTCGTCGCGGACAAGGTGCTGGCCTATAACGACAACCGCGACCTGATCCGCGATGCAGACGGCCACCCTATGACCGTCACGCGCGACCCGCTGCCCGAGGTTCTGCGCGGCAATCCCGACCGCACTGAGGCCCTGATCGACGCCAGCCGCCACCAGTGGACTTACCGCGCGGGCGTGATCAGCTTTGCCGCAACCGACGCCCCGAACGAGGAACAGCAAGCCGAGGTCATGGACCACTTCGAGCGTCTGGCCTTCGCGGGGCTGGACCCGACGCAATATGAGGTGCTTTGGGTCCGACATGCCCACGAAGACCGTGTCGAGCTTCACTTCTGCACACCACGCTTGGAGCTGACCTCCGGGCGAAGCTTGAACATCGCACCGCCCGGTTATCAGAACGCTTTCGACAGCTTGCGTGACGTGATGAACCAGCGCCATGGCTGGGCCGATCCGATGGAGTTGGAGCGTACCCAAGAGGTCCGTGACATCATAGAGACGCCAAGCCGTGCTCACGGGCGCGACGAGCTGCACGCGTGGGTTTTGGATCAAGTCAGCGTTGGCCTAATCACTGATCGTGGCAGCATGCTCGACGCACTTACCGATGCTGTCTTCGATATCCCGCGTGCGGGCAAAGCCTACCTGACCGCCCAAGACCCCGACACCGGCGAGCGCTGGCGTTTGAAAGGAGAAATTTTCCATGAAAACTGGCAAGCCGACCCGGCTGAGCGAGAAGCTGAACGCGGAACTGGACACGATCCGGCAGGACTACGCCGCCTCGATGGCATCGCAACTGGAGAGCTTCAGGACCGATTTGAACAGCATTGCGACCTACGCGCAGCGTACAATCGAGATCGATACCCGCACCTTTCTGCGACAGAACAAGAGCTGGCTGACGATCTCGCCCTGGCTGATCACGGGGACACTCTTGGTGGGGACCGTCTCGATGATGGCCGCGAGCTTGCTTTGGACGTTGATACTGACCAGCTCAGAGATGACGGACTTGGGCCTGACGCGGATCGACAGGGAGGACAGGACATGGCTGGTGCTGGACCCGACCAAGACACGCCTGAGGACCTGCACGCTGGGCGGCAGATCAGTGACCTGCATCAAGATCGAGGAGGATTAGATGACGACACCCCTGGAACGCGATTTGCTCGCCTGCGTCGAGCGGTTGGTGACGGCCTGCGAGGTTTCAGCAAAGGAATTGAGCGGGTTAGAGGAACGCTCGACGAACAAGATGCAGAGCCAGATGGATGGTATCGCACAATGCGTGACGCTGCTCATTCGTTCGCAAGCCGTGTCACTGAAAGCATTGCGTGGATTGTTGAACGAGGAAGCGAGCTACGCGACGCTAGACGAACAATTGAGCAGGAGCTTGAGCTTAGCGAAGGACGCCGAAGAGAGGCTGAGACAGAGCTAGAGGCGCGGGAGGTTGAGATGGATCGGGGGATGACACATTGATGATGCCAAATCGATTGACAAATGGTAACGTATATGTCACCAACAACACCAATGAATAAGCTTGTTGTCTATGTTACTGAGGCGGGAAAAACGCCGTTTGAGGATTGGTTCAATGGACTGGACACGGCGGCGGCATTGAAGGTGCGGACGGCGCTTGCACGGATCGAGACTGGGAACCTTGGCGACGTGAAGCCAGTCGGACAAGGGGTGTCTGAACGGCGCATTACCTTTGGTCCGGGCTACCGCGTCTATTTTGGCAAAGATGGCGATACGCTTGTGATCTTGCTCTGCGGCGGCACGAAGAAACGCCAGTCGAAAGATATCGAGCAGGCCAAAGCTTATTGGGACGACTACAAGGCTCGTAAAGAGAAAGGCGACTGACATGCCCCTGACGAAAGACTTCAAAGATACGATCAAAGCGCGCGCTGAGCGCGATCCTGAGTTTCGGGCGGGTCTGTTCCGCGAAGCCGTTGAGGCGATGCTCAGCGATGATCTGGAGACGGGTAAGGTGCTGCTGCGCGACTACGTGAATGCCACTGTGGGGTTTGAAGCCTTGGCGCAAGATATGGACAAGGACCCTAAAAGCCTGATGCGGATGCTCAGCGCCAAAGGAAACCCGCGTGCGGACAATTTGCTGGCGATGGTGTCGCGGTTGAAACAGCGTGAGGGCATGTATTTTTCAGTCACCCAAAACAACAGTGTTCATACCTAGAATTGCGGTTTGAAAGCTGACAGCTGTGAATAGATCGTAAGCCTTTCAATTTGTTGATAAGAGGCGTGAACATCTACTTAAATTTGATGTCCACGCCAATAACCCAACCTTAGGTGTGTGCAGCAAGCTTCAACAAATTCCGCCTCTAGAAGACGTGCAGATCAGCAGACATGCCGCCCTTCCAAAGAAGTAATGTCCCGAAAGACACAACGCCAATCAACCCGCAAACACAGCACTGGTATCGACTGAACGTAGTCAGCACTGTCGAGCGTTCAGCAGCAAATCTCGCGAAATTACTACAAAGCGATGACGCCGGAAGGCGGATTTACCTAGTTGATAGACTATGCATATGAACGCTTCAATTCTTTCTTCTCAATAAGGCGGAGGAGGTTGATGCTGTCCCAAGTCGTGAACCAAGGACACTGTTCAAAACTCGTGACTGCAGCAGCGACATGCTCATTTGTCGGTATCTGGATCGATAGACCACCACCCGCCAACCGCTGATGCTCATTGTAGCCGTCTAATACTCGCCTAGCGCCCCACCCATCGCGCCACATCCTGACGCGCGCTAATGGTTCCAAAATGGACTATCACGCGATGGCGCGTGTGATGGTGCGCGAGCGTAAGCGGTTAGGCCTGATGGCCCATGACCAACACGCCTTGCGGTATCGCGGCGTGATGGAATTGGCGTGGGCGGGCTGCACTGACGATGAAATCGCCAGCTACAGCGGCCACACATCCAAAGAGATGATCATCAAATATGCGGGCGAGGCGCGGCAAATTATGCGGGCGCGACAGGCGGTAGCGAAGCGCAAATGACCCCGAACAGAACAGGCACAGAACGTGAACCTGATACTAGAGGTGATACCCAATGAGCAGAGAAAATCGTAACCCATTGATTTTATTGGAGGCGAGTAGGAGAATCGAACTCCTGTACACGGATTTGCAACAAGCATACATTCTAAAGCCGCGTTCGTTTTCAGTGGCTTATCTGCGTTCAAAATCGCCGTGTACATTTTTGTGCACAAGCTGCGTTTTTGCGTCGCTGCGCTCACAAAGCATTTTACTAAAATTTTAGTGATTGCTGAATAGTTATCTCTTACCTTTTAGGCGCAAATCAGAATTGGTCGTTCGCTGCGTCATGCACGAATTGGCATGACGTGGACAAACCCGTCTTTGGATTTTCGAGCTTCGCTGACGCGGCATACATTCGCAAGTACAGCGGAACCTCGGTTGCAAGGCAGCCAGTATCGCTGATCTCGGCCATTACCAGGCGAAGATTTAACGAAACTCATATAACTGCTTGGCGACGCTCTGCAAATCTTTCTCATTGAGCTGAAGCAGTTTTGGCAACTCGCCCGACGCTAGAACCGTCGCCACGGATTCTCTCGGTCGGTGCCAAGCCGATCTGTGCGAATTCTCTCGTTAGAAGGTTTGTCAGGTAGAACATGTAGTTGCTTCAGTCGCTTCTGTATCTGAGCACAAGTGATCATATAGCCGCAACTTTGAGCTTCTTTGGACGCGTGTTGGAGTATCCGAACTGCTTCCTCTTCTTGATCTCTAGAGACCAAAATGTCAGCATAGGCAACCATTGCATTAGCTCGAAGAAGCCTCAGACCACCCTGTTGCGCCCGAGTCATTGCTTTTACTATGAGGTAACCTGCATTCTTTTGCTGACCCAGTTTTAGTAGGCATAGCGCATGCCCAGTCTTAGCCTCAATATCGAGATCAGCTCTCTCAGTTTGATCCGCCGCTTTTAAGGCGGCTTGAAAATGAGTGGCGGCCTCATGGTATTCATCTCGTTCGAAGAGAGAATGACCCAAGGCTATCATAGCCTTGCCATACAAGTCCCAGTATTTTTTTGCCTTTGCTTGCGAACATAGACTTCGAAGCATTACCTCGGCCTCATTGGAACAGCCTTGGAGGCTTCGAATTTTGGCTTGCCAGATCGACAGGAACATGTTGCTGCGCAAATAGAGGTCTACCTCCTCAGCATTTCGGGCCCTTTCTAGAAGGATTTCGGCGGTACTCAAGTTCCCCTTCAAGACATTGAGTACTCCAAGGTATCCGGTAGCTTTTTTTTGCAGCTTTTCGGTGCAAACCGATGTTGAGGAGGTCGTTGAATCTGCAATTTGCTCCAGAGTCCTGTGAGCACTCATAAGGTTACCTCTTCCAATCTGAATCTTCGCTAGTTCAAGCTTTAAAGGAACTGCGCTATTTCCAGAATCCAAGTCGCTAGGAAGAGAGTAAATCGCCGATCTGACATAGGCTAATGCATAGCGAAGATCGCCTTCTTTCCTTTTCGCCTCTGCCTTGTTCAAGCTTACTTGTGACAGAAATTCATGGATTTTCCTAAAGATATCTGGATTGAATTTCTTTTCGCGTGATTGGATCTCTGCCTTAAGCACCGGCATCATAGTGAAAAATCCGGGCACATGCGGAGACATCAAACTACTCTGAGAAAGCCTGTTCCAATCAGGAAGCGCTGAACCTCCAAAAAACCCTTCATAGATTTCTTGAAAAAGTTGTTCTTCGAGCAACTGGGGATAGGAGGCTAGCCTGATTTCGTTGATGGAGTTTTCATTCAAATGGTCAATGAACCGATCAACAACTTCGTCGGGGGTGTTGCCGAATAGCTCAAGTGGGGGATTGGCCGTAGTCTGAGCCAATGATAGATAATACTCGCCAGCCAGTATCAACGCGTATGGTATACCTTGGCAGCTCAATATGATCTTGCTCCGAATTGCAGGATCTGTGACGTCGTAATGCTCCAAGAGTTCGGCAGACGCTGTCACATTGATCTCTGGAAGTCGCCGAGAATCTATGACGTCTAGAAATAACTTATTGTAGAAACCCCATCGAAGAGGTTCTCGCCCAAAAATGACTACCAAACAGCCCGGCAGGAGCTCTACCAAATTCCGAAACCAACTGTCATATGGATTCCGAGCAATCATACGTCCGCTGCCCGAAACCACCTCGTATGCATCAAGAAAGAGTACAATTCGAGGTCGATCCTTTTTGGTCTGCGATCTCTGAATGTCATAAGCAAGAATGCTGGGTAGTGCGTTCTCCAGTTCGGCGGCCTCTACGTCATCGATGCCCTCTAGCTGCTCTTTGACCGACTTGGTCCTCCACCAATCAGCGAGGGCGCCTTTAAGTCTTGATCCGTACTTGTAGAGTAGGTTTAGTCCGGGCAGGATAGTAGAGGCTCCGCCAATCAGAACTCCAAGCCCTTCATCGGCCCAGCTGAATAGGTCTTCGACAATAGGGCTGCTACCGTTTGCAAATATCCGTGGGTATGCTTCGCGAACATCTTCATCTGGTCTTGTAAGAGCAAAGTACCGAGCAAATACAAAGTCAAACGTTGAAAAATCTATCCTTTTGTCTTTTCCAAATCTCTCGCGAATGCGAAGCAGCCACTCAACGTGCGATCTATGCCGGTCGTGTTCGAAATCCAACGCACAGATAGAAGCTGCTTTGCTTTTCTCAACATATTCTTCGAGTTTTCTGCGTAGCGTACTCTTTCCATACCCACCTGGGGCGAACCAATTGATAATCCGATGTTCGTCGTGCCGTTGAACCGAGTCCAAAGCGAGGACAAACGCGTCGACTTCTGGAGTTCGTCCAACGAAGTTAAGGCTACGTAGTTTGGCGAATGGTCCCTTTGTTGACATAGTCAATTCTTCACCCTCGAGCATGATCCCCGTTTGCTGACTTTGGCGGCGATGCAAAAACAACACAACCAGATTCGAGTTATCATGTTTCGCTTTGAATGGCCGTTTGATCCATGCTGCGGGCCGTACCAATGGCCCTTGTCCTGCCGCTCGGCGGCATGGCTGATTTCGCTCAGGCCGCATTTTTTACGCTTCGAGCGCGCGCAGCGAGAAAACGCAATGACCGCCTTAGGCTCTGACCGATCATTTGCTGCGGCGTAAACGAGTGTCTGCTTTAGTGATCGCAAGTCTCTGGTCAATTCACAGTTCTATTGCATTCCTCAGCTTGCTCTCGTTGTAGTCTATGTATCGCTGCGTGGTGCTGATGTCCTTGTGCCGCGCCAGCGCCTGTATCACCCGCACGTTCACGCCCTTGTCGGCAAGCTCAGTCAGGAACTGCCGCCGCCCGCTGTGCGAGCTTGCGCCTTTGATGCCAGCCAGTCCGTAAAAGCGTGCAAACAGATTGACTATGGTTTGTGCGCTGAAGCCGCCGCGCTTTGCACTGAAGAACAGCGGTGCTTGTGGTTTGCTGGTGTGGACATGGTAGGTGACGGCATAATGCGCGAGTGCCTTTGCAAGACGTTTGCTCACCAGCACCGTAGCGCCTTCATCGCCCTTCGTCTGTACCGCAGCCAGGTAGATGGTGTCTCGGACGCTGCCGTTGCCTTCAAACACGTCACCGACACGCAGTGCAGCAATCTCGCACGCGCGCAGCCCAGCAAAGAAGCTGAGTGCGAAGATCGTCCGGTTGCGCGTGCTGTAGCGGTGGGCGTCGATGACGGCGTGGACGCGTTTTTGCTCTGCCGGTGTCAGTAACTTTGCTTGCTTCATATATCACCTGAAATGTGTTGTTTTGCCATACTGTATTGTAAAGCCACACATTTTGCAGAACGACCAAAAACAACCGACTTGCTAAGTCTTTGAATTTCGGCGTTGTTCTGCAAAGATGTTAGAGATTACTAATTATCTAACATTTTGTGATGGGCACTTTGCACAAGAGTGTTGAGAACAGTCTGTCTAGCGTGCTGCGCGATTGGCGGCTATGCGCAGAAACCGGACTTTGCAAAGTTGCAGATACGCTCTGATCCAGACCCCTACGACAACATAGCACCTGACAACATTTGGCTGTACCTGTTCAAAAGCAGCCATGCGGGCAAGAAGCAATTTTGTTCAACCTTGGTCTGTGGACAAACCACACTTGAGCGCCTCAAGTGTTTACAGTTAATATAGCAGAATGTTGATCCAACCAAACCTACTCAACGACAAGGCACAAAAAGTTCAGTCGACGATTTTTGTCTGTGGGCCAGGATTGACCTCGGGGCGCGTCGACATACGAAACTTAGCTCGGCAAGAGCTGGAAAAAATGCAAAATGTCAAAGTGGTGTATGGCGAGGAGATCGAGAAACAGTACTTGTACTCGAAAAGGGGAATGGACTTGCAAACTCTGGAAGCAAGGTTTGCTCACGACGTTGATTTCACCCTATTGATACTCGAGTCTCCGGGGTCAATAGCTGAACTCGGAACCTTCACGCAACTACCGCATCTACGGGACAGACTGGTAGTTCTGGTTCCGAATAATTTTTTTCGTGCAGAAAGCTATATTGCGCGTGGCCCCTTAAGCTTGCTTTCGCAAAGGAATCCGCAAAACGTGATCTATTTTGACAGCTCGCGTCAGTCGGAAATGATCGGTCGTGTTCTCTATCCACTCACTTTCTATAAGTACGCGCATTACGTCATGGGAGGGGAATACATTGCGAAGACACGTATTTCGCGGATGAAGGGAAAAAATGTCGTTCCTTATAGCGAATACACCAAAGATGTACGAAACTTGTTCCATAAGGCCATAACCCTGATAGGAGTATTGGTCGGTGATCACCCAAGCTACTCAGAGCTACTCGTCCTCACCGGATTGGGTCCGACTCAACTAAACGCCAGTCTCCGTGCGCTCTATTTGGAAAAGAAAATTACGAAAATTTCAGCAGCCAGATACCACTCGATTGAGGGCTTTGATGACGCCATGCTAAAACCCTTTAGCACAACTGCAATCAGCCTCGCGCGAGCAAAACTGCTTGCTGCCGCTTGACCATAGAGGCTTCCTATGGTCATCTTTCAAAATATCCTAGCATGTCCCTCACGGGAGTCACAATGCTATCGTTGTGAGCACGAAAAGTACGTAGAGGCCTTCTTCCCAATCGGAGTCTAAGGCTCTTCGCCTTAGAAACCGATTAGGAAGAATCGAAACAGAGAAGAAGTAGGATATGAATGCTGCGGAGGACAGCCTTGATTTACAGGATATTTCCTCTTTCTTAGGTTTTGCTCCGCAGCATATTTTCTATTTAGTAGAAGACCCTGACAAGTTTTATACCACCATTCGAATACCAAAAAATTCAGACCCTCTCACCTACCGAACTCTGGATATCCCTTATAGCGAGTTAAAGGGAGTCCAGCGAGTAATTAACCGAAAAATCCTTCAAAAACTTCCCTTAAACGATTGTGCTTTTTCATACGTGAGCGGCAAATCTATCTACGCAGCTGCTCATGAATTTTGTGGTGGAAAAGCAGTTCTCAAAATGGACATAGCAGACTTCTTCCCCAGCATAACTGGGCAACGAGTTCTTGGCCTGTTCAAAAGCCTCGGTTTCAATCAAAGCATTTCATATATTTTGTCTCAACTGTGCTTGAGGAACAACTGCATAGCACAGGGAGCCCCGACTAGCCCCGCCGTATCAAATTTGATAATGAGGCGCTTTGATCGGCAAATGGAGAAGCTCGCAGCTTCATGGGAAATGAGCTACTTGCGCTACAGTGATGATGTTTTTCTCTATAAAAACAAAAATTTCAATCATCCAAAATTGGCTTTTTATGTGACTCGAATAATTGAACAGAATGGTTTCGCAGTCAACCAATCGAAAACTCGTTTTCATCCGCGTGGACAACCAAGAATAACCTTAGGTTTGCTGACGCACGGGGACAAGCCAAGTATTCCTGGCCCTGCACGGAGGCAGTACCGGGCTGCTTTCCACAGGGCGTCACGCGATTTCGAATGGGCCTACCATAATGAGGCCCGGTTAAAAGGTATCCTTGAATGGTACAAAAGTGTTCACGGTAAAGATGACGCATACAACCATTACAGCTCAATACATAAGAACATAAACACATTGAAGATTCATACGTCGTATCGCAGCCAATAGCGCGTGACCATGTGTTGTTGGATGTCCGCTTAGGGCTGGAAACGGTCATTAGACCGTGCGCCGTATCGAGGTCGGCTTTCGTGCAGATGTTCGAAATTTTCCCGGACGATGCAAACAGTTATTTTTCCAAAGCGCACTCTTTTCCTGCACACTGATATCTGTCTAGTTACGTGCACGCCCTCACAGTCTGTTCGAACGCTTTCGTAAAAGTAATTCTATCTACTCTTCAAAATCACTTATTCGATATCAAAGCATTCTAGAAACGTTTCTTAAGTTGATGTTTTTCTTTTTCTTTTTAATATTCAATTCCATAGGATTAGCTGAGACTTGCGCCTCAACTTTCGGCGTTTCCGCCATCACACCTCAGTCAGCATCGCCGTGTTTCAGTGTGGTGCAGCTTGCGCTGCCATGTTTCTGCGGCGCATCGCGTCCGTCTGTCGTCTTAGCCCACGCTCCTTGGTGTGCTCGTTTTTGTCTTGCCTGTTCAGAAGCCTGCGCAGGTGCTGGATTGGTTTGGTGCGCACGTGCTTTTGATGCAGGTGCGTTGCGTCGAGATAGAGCGTGTCTGCCCCGAGCTTTCTGTATTCGTGTAGTCCGTAGCTGCCACTGCGTGTTGCGCTGCGCACAGGCTCGATTACGGTGTTTTCATAGCCCATCGTACGGGTGCTCGCATCATCCCACAGGCATCGCGCTGTCTCGCAGAAGTGTCCGACGCTTGATGTTGGGATGGCGATAAAATGAAAGTGTAGGTTTGAGCCGCTATGCCCAAACTGTTTGAACACCACGCGGTCCAGCCTGTGTCCAGCATCCACCATTGATTTTCCGAGATATGCCCTGTCGAGGGAATTGAAAAACTTGCGTGCAATCGCTTCACCGTTACGCTCAGCGATGCTTTCACCGTCCGTGAACTTTAGCGTTCCAAATACCTGCCAATCATAGTGTGCCAGCCACTCAGCCAAAATGCGTTCTTGTTCTGCACGCGCCCCGTGCCTCATGCTGTTTCCTTGTCGCCCAATTCTGGCGCGTCGGTCACAACGGCAATGCGGTGCTGCTTCAACAGATATGCTTCGAGTTGATCGCGGACGTCGCGCAAGGTTTCGATCTCGTCGTCAACAAAGCTGCCGAGCTTGCCGTGTCGTATGTGTTGCAGAGCAAGCTTGATTTTGACGACGTTGAGGCAGTTGATTGCAGCCGGTATGGCAAAATCAGCTTGCTTGTTTTTCTGCACGGCAAACCAGCTTTTCGAGCGCCAGCACCAGTCTGTGCTGAACTCTTCGGCTGTATCGACAAGCGCGTTTTCGTTGAGGCTTTTGTAGATGTTTTCCATCAATGTCATGGCGATCTCCTGTAATCATTACGCACGGCAAATTGGTTAATTTTCAGGCTCAAATTGCTTCTGAACGTCTCACCTTAACTTGCTAAGTTATTTATCATCGTGACGCTGATTACGTGGTTTCACCTGCAGGCTTTGGTTTTTTCGGCTTTGTAGGTTCTGCCACCTTTACCGGCTTGATTGGTTTCTTCGGGTCAAGCGCTGTTTCGCGGCGCTGCAATTCCCGCCTGCGCGACGCAGTTGTCGTTTTCTTAATATTGTCAGTAAGTTGATGAACTCTCATGGCTGTCTCCTGTCGCTTGTATTTAGCGTTAAGCAGCTAAGGAGTATGGAAAACACAGTGCCGGTTGAACGGCTTTTACCGTGTTCAGTTGTGTCTGTTAACAGACACAACTCTCTATTGGATGGGTGGAAAGCCACGCGAAATTGCCCAAGCCAAGAGACGCTTAATGATCGGTTAACCGTTTCGAGAATTTCTTAACGCCGTTATCTTTTTATTAGGCGGTTCCCATCAGGAATTACGCGGTCAGTGATCCTATTGGCGTTGTAAAAAACTGTAAGGAGCGAGTAAGCACATGAGCGAGAAAGAGGTAAACGAATTGTTATTCATCCAAAATAGCACGGATGATTTGATAGAGAAACGAAAGGCGTGGGAAGAAGGTTCCTACAAGCGCAGTAACGAAGAACTTTATGCGCTGCTGAGCGACTGTCTGAAATTCTACTTTGAGATCGTTGACGATGTATCCAAGTCACGCGCGCTCAACAGCTACCTGCGCATGAAAGAGATTGAGTTTAAGGACGGCACAAGTCTGGCAACGCGCATCGTGCGTGCCGTGTTCAACTCAAATTTTCAAAAGCGCGCTTATACATACGCTCGTGTCATCACTGTTGCTGCCGCAGAAATGAAGCGAAACCACAACCTCAGCGACTTCATCACTGCTCGCGGCGGCGTTGACGAAATTCGCCGAGCCAAGCCAGATGGAAAATCCCCCGCTGAGGTGCGCAGAGAGCGCATCGAAGAAGCGAAGGAAGCCTTGAGCAGTAATGCTCCCTTGGCTGAGCCTTTCAATTTTGAGCGACCCGTTCGCGAAAGTGACAAAGGTGCGGACCACAAGCTGTTTGTTGCGATCATGCGGCAGGAGCCAAACGGTGTGTACAGCATGGTTTATGAGACCAGTGCGATATCTGCTTTGAACACAACACTCGAAATTGCAGGCAAGGACAAAGACTTTGCTGAAATTAAAAAAAGTGCGGAGGAACGACAGCGCGAGAACGAGTTTATTAATGCGAACGCTGTCGAACTCGCCGCGAAGCTCACCGACGCAGCTGAAGCGGACACATCGGCAGCCTGAACCAGTCATCAACCGGGCACCGGGGGCGTGCCTGGTTTCATCAGCATAGGAAATCAAATGCTTAAGCATGCAATACAGCCAACGACTTTCAACGATCTCGTCTTCGAAAATCCCAATGCGCAGCAAAAGCTCCAGCAATATGCCAATGGCACGCTGCAAGGGAGCATCATTTTGCACGGACCTTACGGAACTGGTAAATCAACCGCTGCTGCAATTGTAGCGGAGCAGACCAGAAAGCACACAAACGGAATGATCGACTTTCCTATCAACACTTTCAGCGGAGATGATTTTCCGTCAAATGCACTGAACCGAATTGAAAATGGTTGGACGGGCGCAGGTACGAATTTCCGGTATGCTGTTATCGACGAGTTCGATCAATTGGACAATAAAACTATGAGCAAGATCCGCAAGATCATGGATAAGCACTACGGTGTATATGGTTTGATCCTGACGACCAACGAGCTTTACAAAATTCACAATGCTATACAGAGCCGGTGCGATGTGATCGAAATGCCAGCGCTGTCACCTAATACGTTGTTGCCGATGTGTCGGAAAGTTCTGCAACAAGGTGGCGTTACATGGACGGACAAGCAAATTCTGACAGCGATCAATACCCAGAGCGATATTCGCGCGGTGTTGCGACAGATGGATGCAGCGATAGCTCAGGTAACATCAGCCAATCAGCAAAACGCTGTGCCAACATCTCGGCAAAATGTCGGGCAAATCGCACAGAAAACACGCAAATAGAAGCCATAGTCAAAATCTGAATGACTTTCAAAAGCGCCATTCAATACGGCGCTTTTTCTCTTTTTATTAGGTATTTGGTGCCTTCTTTTGGTCGCTGAGCGCATTTGAAACCTCTATATTTTGGCTATCAAGTATGGAGGTAACGATGTCCCAACTGGCAAAACTGAATATCAAAACCGCAACCCGCGCCGCGAAGCTGCCCGCGTCCGAGCAGCGCAAGCGAAAGCTCTTGGCAGCACTGGACGAACAGGTGCTGGTTGCCCAAGCTGCAATCAGCGGCGAAACTTACGAAGTCACGCGCAAGGTTTGGGCGAAGAACGAAGCAGGCGAGAGCGTTCTGATTGATCGCGTCCGCAAGGTGCGTCCGTGGTTTTTCGAACAAGATGGCGGCTGGTACGTCCAATGCCGCTACGGCAACAAGGTGCTGCCACTCGGTGATGGCAACGCTGTGCAGGTGAAAGCTCTGAAGGATGTCACGGGCGTGCTGGCGGCGTTCAAAGCTGCGGCAACGGCAGGCGAACTTGACGAAGCAATCAGCACAGCCGTCGAGCGCAAAAAACCGAAGTAAGATGGCATAGTTGGCGCGGCGAAATCCGCGCCAACTGTCCGATGCACGAAGGCGTATTTAGTTGTTTTCGAAAAATCCGCCACTAAATCTTGAAATATCTTTACCGACTTCCCATGTCACTTCCATCAGTGTTGGAGTTATAGTCCGTTGGAAGGCAAAGCCCCTGAAATTTACGCTCAGCGATACGAAACCTTCAGGCATCTCGACAAGCTAAGATGGCAGATGCTGCAATTGCTCATCGCAGTCGCGACTGGGACGGCTCTTGTCCTAAGGACTACAACTGGTGATATTGAGTGGTGGTTCTACGCACTTGTGGGGTTCTCATTATTGGTAATAGCCTTTGTGATGTTTCGCATCGGCGGTGCTATCCGAGGCAACGCCGTCGTTCTCCAAAAAGCAGCTGTGGAGCTTGGCGATATGGGTATTCCTGACACCGGCAACAAATGGAAATCAGTGGCTTATTGGTTGGCTTGGGCGGTTTTCATGCTTGGAACCGCGCTCCTGCTCAAATCAATTCAAATTTCATTTTTCATTGAGGCACAGTCATGACGAAGGCATTTGTAAGCTACCACCATAAAAACGATCAGTATTATCGTGAACACTTAGCCCAACTTGCGATGTGGGATGGCGCATTCGAGGATAAATCCGTATTGGTTGGCGACATTGACGAAAGACTACCACCACAGACTATAAGGCGCATAATCAGAGACAATTACCTGCGTGATACAGAAGTCACAATACTGCTTTGCGGGACAGAAACGAGGTTTCGCAAGCATGTGGATTGGGAATTGAAGTCAAGCATGATTGATGGTTCCGTAAACAGGCGTTCAGGAATTCTTGTGATTGATTTGCCCACAACAGCTTCAACGTCATGGCATGCGGGATTGCCCGGTGAAAAAGAAACCATTTACTCAGACTTTGGCGGGGGATGGTTCAGCCTTGAACACAAGCATCAATACCGCGAACGCTATCCGGACTTGCCAGAACGAATAATCGACAACCTGATGAAGCCCGGTGTGCAGATGTCTGTCGTGCCATGGGCGAAAATTGAAAACCAACCGCAAAATCTCAAGTTTCTTGTCGACGCAACAGCGAGAGCAGGTGTGAACAATGAATACGATACTACCCTTCCGATGCGTATGAAAAACCACAATCCGCTAAACGCACTGGCTGGACTAGGCGCATGTTAGGACGATTTCTTTGTCAGGCGCACGTCCTTTGCGTGCAATAAAAGCTCTTGTGATTGGCGACGTGTAGTGCCGCTCTAGCCATTCAGAATGCGCATCAACGTATCGCCGTTGATCAGTTCGCTCTGTTTTGCCGCCAGCGCTTTGATTGCGATGTCCTCGGTGACAACATAGCCATCCCGATGTACGCCTAAAGCTGCCAGCAGTTCTGCGTCGTCCAGCTTTCCGGACGTCAGCATATCGAACGCAAAATCAGCAACACTTGGCTGCACCACTTTAGGCTTAGGTTTTGCCTTCTTCAGCATATCACGCCCACTGTGAATATCCGCGTTTAGAATTGGGCTGACTTTGCTGTAGAACCGATCCACCATTGCCGTGCTGTTGCCCATCTGTTTGCTGAGAACGTGCGTTGTGACACCGCGTTTCAAATCCCGCGTGGCGTAGTAGTGACGCAGGCTGTAGAGCGTGCGCGTTTTGCCATCGGCACCTGTCTTGAAATCCAGCGCATCAAGCAAAGCATTGAACGCCCGGTTGAGATTGAAGATATTGGCGACATCGCCCAGCCGCGTGACAAACACATATTCCGCACTGCGCTGTGACAGCAGCACGTCAAAGCTCGCAGCGCGTATGGTGGGGTTCAGCCCGCTTTGGCGGTGCAAGTAGCCCTCCACCGTGTCCCGCGCTACAGCAGCGCGTTTGCGCGTTTTGCCGTCCACGTTCACAACCAGATAACGCTCGCCCTTGTTCTCGTGCCAGGTGATGTCACGCCAGCGCAGCCCAAGAGCTTCTGTGCCGTGCCGCACGCCGGTGTTCGCCAGAAACAGCACGTAGTTGCGCAGCACTTCGCGTGTTGCCGCCGCTTTCGGATTGTGCGTCTTTTTGTGCCATGTGCGCAGCGCCGTGTAGATTTGCTTGTATTCCGCATCCGTAAAGCTGCCGCGACTTTCACTCTTGGTGCCTTTGTTCAGCAGCGTCGGGCGCATCGCCTTCACGATCCAGCCATTCAACTCAGCTTCATCTAAAACACGGTTCAGCGCTGCGTTATGATTGTTAATACCGCTTTGCGAGAACGGCTTTTTGTTGCGCTTGGTGCGCCACGTGTCAAAGGCTTTCAGCGCCGCCAAATCAATCTTGGCAACGTCTGTGTCCGCAAAATAGGGGATCAGCCACCGACGCAGTGCTGAGTTGTAGTCTTTGTACGCCTGCTTGCCGACACCTTCGTCCAGTTCAGCTTGCATGCGACGGATCGCGTGCACTGCGACGTGCTTGAATTTGCGCGTTTGCGCCGGGAGATTGTTTCGAACGCGTGCCTTTGTGTCGTGATAAAGTTCCCACGCACGCTCTGTCGCCAACTCTAAATCTTCGGTTTTTGTGCTTTTGACAACGCGTTTGCCGTTCTCTAGCGTGAGCCGCACATACCAGCTGTCACTGCCGCGCCGCTTGTCCAGCTTCAGCTTTTTGTGGACGAAAAATGTGGGTGTGCCATAGCTCATAACGCGCTGTGATAGCCAAGTAACTGTAAATAAACGTACAATAGCTAAAGTTTTAATAAAATGCGATCTGATAGCGCGCAAAAGGTGTGTACGAATTGTGTACAGAATGCGCGCGACTATATCTTGTGTCGGCTTGGCTAAAATGCTGGGAAATATACAAGATATATGGAGGCGAGTAGGAGAATCGAACTCCTGTACACGGATTTGCAATCCGCTGCGTAACCACTCCGCCAACTCGCCATTGTTTATCGATTTACGGTTTTCTGTAACGGCCTGCAAGTAGTTATCATATCTCTCTTCCATCCCTGGTCAGTTTGTTTCCAATTTTGCTTAATCTGTCTTGAATTGCCGCTGTTTTCATAACCCCGCGCTTGCAGTTTCATCGATCTTTTCGCGTATTGCTTGGTGCTCTGAAATCGGATGGTGGCGCGGGGCGGGGCATGGCGGGATCGATCCAGTCAAAAACCTCCACTGGGCCATAGTCCCGGGGGCAGTATCGGTCACGCTTCATTCATTTGGACTTCTTTCGAATACAAGCTGGATTTGTCCATCAGGCCTTAATCAATTTGGTTCAGATTTTATGGATGGTCAGGTAAATGCCATCTCCCACGGATCGGTTAAGAATGACCTCAATTGGCGGGAACTTTAAAATATGGCGCAATAATCCTGCAAAGAACGCCTGGCTGGCCCCGCGAATGTGCATCCACGCGCCAAAGGTGATGCGCCTGCCACAGGTTGGCAAAATGCCACGCATCGACGTTGCCGCAGCGCCGCAGATGTGGCACATCTATTTTAATCCGAGGCGAATGAATGAGTTTAACCATATGACCGACTTCGACACCCGCCGCATGATGATGGTTGATACGCAAGTCAGACCGTCAGATGTGACAAAATTCCCGATCATTGACGCGATGCTGCGGGTGCGGCGCGAGAACTTCGTGCCCACAGCGCGGCGTGAGGCGGCCTATATGGGCGAAAACATTGATCTGGGCAACGGGCGTGTGCTGCTTGAGCCGCGCACCCTGGCCAAAATGCTGGACGCTCTGGACATTTCAAATGACGAACTTGTGCTCGATGTCGGTTGTGCGCTTGGGTATTCATCCGCGATCATTGCGCATATGGCGGCCGCTGTTGTGGCCGTAGAAGAGGACAGCGACATGATCCGTGAGGCGCAGGAAGCGCTGGTGGAAGCGGGCATAGACAATGTCATCCTGCACGAGGGCCCTCTGGCGGGCGGTGCGGCGCAGCATGGGCCCTATGATGTGGTGCTAGTTGAGGGCGGTGTGCACCATTTGCCGCAAGCGCTTGCGGATCAAATCAAAGAGGGTGGGCGGGTTGCATGCCTGTTCATGCAGGGCGCGCTCGGCGAGGTGCGTATTGGATACAAAAGGGATGGCCAGATCTCCTGGCGGATGGCCTTCAATGCCGGTGCCGCTGTGCTAGATGGTTTTGCCAAAGAGCAAGCGTTTGAATTCTAATGATAATCAAAGCCCGCAATAGGGCGAGAGTCGAAAAGGCATGTTGATATGGGCGTGATGAAACAAAAAGCCAGGCTGGCAGTTTTATGTCGGGGCGTGGCGATGTCCGTGGGGATGATGGCGGTTTTCAGCGGACATACGCTTAGGGCAGAAACCCTCGCGGACGCATTGATCGGGGCATATGAAAGCAGCGGGCTTCTGGAGCAGAACCGGGCTTTGCTGCGTGCGGCTGATGAGGATGTTGCAACGGCCATCGCGGCGTTGCGTCCAATTATCAATTATACCGCCAGCGTTGCGCGCAACTTTGAAGACCGGGATTCGCGTTTGTCCAATGGCCTTCGAACAACAACAAACCTTGAAACCACGACGGCATCTGTCGGGCTCTCTGCGTCCTTGCTGCTGTTTGACAATGGCGCCACCGCGCTAGGGGCCGATGCGGCCAAAGAGACCGTCTTGGCAACGCGTCAACAGCTTATCAGCATTGAACAAAACGTTTTGATCCGCGCTGTTCAGGCATATCTGAACGTCTTTGCTTTCAGGGAATTTGTTGAGCTGCGCCAAAATAACCTGCGGCTTTTGACACAGGAACTGCGCGCCGCCCAAGACCGCTTTGAGGTGGGTGAGGTGACGCGGACCGATGTGGCGCAGGCCGAATCGAGCCTGGCTGATTCGCGTAGTGGTTTGGCGACAGCACAGGGCGACCTCATTCAGGCCGTTGAGGAATACCGCAGCGTCGTCGGTCGTGCGCCCGGCCAATTGGCACCGCCCCCCTCCTTGCCGTCCCTGGATGGCAGCGTTGAAAACGCGCGCAGCTTTGCGGTTCAAAATCACCCGGATCTGCGCTCGGCGCAACATTTGGTCGCCGTCGCAGAACTCAACATCATGCGATCCAAAGCGACACTCAGCCCGACCGTTTCGGCGGTTGGCTCGCTCAATCTTTTCGAAAGTCTTGACAGCATAAACGATTCTCAATCCGGGTCGGTCGGTATTGAATTGACCGGGCCGATCTATCGCGGCGGGGCGTTATCTTCGGGAATTCGGTCTGCGATGGCCACGCGGGACGCACAGCGCGGCAATCTGCTCGATGTGCGCCGCCGTATTTCGCAGAATGTAGGGTCCGCCTATGCGGCGTTTTCCGCCCAACAAGCCAGCCTTCAGGCCAGCGAAGAGCGCATCCGTGCAGCGCGCATCGCTTTTGACGGGGTGCGCGAAGAGGCGACCCTGGGCGCGCGAACCACGTTGGATGTGCTGGACGCGGAACAGGAGCTGCTGGATGCGGAAACATCGCGTATTTCCGCGCAGGCCAATCTCTATATCGCGGCCTATTCGGTGCTGCAATCCACGGGCCGCCTGACCGCGCGTGACTTGTCTCTCAACGTTCAACTCTATGATCCAAATGCCTATTACGACCTCGTAAAGGATGCGCCTGTGCCTTCCTCAGCACAGGGGCAGCAATTGGACAGGGTGTTGCGCGCATTGCAGAAAAACTAAGGCACATCCCGCCCCATTGTGCAAAATCGGTTGAAACGTTATCCTTGCGCCGTTGATGAGTGGTGATCAGAGGTCGTGTACAAATGTCTAAACCGGTTTCGAATGGGGATACCGATCCGCCCGATCGGCGGTTGCGTGGGAATAAATCGGGTGGGCCTGAGAAGCCGGCCAAAATGAGCGCAGAGCGGCTGGTCCTGTCGCCGCAGCTGCGCGTGCAAAACTCTGATATCTTACGACTAGAGTCCCGGCATGCGGTATCGCCAGCGGATAATCCGGGCGAGGCCACTGGCGCGCAAAAACGCCTGCCGGATCATGACGGCGACGTGGGATCAAAGAAAACAGCCGCGGATTTTGGGATCGACGAGTTGACGGCAAAAATCACAGCCCTTGAGACGGCCATTGCAAAGACGTCGGATCAATGGGAGCCGGATGGCAGCAGCCGGGATGCCTATTCTGGCACACCGTCCGCTATGATGTCATGGCAGGAGAGCATCGAGCTTGATGCAACGGGGACACCGGTCACGGCGGATACGGCGTTGCAGGTACAGGTGCCTGATGAAGGTGCGCTACGCCAGCTTGTGGCCGAGGTCGTGCGCCGTGAGCTTGAAGGGGCAGCGGGAGAGCAGATCACGCGCAACCTTCGGATCATGGTGCGCCAAGAAATTCAGCGTGCTCTGGCTGCGCGAGACGCGCAATAACGCCGACGGATCAGCGTTGCGCACAAGGAGCCGCCAAGGCGAGCAAAGCGTCCAGGTCCATATGGGTTTCGAGGTGATCCGCAAGCCCATCTAAGGTGGCTTCAACGGTCCGCTCATAACCGATCTGGGACCGGGTGGCGAAGCTCCCAAGCCAGGCCGCGCGAAATGCATCGGAACTAAACAACCCATGCAGATAACACCCCTGGACAAGCCCGTCACCGGATGTTGCACCTTGCGGGCCGTCTTCCAGATCGAGCCAGGCATTTTGGCAATCAAGGCCGGTCGTCCGTCCCATATGGATCTCATACCCCGATAGGGGCGCACCGCTGGCGCGATCGGACCCTTTGCTCAGAACAAGTGTTTTTCGCGGTTGCAGGACGGTCTCAACATCCAGATGACCCAATCCCCTGGCACTTCCGGGAACGCCTTCCAGACCATCGGGATCGGCGATTGATTTGCCCAACATCTGATAGCCGCCGCAGAGCCCCAGCACATGCCCGCCGCGTCGGATATGGGCCGCGATATCAATGTCCCACCCTTGCGCACGCAGGGCCTGAAGATCGGCAAGCGTTGCCTTGCTCCCGACCAGTAGGATCACGTCGGCATCCACAGGCAATGGCGTGCCGGGCGAGATGATCTCGAGGTCTACATCCGGTTCCCCTGCCAGCGGATCAAGATCGTCGAAGTTGGAAATACGCGGCAGGCGTGGGACCACGATCTTGAGGCCACGGCCCTGTGAGCGCGCCCGCGCAGGCAGGTCAGCGACATCCTCAGCGGGCAGGCGGTGCGCTTCGGAAAACCACGGGATTACGCCGAGACAAGGCCAGCCCGTGCGGATCACGATATCATCGCGCCCTTCATCAAAAAGGCGAACATCGCCGCGAAACTTATTGATTGAGAACGCTTTTATGAGTGCATTGTCAGCGGGGTCGAGGACCGCCTGCGTGCCGACGACCTGTGCGATCACACCGCCCCGGTCGATGTCACCCATCAGAACGACCGGCACCCCAGCGGCCTGCGCGAAACCCATATTGGCAATGTCGCGGGCGCGCAGGTTGGTTTCCGCCGGGCTGCCCGCGCCCTCGATCAGGATCAGATCACAATCGCCTGCCAGCCGCGCAAAACTCTCCAGAACATATGGCATCAGCCTGTCTTTGGCCGCTCCGAAAGCGCGCGCGTCCTGCGCCCCGAAGACCTGCCCCTGGACGATGATCTGCGCGCCGGTGTCCGATTGGGGCTTCAGCAACACGGGGTTCATATCGGTATGAGGCGCGACACCTGCGGCACGGGCCTGCAACGCCTGTGCGCGCCCAATCTCCCCACCATCAGCGGTCACCGCGGCGTTGTTTGACATGTTCTGTGGCTTGAAGGGTTTCACCCGAAGCCCGCGGCGCGTGTAGGCGCGGGCCAACCCCGCTAAGATTATGGATTTACCGACATTACTGCCGGTGCCCTGGATCATTATCGCGCGTGCCATCGCTCGCCTTTTTGCTGTTTTACGCAGAGTGACGCATGATGCCTGGCAGGAAAAGCACCAAACACCCCTGCAACCGCAGTTTCGCTCAGAGGCAATGTCCCTGGGGGCGGGGCATTGGAACGGATGCGGGCTCGTGACCACTACAAAGCCGCGCGGCGACGTCATGATAACCGGTCCGGCCCCGCGATGATGTCAAAAAAAACGCGCCCGAAGCGGACGCGTCTTTTTCAGAAATGTCGGGTGCTTCTAGGCGGCTTCGGCCTGTTGCGCCGCATTTCTGCGCTCGGATTCTTCACGAGACAGCGCAACAGATGTGCGCACGCCCTTGCCGACGAAATCCATCAAGCCGGTCACAACCCGCTCGTTAGGATCAATGCCTGCACAGCTCAAGACTTCGCGCCCGTCTCTGGAGCGTGCCCAGCGGGCGATCTGCTCAGGACCGTTGCCATATTTCTTGTCGTCAGCGATAGCGTCGTCCAATGCAGCCAGTACCACAGCTGCAAAAAGTTTGCGTGCACGATTGCCTTGCTCGTTGTTAAAGGCCGTGCCGTCAACGAAATCCTTCATTCGTCGTCCTTTCCATTATTCTTGCTCTTGTCTTTTCGGCGTGAAGCCCCTTATGGCTGAGATAAGATGATTCGGATACCCTCTTTTTGCATGGCTCCCATGCGTCAGGTGCATGGGTCTTGCGTCGCGATCTGGCCCTATCCTCACCTTGTCACCACCTCTTGAGCCAGATATAGGGTGCATTAAGAATTCATCAACCTTTTGCAATGGTTAGATCACATGCCTAAAATAAACGGTAACGAAATCCGCCCCGGAAATGTCCTGGAACATAACGATGGTTTATGGGCGGCGGTCAAAGTGGATCACGTCAAGCCGGGCAAGGGTGGTGCCTTTGCTCAGGTGGAGATGCGCAACCTGCGTAACGGTTCAAAACTGAATGAGCGGTTTCGCAGCGCGGATAAAGTCGAGCGGGTGCGGCTGGAGCAAAAAGACCAGCAGTTCCTCTATGAGGATGCGGGCATGTTGGTGGTGATGGACAGTGTGACCTATGAGCAGGTCCAGCTTCCTGCGGAACTTCTGGGCGAGCGTCGCCCGTTCCTGCAAGATGGCATGACCATCGTGGTCGAATTTTATGACGATGAGGCCCTAAACGCGCGGCTGCCCCAAAAAGTCACTTGCAAGATTGTGGAAACCGAACCGGTCGTCAAAGGTCAGACGGCGGCGAATTCGTTCAAACCGGCGGTTCTCGACAATGGTGTCAAGGTTATGGTGCCGCCCTTTGTCGGGCAGGACGAAGACATCGTGGTCAACACCGAAACCATGGAATATTCCGAGCGCGCCTGAGCCCTTCGGGGGCTCAAGCGGTGTCGCGTGTCACCAGGGCTTCACCGGCCTGCATTTCGCCCTGTGCGCGGTCAAACCGCAGGTAGGCCAGAGCCTGCCCTTCTGATCGGCTCAGCAGGGTGCCTGCGGGTTTTCCATCGCTGGTGATGGCGCTGCCGGTTTCGGCCTGCCCGATGATGGATACTTTGGCCAGCCCCTTGCGCAACTCGGTCTTGTGTTTCATGCGCGCGGTGACCTCTTGTCCGACATAACACCCCTTGCGGAAATCGACGCCAGACAGGCGTTCGAATCCCACTTCGAGAATGAACGTATCAGGCGTCAGCTCGATCCCCGTTTGCGGAATCATATGCGCCACCCGGATTGCGGTCCAATCCACCGTATCATCCGTCTGGGGCGTCTCGCGATAGGCGCGCCAGCCCAAAGCGGTATGGCGCGGGTCCGCGAGCCCATCCGCGGGCGGCTCTCCCAATCCGCGGTGCAGATAAAGCCCGCTATCCCCGATTGTGACGTCGGCGCGCAGTTTATACATGCTCAGCCGCTGAACCAAGCCATCAGCCAGCCCCTCCGCAACATCCAGATAAATACCCTCCGGCGCAGCGGCGAGAAAAAAATCGGCGATGAATTTACCCTGCGGCGTCAGCATTGCGGCATAGACCAAACCCTGATCCACAAGGCTCACGTCATTGGTGATCAGACCCTGCAGGAAATCGCGCAGATCCGCGCCGGATAAATATAGAATGCGACGTTTGGTCATGGGGGGTTCCTCTTCTGGCCTGTCATGACATATAGAAGTTTCGCCGCAAAGAAGAAGGGGCATAACCTATGCGTGCACCGATTTCGGTGATCATTCCCACATTGAACGCTGAGGCGCATCTTGGTGCTTGTCTGGCGGGGCTCATGGCGGGGGTCGAAGCGGGGTTGATCCGCGAATTGATCGTCTCGGATGGTGGTTCGGATGACGCCACCGTGGCCATCGCAAAGGCCTGGGGTGCGGAGGTCGTGTTGGGGGCGCCCTCGCGCGGTGGGCAACTGGCGCGCGGCTGTGCAAAAGCCCAGGGACGCTGGTTGCTGGTGCTGCATGCCGATACCGCTTTGCAACCGGGTTGGGTCGGGCCTGCGGTCTTACATCTTGATACGGGGCGGGCCGGGTGGTTCCGTCTGGCATTTGCCCATGGTGGGGTGGCGGGGCGGTGGGTTGCGGGCTGGGCGAACCTGCGCAGTCGGTGTGGGCTGCCTTATGGCGATCAGGGGTTGCTGCTGCCGCAGACACTTTACCGCGAGGTCGGGGGATACCCGGATCAGCCGTTGATGGAGGACGTGGCCATCGCGCTGGCCCTGAAGGGGAAGCTGGCTCCGATTGAGGCTGTCGCACAGACCTCAGCGACCCGTTACCAAAGCCAGGGCTGGGTGCGGCGCGGGTCCCGTAACCTGTGGTGTTTGCTGCGCTATCTCGCCGGTGCTTCCCCCGTTGGCCTCGCCGAAAGCTACCGGCGCTGATGCGCACCCCTTAGCTGAATTTTGAGCCAACCACCGATTGACCCCAGGGGTGGGGCGGTTAGGGTCAGCCGATATCAAGAGGATAATACGCATGGCTCAATCGCCGACACCCGCCGCTGGTCGCGGATACCTCGCCATTCCCGGCCCCTCGGTAATGCCGGAGGCCGTGCTCAATGCCATGCACCGCGCCGCCCCCAATATCTATGCTGGTGAATTGCCGGATATGATGCCGGGGCTGGTTGCGGATTTGCGCCGCGTGGCGCGCACAGACGGGCATGTCGCGATCTATATCGCCAACGGGCATGGCGTCTGGGAAGCGGCGCTGGCCAATGTCGTGGCACCCGGTGACAAGGTGCTGGTCTTGGCGACCGGGTTTTTCGGCCACGGCTGGGCGGGCATGGCCACCGCCCTTGGTGCAGAGGTCGAAGTGATGGATTTCGGCAAGGCCGCACGCGTGGACCCTGGCCGGCTCGCAGAGCGGCTCAAGGCGGATGCGTCCCATGAGATCAAAGCGGTGCTGGCGGTGCATGTCGATACATCCAGTTCCATACGCAATGACATGACGGCAGTGCGCAGCGCGATGGACGGGGCCGGGCATCCGGCGCTTTTGATGGCGGATTGCATCGCCTCGCTGGGCTGTGATGTCTTTGAAATGGACGTCTGGGGCGTGGATGTAATGGTGACGGGGTGCCAGAAGGGGTTAATGGTGCCGCCGGGCATGGGGTTTGTTTTCTTCAATGACAAGGCCGCCGAGGTGCGCGCGGCCATGAAGCGGGTCAGCAGGTATTGGGACTGGACACCGCGCGCCAATCCACAGGGGTTTTCCGAATACTGGAACGGCACGGCACCGACGCATCATGTCTATGGGCTGCGCGCCGCCCTCGATTTGATCCATGCGGAGGGGATGGAGGCGGTCTGGGCGCGCCACGCGACGCTTGCCCGCGCGGTTTGGGCGGCATGCGATGTCTGGGCGCAGGGCGGACCGCTGCGCCTGAACGTGCCCGATCCGGACTGGCGCAGCCATGCGGTCACATCTCTGCACCTCAAAGCGCCTCAGGCGACAGCGTTGCGCGCATGGACAGAGCGTGAATTGGGGCTGACGCTGGGCATTGGGCTGGGCATGGTGGAGGCACAGGATCCGGCCTGGCACGGATTTTTCCGGCTGGGCCATATGGGCCATATCAACGGTCACATGATCCTTGGGCTACTCGGTGGGATCGAGGCCGGCATGCGCGCTCTGGACATCCCCCATGACAGCGGCGGGCTCAGCGCCGCCGCCGAGATCATCGCAGGGCGCTAGCGGGACGTGGGTGTGGCCCAACGCGCGTCTTCGCGACGGCGCCGCTCTTCAAGCCAGTTGAGCCAGTGATTGACCGCAAGCGCCACGAAAGCCGCAACCACCAAACCCCAGAGCGCGAAAAGAAACAGAAGCATCAAGGTCAAATTCACGCCAAACATGACGATACAGGCGGTTGTGTAATTCGGCGCGCGGCCAAGCTTATGATTGTCCATGATCAGCGTCTCATTTGCCAACAGATGACAAAATTATAACGTGACAATGGTTAACGCCAGCTTTTTTCTGCCGCCCGTAACGCGATTGGCATCACATCGGCGAGAATATCCAGATCGGCGGGGGTGCCGCAGCTGATCCGGATGCATCGGTTTTGCGGTGCGACCAGCGGCATGCGGATAAAGACGCCTTCATTGATCATTTCGCGCATGACCTTCTGGGCAAAAACAGCATCGCGCTTGCAGTCGATGGTCACGAAATTAGTCGCCGATTTCAGCGGTCGCAGGCCGTGTTTGACGGCCATTGTCCATATTCGGTTGCGTGAGGCCGCGATGCGTGCCTGGACCGTGCGCAACCATGTTTGATCATCCAGCGCCGCCAAGGCCCCGGCCTGCGCCGCCCGGTTCATCCCGAAATGATTGCGCACCTTGTTAAAGGACGCGATCAGATCCACAGCACCCATCGCATACCCCACACGCGCACCGGCCAGACCGTAGGCCTTGGAGAAAGTCCGCAAACGGATCACCCGCGGATCGTCCATCGCCAAAGGCAAGCTGGTGCCGCCCGGGGCGCATTCAATATAGGCTTCATCCAACACGAGTAACGTGCCTTTGGGCAGGTTTTTCATCGCGGCCTCGATGTCGCCACCTTTATGCGCGGTGCCCATCGGGTTGTCGGGATTTGCCAGATAGACAAGTTTAGCGTTTACCTCACCCGCTTTGGCAAAAAGCGCGTCGATATCCTCGAAATCATCGGCATAGGGGACCTTGTGGATGACCCCGCCGTACCCTGCGACGTGGTAATTGAACGTCGGATAGGCCCCATCCGAGGTCACCACCGTATCTCCGGGGCCCACCATCAGGCGGACGATATATCCCAGCAACCCATCGATGCCTTCACCAACCGCGATCATCTCGGGCAGGATGCCGTAATGATCGCTCAGCGCTTCGCGCAGGTCGTAGCTTTCGGGGTCCCCATATTTCCACATTTGCGTGTCGGCCATGGCGCTCGCAGCGGCAGGCGAGGGGCCAAAGACGTTTTCATTTGCCCCAAGGCGGGCGTTGAAAAGCTGGCATCGCGCCCGCTCTTGCGTCTCCGGCCCGACAAAAGGAACAGTATCGGGCAGGGCCTGGGCGAGCGGAGTCAGTCGAAAATGTGTCATGGCGCTCTTTAAAACGGCTTTACCGGTTTGGGCAAGTACGAGATTGCCCCAACGTCTTTCTGGTCAAAAACGCGCTTCTCGGGTCACATGGCAATAACGCTAGGAGAAAAAGATGTCCCATATCACGGTAAACGTCGCCGATCACATCGCGCATGTGCAGTTGAACCGGCCCGAAAAACGCAACGCGCTGGACCAGCAGATGTTTGATGATCTGATCGCGGCGGGCGCGGAAGTGGCGCAGTCGGGCGCGCGGGCTGCGGTCTTGTCCGGGGCGGGGGAGAGTTTTTGCGCCGGCATCGACATTGCAAGCCTTGGCGCGATGGTGGGTCAGGATATGGAGGCGCTGATCCTGCCGCGCACGCATGGCGGCGGCACCACCAACAAATGGCAGGAGGCCGCGATGATCTGGCACCGGCTTGAAATCCCCGTCATCGCGGCGTTGCAGGGCGCGGTTTACGGCGCGGGGCTGCAAATTGCGCTGGCGGCGGATATGCGCATCGCCGCGCCCGATACAAAACTGGCCGTGATGGAAATGAAATGGGGGATCATTCCGGATATGGGCGGAATGGTTTTGCTACCGGCTCTGGTGCGCTCGGATGTGATGCGGCGTTTGATCTATACGGCGACCCCCGTGGATGCAGCGCAGGGGGAGGCCTGGGGGTTGGTAAGCGAGATTGCGGACGACCCGCTGGCGGTGGCTTTTGCGCTGGCGCATGAGATCGCGGGCAAGAGCCCGAAGGCGATCCGCGCGGCGAAGGCGCTTGCGAATATCGCGCAAAGCGGCGATGTCGACACGGTTTTGATGGCCGAAGCGCGCGCGCAAGCAGGGCTGCTGGGTCAAGCGGAGCAAATGGAGGTGATCGCGGCGCAATTCGCCAAACGCGCCCCTGTATTCAAATAAGCGGTGTCTGCGCCGGGCTTATAACATGAATTTCCGCCGCGCTTCACGGACAATTTCAGAGCGCAATTCAAGATCGGCCAGCCGGGCCATGGCTTTCTTACCTTATGCTTCCTTACGCTGTGCTTCGGTCTCACAGGCGGCATGGGCTTTGCGCGCCGCACGGAGGTCCTTTTTCAAACGGAATTCTTCCGGGACCACGCCTGCTTCGGCCATGATCTGCATACCTGCGCAGAGAGCTGCCGCAGCGGCGGTTTCAAACACGACGGTCAGGCAGGGGTTTACCTTCCCCTTCCAACCCATCCATCGCGCCACAGGTCTGTGCCTTGGCGATCTGTCGTTCAACGAGATTTCTCAAGCTGCGCATGGCAGCAGTTTACCCCAATTCGGCCAACCGCGCGAGGGCTTCCCTGAGCTTGCCTTCTTCTGCTTCGCGCAGGGCGAGATTTTTGCGGGTTTCCGCGACAACGTCTTCCGGGGCGGAGGCTGCAAATTTGGGGTTCTTCAGACGGCCTCTGAGCCCCCCCAATTCCTTGCCCAGCTTGTCGAGCGTCTTTTGCAACCGCGCCTTTTCTTCCGCCACATCAATGATATCCGCAAGCGGTAGGCCAAAGCTGCCACCGGTGACGCCCAATGCGGCGCAACCCTTGGGAAACGTCTCGACTTCCATCATCGTCTCGACGCGGGCCAAGCGCTTGATCATCGCTTCATTGGCGTCAAATGCGGCGCGCGCCGGGGTTTCAAACCCAACCACGACCAGCGGCACATAGGCACCGGCGGGGACATGCATCTGCGCGCGGGCGGAACGGATCGCGTTGATCAGCGCGATGGTCCAGTTGAGTTCGCCGTCTGCATTCGCGTCCACGAGGTCGGCGGCGGTATATGTGGGCCAATCCGCGTGCACCAACATGCAAGGGCGCTGCTTGAGGCCCCAAAGTTCCTCGGTGACAAAGGGCATGATCGGGTGCAGCAGGATCAGGCATTGATCCAGCGCCCAGGCGTAGACTTCGCGGGTTTCCTGTGCCGCCGTCGGGTCATTACCCTCAAACACTGGCTTGCTGAGTTCCAGATACCAGTCGCAAAACACGCCCCAGACAAAGGCATAAAGCCCATTGGCCGCATCGTTGAAACGATAGGCGTTGAGGCTCGCGTCCACCTCCTCGCGCACCTTTGCGACCTCACCGATGATCCATTTGTTGAGCGCGATTGTTGCCATCGGCGGCGTGTCGCGATGCGGAATCGTGTGGACATTATGGCGCTCGCCGAATGAGGCGGCGTTCCACAGTTTGGTAGTGAAATTGCGATAGCCTGCAATGCGTTGCGTGCTGAGCTTAAGGTCGCGCCCCATGGCGGCCATCGACGTCAGCGTGAAGCGCACGGCATCCGCGCCGAACTCGTCGATCATGTCGAGCGGGTCGATGACATTGCCGACCGATTTGGACATTTTCTTGCCCTTCTCGTCACGCACCAGTGCGTGGACATAGACGGTGCTGAACGGCTTTTGCCCCGTCACGGCATATTGCATCATCATCATCCGCGCGACCCAGAAGAAGATGATGTCAAAGCCGGTGATCAGGGTTGAGGTGGGGAAGTATTTCTGTAGTGCTTCGTTTGCGGCGTCCTGGGCCGCGTCGCCCGTCCAGCCTAGTGTGCCAATGGGCCAAAGGCCGGAGGAGAACCATGTGTCCAGGACGTCAGGGTCGCGGGATAGTTCTAAAAAGCCGGTTTTCTCGGTTTCATCCCACCAATAGTAACCTCCACCCTGTGTTGAGCGTTGGCGGCCATCGACATCAAAGTATTCAGTTCCAGTCTCGGAAATAACGATTTCAATTTCGGTACCGTAAAAGTCCAACGCTTGACTGCGAATTTCCTCCAAATTTGATCCGCAAAATAAAACGGGTTCCAAACGGCTGTCAAATTCAGTTTCAGGCAGACCGTTTTTTAGGCTTTCAGCGATCACTTTCGGCGGCCCATACCAAACCGGGATCTGATGCCCCCACCACAGCTGGCGCGAGATGCACCAAGGCTCAATATTTTCAAGCCAGTTGAAATAGACCTTCTTGTCCTGCTCGGGCAGGATCGCGACGTCGCCGTCCCGCACCGCATCAATCGCGGGCTGCACGATCTTGGAGGTCTCTACAAACCATTGGTCTGTCAGCATCGGCTCAATGACCACTTTGGAGCGGTCGCCAAAGGGTTGCATGATCTTCTTTTTCTCGACCAATGGAACCCACGCATCCCCGGCTTGACCGGGGATATCCGGCTCTGGCATCGCGGCGTCCGCGTCCGGAGATCCTCGGGTCAAGCCCGAGGATGGCGCGGTTGCGGATGTGGTGCCGGGTTCCAAAATATCGGCAGCGACCATGACAGCGAGGCCTTCATCGGTGATTTGGCTCACGACCTGCTCGCGGGCTTGAGGGCCGCTGTCTTGCCCTTTGACACAAAAACGATTTAAGCCGCGCAAATCATCCGGCACCAGATTGATCGCGTCGGCTTCAGTCTCGGTGAGGGTGCGTTCACCTTGCGCGACTTTCATCGCGATCGCGGCGGCTTCGGCGTAGGGCGCACCGTCGCTGCGCATATGTCCGCTGGTATCAAGCAAGCGATACAGCGGAATGTCGTTGCGCTTGGCCACCTGGTAGTCATTGAAGTCATGCGCGCCGGTGATCTTCACTGCGCCGGAACCGAAATCCTTATCCGGGTATTCATCGGTGATGATTGGGATCAGGCGGCGATGCTCTTTGGGGCCAACAGGAATTTCACAAAGTTTTCCGATGATTGGCGCATACCGTTCGTCCGATGGATGAACCGCAATCGCGCCATCCCCCAGCATGGTTTCGGGGCGCGTGGTGGCAATTGAAATATAATCCCGCGTCTGGCGCAGGGTGACGTTGCCGTCTTCATCCTTCTCGACATACTCATAGGTGGCACCGCCCGCGAGCGGGTATTTGAAGTGCCACATATGGCCATCGACCTCGATATTCTCGACCTCAAGATCGGAGATTGCCGTCTCGAAATGCGGGTCCCAATTGACCAGCCGCTTGCCGCGATAGATCAACCCGTCATTATACATCTGCACAAAGACCTTGATCACCGCATCGTGGAAATTTGGACCTGTGCCTGCGTCCGGATCCCCCGGCGCGCCGCCCATGGTAAAGGCCTCGCGCGACCAGTCACAGGATGCGCCAAGCCGTTTCAATTGCCCGATGATCGTGCCGCGAGATTTGACCTTCTGCTCCCAGACACGCTCGACGAATTTCTCGCGCCCCATTTCGCGGCGGGTGCCTTCGCCGTTCGCGGCCATCTCGCGCTCCGTGACCATCTGCGTGGCGATGCCCGCGTGATCCGTGCCCGGTTGCCAGAGCGTGTCGAAACCGCGCATCCGGTGCCAGCGCACCAAGATGTCCTGTAGCGTGTTGTTGAACGCGTGCCCCATGTGCAGCGATCCCGTCACATTGGGCGGGGGGATCATGATGGAAAAGGTTTCATCGCGCGTGGCATTGGCCCCCGCCTTGAAAGCCCCGGCCTGTTCCCAGGCGGCGTAAAGGCGTGCTTCGGCTTCGTTTGCGTCAAATTTCTTTTCCATCGGCATCGCGGCACCCATCAAAACTGTGATTGACCTGTGATCTATCCAAACTGCGGCAAGAGGGAAAGAGGCGTTGGGTGTCTATTCCGTGTGATCACGTGCAGCGGGCCCGCAATGCCAGCTGTGTTTCGATGGCGGTTCTCAATAAGGGTGTGATTTTGGTGCGATGCGGGGCGTGGGGATGTGGGCGCACCACCCGGTGAGGGAAGGATCCTGCAAGACGTTGCACAGGGTATTTGACCGGCGCTTTTCGGGCTGGAGGGCTTTATTGCCGGGTTTGCGCAGACCTATTGAGTTCGTAAGGCTTTCTCATGTGCCAAGGGTACACTTCTGCTCTGCCTCTGGCAGCGGGCCAGGCAACCCACGTCGCCAATATGACCCAGCGGATGAAACCAAGGGAGGCGGCGTTGAAGCGCGGCGGCACCGGTGCCGCTGGATGCGCGTTTGCCTCTTCGGGCGGCGAACGAATTTATACGCGTCAGATGCGCGCGATTTTCGTAACAGATGAAACATCGGATGCCGCCTCAATTTTACGCAGACCCAAGGGGTGAGGACCGCCACCCTGCGCAAAAGATCGCGGTGGCTGGACAAGCGGGCGCGCGCCGCTAGTGTCCCTCTCGACGCAGCGCCCAAAAAAGGAGCCTCCCATGGATAAGTTCGGCAAATCACAATCGGTCAAGCGGGTCGAGGATGTACGGTTTTTGACCGGGGGCGGGCGTTATGTGGATGACATTGCCCCCGCAGGCGCTCTGCGGGCTTTCGTCTTCCGCGCACCGGTTGCACATGCCGTGATCACCACACTGGATGTCAGGGATGCGCGGCAAGCGGATGGCGTGCACGCGGTTTTGACGGTGGCGGATCTGGAAGCGGCGGGCATGGACATCAACATGTTCGGGGCGACGGTCAAGAACCTCGATGGGACGCAGGGTGCCAGTCCGGACAGGCCGTTGCTCGCCAAGGGCAAGATGCGCTTTGTGGGCGAGCCGGTGGCTTTCATCGTGGCCGATACGCTGGAGCAGGCGCGCGATGCGGCGGAACTGATCGAGCTGGATTACGATGATTTGCCCGCGAAAATGGATATGGCCGTTGGCGGCGCACCGGTGCATGAGGATGTGCCGGATAACCGCGCGTTTGACTGGGGCATGGGCGATCAGGCGGCCACGGATGCGGCGTTCAAGGCGGCCGCGCGCACGGTTAGCCTTGAAGTCGGTGATAATCGCATTCTCGTAAGCTCGCTCGAACCGCGTGGGTGTTTTGCCCAATGGCACGGCGACCGGGTGCATGTGTCCTTGGGCGGGCAGGGCGTCTGGGCGCATAAGGAAGCGATTTCCAAGGCGCTGGCGATTGACCCCGAAGATGTGCGAGTGAGCAATCCGGATGTGGGGGGTGGTTTTGGGATGAAGGGTTTTCCCTATCCGGAATACCCGCTGGCCGCACATGCGGCGCGCGTGACGGGGCGTCCCGTGCGTTGGATGTCAGACCGTACCGAGGCGATGTTGACGGATAACGCCGGGCGCGATCTGACCTCGCTGGCGGAATTTGCCTTTGACGAGACCAATAAGATCACCGCCTACCGTGTGCACACACGTTGCAATCTTGGGGCCTACAACAGCCATTTCGGCCAGGTCATTCAGAGCCAGCTTTTCAGCCGCGTTCTGATGGGGGTTTATGACGTGCAAAACACCTGGCTGCACGTCGAAGGGTTTTATACCAACACCACCTATGTCGATGCCTATCGCGGCGCGGGGCGCCCCGAGGCGATTTATCTGCTGGAACGCCTGATGGATAGGGCCGCGCGTGAATTGGGCGTTGATCCGATTGAGTTGCGCCGTCGCAATTTCATCAAACCGGAACAGTTCCCCTATCAGACCTCGACGGGGGAGACATATGACGTTGGCGATTTTGATAAACTGCTGAGCCGGGCCCTGGAGGAGGCCGATATGGCGGGGTTCGCCGCGCGTAAAAACGCCGACGCCAGCAAGGGTCTTCTGCGCGGATTTGGGCTCTGTTACTATATTGAAAGTATTTTGGGTGATCCTTCGGAAGGTGCGAAGGTTGAATTTAATGAGGATGGTACTGTGACGATCTACGTGGGCACACAATCCACAGGGCAGGGGCATGAAACGGTCTATGCCGCGTTTCTGTCGGATCAGACCGGTATCCCCGCGGATATGATCACCGTCGTACAAGGCGACAGTGACCGGATTGCGCAGGGCGGCGGCACCGGCGGATCGCGTTCCGTGACGGTGCAAAACAATGCAACGCTCGCGACCGTTTCCGAGATGACGGAGAAATTCACCGCGTTCCTCGCGGATGAAATGGGTGTCCCGGCATCCGAAATCAGTTTTGATGACGAGTGTTTCCGCGCGGAGGGCTCCAACCTGACACCGAGCATGCTGGAGGTGGCCGATATGGCCCGTGCCAAAGGGCGGGATGATCTGTTGGTGCATGAGGCCCGCGCGACGCTGCCTGCGCGCAGCTTTCCCAATGGGTGCCATATTTCAGAGGTCGTGATTGATCCCGAGACCGGTGTCGTGCGGGTGGATCGTTATACGGTGGTGGATGATTTTGGTAACCTTATCAATCCGATGCTGGCCGAAGGTCAGGTCCACGGCGGGGTGGTGCAGGGTATTGGGCAGGCGCTGACAGAGCATGTTGTTTTTGACGGGGACGGCCAATTGCTCACGGCATCGTTCATGGACTACGCCTTGCCGCGTGCCGATGACGTCCCCATTATCAGTTTTAATTCCGAACCCGTACCTTCCACGGCCAATATCATGGGCATGAAGGGGTGTGGTGAAGCGGGAACGGTTGGCGCATTGGCCGCGGTGGCCAACGCGGTTCAGGACGCACTTTGGGAGCGGGGGGTGCGACAGGCCGATATGCCATTTACCCCGCATAAAGTTTGGGAGCTGTTGAACGGTGAGGTCCTCGCGGCAGAATAACAAATGGTTCGGGTGGCTGCACAGCAGGTTCTGGCGTCGACCCGATCGTGATTTTGGCCCCCGCCGAGGCCCCGTCACCCATGTTGTTATTCTGGATGGCACCATGTCCTCGCTGGAACCGGGGAGTGAAACCAACGCCGGACGTGCCTATCAATTATGCCGTGAAATGACCGGGTCCGTCTCGATATACTATGAGCCGGGATTGCAATGGAATGACTGGCGCTCCGCCCTTGATGTGATGCAGGGGCGCGGCATCAATCGCCAGATCAGGCGGGCCTATGGGTATCTCGCCTCGCGCTATCGTCCGGGCGACAAGATCTTTCTGATGGGATATTCCCGAGGCGCATACGCGGTGCGCAGTCTTGCCGGGGTGATCGATCTGATGGGGTTGCTCAAGGCCGATAGCGCCACCGAGCGCAACATCCGCGATGTATACCGTTTTTATGAAGGGGATCCAAACAGCCCATGCGCGCGCCAGTTCGCAGCCTCCCATTGCCTCGCGAGCGTGGAAATCGAAATGATCGGCGTCTGGGATACGGTGAAATCTCTGGGTTTCAACGCGCCGGTGCTCTGGCGGTTGAGCGAAAAGCGGCACTCCTTTCACAACCACCAGCTTAGTCACAATGTGAAATCAGGCTATCATGCCTTGGCGCTGAATGAGACGCGCGTGGCCTATAAGCCGATTTTGTGGGACTCGCCGCAAGGGTTTCAGGGGCATGTGGAGCAAGTCTGGTTTTCCGGCACCCATGGCGATGTGGGGGGGCAATTGGGCGGCTTTGAGGTGGCGAGACCGCTGGCCAATATTCCGCTGGTCTGGATGCTGGAAAGGGCGCAGATGAACGGGCTTCCACTGCCGGATGGATGGTCCTGCCGGATGCAACAAGATCCGAGTGCGCCGATGCTCGGCACCTTTCGCGGCAATGGCAAGTGGTTCGTGACCCGCCGGGGCCGCAAGATCATGAAAGACCCCTCCGAGGTCATCCACGATAGCGTGGCCTTGCGCGCCGCAGCAAAGCCCGCGCCGCGAGGCTGGGCCGGTTTCGGCAAGGCGGTTTAACGTGATTTTTTGCCTTTTCCATCGAGCGTCCAGGTCGTTTGAGGCACATGAAAAACCCCGCGCCGATCCGCGCCATGCTCTGAAAGCCGGGGAGCCCTCCTGACCGGTGCGCTTGCCCCTTTGATCACGGCAGATGTATTTGATTGCCGCCCGGTCAGCGCAGCGCGATTTTCCAAACTGGGAACTGCGATGCGCTGTGGCAGTCCCACGCCGCTCTGACGGTTAGCAACCTATCGTCCCAACCACTCTGGTTGATATTTGCTATCTTCAAACCGTCTCGACGTTATTTTTATGAAAAAGGTTAAGCGACATCTCTGATGCCTGTGACGGCCTGTGTGACACCCAGTGCATGGCAAATCTCGCGGGTCATGTCGGGGCGGTTCAGCGTGTAGAAATGCAGCGCATCCACGCCTTCATCTAACAGCTCGGAGCATAATTCGGTGCATACTGCCGTCGCCAACAGGTCGTGACGATCATCGCGCAGAGCCGCCTCGAATGCCTGGTCAAGCCATGCGGGTATCGAAGTTCCGCAGCGTAGGGCGAATTTGCGCGCATTCGTCCAATTTACGATCGGCAAGACGCCCGGGGTGATCGGGGCGGTGATCCCGGCCTTGGCGCATGCATCCCGGAAGCGCAAAAAGGTTTCGGCTTCAAAGAAGAATTGCGTGATCGCCTCATCCGCGCCCGCGTCGAGTTTTGCCTTGAGCCAGTCGATATTCGCTTTCTGGCTGGCCGCTTCCGGGTGTTTTTCGGGATAGGCTCCGACGCGCAGGGTGAATTGCCCCGATTGCGCCAGGGCTTCGATCAACTCACAGGAATCGGCGAACCCGTCGGGGTGGGGCGTAAAGCGGTCCTGGCCCTCCGGCGCGTCACCACGCAGCGCGACGATATCGGTCACACCGGCCTTGGCGAACCGTTGCGCCATGGCCATGGTTTCGGCCTTTGTCGCGCCAACACAGGTCAGATGCGCGGCCACCGGCAAACCGGAAGATTTATGCAACGTATACGCGGCGTCATGCGTCAGATCGCGTGTGCTGCCCCCGGCACCGTAGGTCACGGAGAAGAACCGCGGTTCCAGAGGGGCCAGCGCCTGCGCGGTCTCCCAAAGCTTGAAGGACGCATCAATCGAGCGGGGAGGGAAGACTTCAAAAGAGACGGAAGGCGTTGGCATCTGTGGGATTCCTCATCATTTCATCCCTTGTGCCACACTCGGCTTCGTGAGACAAATTCATAACTCTCATCTTTAACATGAGGATCATATGCATATTGAGTTCCGCCACCTGCGCACCATTCAGGCCATTCACGAGGCCGGTGGGTTGGCGCGGGCCGCCGATCAGCTGCACATCACCCAGTCGGCTCTGAGCCATCAGATCAAGGGGTTGGAGGATCAGGCCGGAGTGGAACTCTTCGTGCGCCGCTCCAAACCGCTCAAGCTTTCTCCGGCGGGGATGCGCCTGTTGAAGCTTGCGCATCAGATCCTGCCGCAGGTGCAGGCGTTGCAGGATGAATTCACCGGGCTGCGTGCGGGCAGCACGGGGCGGATGCATATCGCCATTGAATGTCATGCCTGTTTTGAATGGTTGTTTCCGGTGCTGGAGCAGTTTCGCAAAAGCTGGGGCGACGTCGATGTCGATATCCGTCCGGGGCTGGCCTTTGACGCGCTGCCTGCCTTGCTCAAGGAGGAGGTCGATCTTGTGGTCTCCTCTGATCCGGAGGTGCTTCCAGGTATCGAATTTGTAGAACTCTTTGATTACGCGCCTGTTTTTGTGGCCGCCAGTACCCATCCGCTGGTCAAGAAGCCCTTCGTTGACGCGGTGGATTTCCGCGATCAAACGCTGATTACTTATCCGGTGGAGCGCACCCGTCTGGATGTGTTCAGCCAGTTGTTGATCCCGGCCAAGGTCGAGCCCGTCGCGATCCGGCAGGTTGAATTGACGGCGGTGATCCTGCTTCTGGTGGCCTCGAACAGGGGGGTATCGGTGCTGCCGGATTGGGTGGTGCGCGAGGTGAAATACTCCTCCGACTACATTACCCGGCCCCTGACCGCACTGGGCATTACCCGACGTCTTTATGCGGCCGTGCGCAAAGATGATCTTGGAAAACCCTTCATGCAGCAATTGTTGAAACTGGCCGGGGAAGAAGCCCGCAAGTTGCAATCCCAATAGCGGAACTTTTGCGGTCCCTTGGATCGTCGCGGACCGCGGGAAAACTCGGGCACATCGGAATATCTTTATGTGTGCGCAAGCTATGATAGGGTCCGGGTAGCGGCGCGTTTTGATGCGCGGAAACGCGGGGGGCGATAAGGCGGGTGGCAGAGGCTGAGTTTTACGACAGGCTGGTGCGGACCACATCCTTTGACGCGCTATGCGATCTGGCCAGTTTCACCCCGATGCCTGAAACATGGGTCGTTGGCGTGTGTGACGTGGTCAATTCCACAACCGAGGTTGCAAACGGGCGCTACAAGACGGTCAATATGGTTGGCGCGGCGGTGATTTCGGCGCAGATCAATGCAATTGGGAACCGGCCCTTTCCCTTTGTATTTGGCGGGGATGGGGCGAGTTTTGCGATCCCGCCAGAGCATGCGGATGCCGCCGAACAGGCTTTGCGCGCCGTGCAACGCTGGGCCTTGGATGAATTTGACATCGGCTTGCGTGCGGGGTTGGTGCCTGTCCATGACATTCGCGCGGCGGGGATGGATATTGGTGTCGCGCGGTTTCAGGCCTCTGCGGGGGCGGATTATGCGATGTTCAACGGGGGCGGGGTATCCTGGGCGGAGGCGGCGCTGAAATCAGGCGTGTTCGGGTTTGAGCCGGCACCGCGCGGCACGGTGCCGGATTTGACCGGTCTGTCGTGCAGATGGTCGCCCACCGCTTCGCAAAACGGCACCATCCTCTCCCTGCTTGTGCAACCGGCGAGGGGGGCGGCAGATGCACGTTTCAATGCGGTGGCGGCGGAGATCATAACGCTGAGCGCGAACCTCGCGCGGGGCGGGCATCCGGTCCCGGACGCCGGTCCGGGGACGCAATGGCCACCGCCGGGTGTGACGCTGGAGGCCCATGCGCGCAAGGGCAAAGGCTCGCTTGGTGCATCTCGGCGCAAAATCCTGCTGGAAACTCTGATCGCTTGGGTACTTTTTCGAACGGGATGGACAATCGGGGGGTTCAGCGCAGGTCACTATGCCCGTGTCACCGGGCGCAATTCGGATTTCCGCAAATATGATGACGGTCTGAAAATGACGCTGGATTGCGATTCGACCACATTGGCCGAGATCAAAACCATTTTGGTGCGCGCGCAGGAGGACGGGATCGTGCAATATGGTCTGTTCGAGCAGAAAGAAGCCATGATGACCTGTATCGTGCCGTCAGTGATGCGGGATGATCATATTCATTTCGTCGACGGCGCGGCGGGGGGCTATACGCAGGCCGCCAAGATGATCAAGGCGCGCAACTGACTAACGCGTGATGCGTGCGGCGCGACCGCCCCGGCGCTTGGTGATCTGCCCGGTTCTGAGTGGCAATTCGTCCATGATGGCACGGCGGGCGTCGGGTGACATGCGCGACCAGGCCGTTATTTCGTCCATGGAACGCAGACACCCCGTGCACAGGCGCGCATCCGGGTGGATGACACAGACTTTGATGCAGGGGCTTTCGACCTCGTCACGTCGCCAAATATCGTCGGTCATGGTTTACCCCTCGGCTTTGTCACGAATAATACGCATGCGGTCCAGCACCCCTTGCAAGATATACCCGGCGGCGACGTGATCAATGACCTCGGCGCGACGTTTTCGCGACGTATCCGCCTCCAGCAGGGCGCGTTCAGCGGCAACCGTCGAAAGCCGCTCGTCCCAGAACGTCAGCGGGATGTCCAGACCCGGCGCGCGGGACAGGTTGCGCGCAAAGGCCCGCGTGGACTGGCAGCGCGGCCCTTCCGAGCCATCCATGTTGCGCGGCAATCCCAGAACCAGCCCGCCGATGCGACGTTGCGATACGATTTCCGCCAGTCGCGCCGCGTCCAGCGTGAATTTGCGCCGCTTTACGGTTTCGAGCGGTGTGGCAACGGATAGGAACGTGTCCGATACCGCGACGCCAATCGTCACCGTGCCAAGATCAAGACCTGCGATACCTTGCAGCGCGGGCAGGGCGTCCGCGAATGCTCCGACATCCTCAAAGATCACTCCGCCACCTGGGCGCGTTGGCCGGCACGCAACAGATGATCCAGCGCACGGGTGTCATCGGCAAAGACCTCGATGGCGTTTTCATAGACCGCGCGCGCCTGTCCGGTGCGTCCGAGCACGCCCAAAGCGCCAATGAGCTGGGCCCATTCATCGACTGTGCCACCCTCGGTCGCGAGCCGTTCGGACAGGCCGCCGACCATGCTCTGGATCATCTCCATCCGCTCGGCAGGGCTCATGTCACCGGCGGCTTCAATATCGGCGGCATTTGGTCCGCGACCCGCACCGATTTGCGGGATTTGATAGGTGACGCCTGCGCGAAACGCCATTTCTTCGATCTGCGTCAGAATGGGAGGGATCCAGGGCGCGCTTTCGGGGCCTTCGCGCAGTAAGGCATCCCACATCCGAAACGCCGTATCAGGACGCCCGGTCTGGGCCATCATCAACCCCATGTAGTAGCGCGCAGCGCCGTTTGCCTGATCAAAACTCAACGTGCGGCGCAGCGCGGTTTCAGCCTCAGGCGAGACATACCCCCCCGCCGCCAGCACCAACATATCAGCGTAATCGAGGAAATCCGCAGGACCGGCATCCGCGCCCTTGATCCGCAATACCTGGCTCTGGGCCCGCGCTGCCGCTGCGAAATTACCCATATTTGCTTCATTCTGCGCCAGCAGGATATTCCCTTGCAGATCATCGGGACGCGCGGCAACCGTTTCACGTAATTGCGCGACCAATGCGACATAATCCGGGCTTGCATCACTTGGCATCTGATGCGGGGGCAGGGAGGCTTCGGCGGTTGCCTGGCTGGGACGTTCGGTGCGCGCGGTATCGGCCATTTCAATCCGGTCTGCCAGCGCCAGATCCCCGTAACCCGGCGCGCCCAATTGCAGGTACAACCCAAAGCTGCCGCCGATAAGTACCAGCGCAATTGCCGCGGCGACCAGTTTTGCCGCGCCTCTTGTTGCATCCAGTGTGATCTGGTCGGCCTGAAGGTTGGCGTCAGCAGTCAGAATGCGGCGGGACACTTCGGCGCGGATACGTTCTGCGTCGGCCTCATCGACGACCCCGCGCGCCAGATCCTTGTCGATCTCGCGCAGCTGATCGCGGTACACACGCAAATCATAGGCCGCTGCCGGCTCCACAGTTCCAAGGCGCGGCGCCCGCAACCCCAGAGCCAGCAAAAGAGTAACACATAAGGCAAGTACGCCAGCCGTGATCCAGAATAACGTCATAGTCCCCCGCTCCGTTGAGGGTGTATGTAGTCATGAATGCGTCCGGGCAAAAGAGACAAATGATCACGCCATGCGCCACAATTGCCCTGCGTGTGTGCCGGGATGAGAGTTTGCGTGGGGTTGTCGCGCTGTGTGGTGTTTTTTACATCGGTTTGGCGGGGCGTCACACGCTTTGATGGTCGATGGCGGTGGCCATCATGAAAGAGCATGCGCCTTGTGCCGATGATTTGGCATGAACCGTTTGTGCAACGACGGGACCCGAGGCTAATGTGCTTGCCCCCCCCGAAAATGGATTGAGTTCAACCGCCACCGGGGCGTGCCTGGATCGCAGATATGGGTGATTTTTCAACCCATTTTGCGCTGAGCAATGATCCGGGTGCCAAGAAAACAAAAAGGTTGGCAGACCACCATTATTTTGGTGTCTGCGTCTTTTCGGCTTCGCCCGCTGCGGATCCAAAAGCGATCAGATCGCTGACGTCCACTTCCCGTCCGCCGCGCGCTGCTTTGCGCGTCGCAATACCACGCCGTTCCATGATCAGCATTACAACCGCCACTGCGGCGATTCCGCCGAAAACCAAAACGGCCATCATTTCCTTGCTCATTTCGGGGTCTCCTTCACCTGTGATGTCACGAGTTTAACTAAATGGATCAAGGATGGCGACGGTCAAGTGAGCCGCAAATGCGCAAAAATAATTTTACATAATCGTGCAGCCAGGCTTCCTTGGTTTATTGCAAACGTGCTGTTTCGGCACGATGCGGCCACTGCGAACCGGCATATACGGCTGGCGGATGCCTAAAGTCCGGGGGGATTTCCGCCGATATTGCGATATATCCCGCAACCGTCAATCTGAACTCCCGTAACAAGGAGAAACAGATATGGCTGACTATACGACCCACAATGACGGCCTCAGTGGGAAAGGCATCTTTATCGCGCTTTTGGTTATCGGTGCGTTTGTTTTCCTGCTGGCGATGCTTGGTACAGGTTCGGTTCCTGTGGACCCTGATGGTACTGCGCAACCTGCGGCCATCGGGACCGCTCCCGCTGCCACTATTGATCCGGCACCGGCGGTCACTGAATAACGCTACATCAAGTTTGCGGATTGCGACAGGCGGGCGTTTTGCAATGCCCGCCTTTTTTGCCTTCTGAGACTGCTTGGTGTGGTGATGCAGGTCAGGTTTCACCCATTTGGCGATAGGGTCCGCAACAACCTGAGAGCGTCCGGTGATCAGCCGCCTGACACCTTGCGGATGCCGAGCACCATCCATGTCTGAACAACGCCGCATCATGTCTGTATCAAACCGTACCGGTCGCTTCGAAATCTTGATCTAAATATCCCGCATCTTTGATCCGGGCTGTTCGCTTACCGCACGCGCTTTAGCCCACCGCACCGCCATATAAGAAAAAAAGCCATCAAAGCCGCTAGTCAGCGCGCCGAGGCGGCCAGAAAATGGCGGCATTGGAACTTTTTGGTATGGTTAAGGCTTGATCTCATGAGCCGGTGCGCTTCATGTGCACTGTACCCAACTGAAATAACAAGGGGGCCCAAAATGGCTTTTTCACTTCCTGATCTTCCTTACGCCCATGACGCGCTTGCCAGCAAAGGCATGTCGGCGGAGACGATGGAATTTCACCACGACCTACACCACAACGCCTATGTCACCAATGGCAACAAGGCGATCGAGGGCACTGAGTGGGAGGGCAAATCGCTCGAAGACATCATCAAGGGCACCTATGACGCCTCTGCTGTGGCGCAAAACGGGATCTTCAACAACATCAGCCAATTGTGGAACCACAACCAGTTCTGGGAAATGATGGGGCCAGGCGATAGCGCCATGCCCGGCGCGCTTGAAAAAGCCATCAACGAGAGCTTTGGGTCCGTGGATAAATTCAAGGCGGAGTTCTCGGCGGCGGGTGCCGGACAGTTCGGTTCGGGCTGGGCGTGGCTGGTCAAGGATACGGACGGCAGCCTGAAGGTCACCAAGACTGAAAACGGTGTGAACCCGGTGTGTTTCGGGCAGACGGCTTTGCTGGGGTGTGATGTGTGGGAGCACTCTTATTACATCGATTTCCGTAACAAGCGCCCTGCATACCTTGAGAATTTCCTGAACAATCTGGTCAATTGGGAAAACGTCGCCTCGCGGATGTAAGGAAAGCGCCAGATTTAGTTTCGGGGGCCCTGCCATGTGGCGGGGGCCTTTCGTCATGTAGGACAAAGACCTTGAAAACCTGTCGGCTGAAAAGCCGGCAGGTTTTTGTTTTTACGTCAAATATTTGATAACATCGCTCAGGACCTGAAAAATCATATCGCTAATCCTACCGACGCCAGACGGGATGGTTGCCGCCCTCCCCAGACGGCATCGCAATGTGCCAATATGTGGTGTTGAAACTCACAATACGGAAAGGGCGGCAGGATGAAAGATACTATGATCGGGGTGGATTTAGCAAAGAATGTGCTCCAAGTTCACGGAGCATCTATGACTGGGGAGGTCAAGTTTCGAAAGAAGCTCTCGCGACCGCAGTTTCATAAATTTATGGCAGATCACCCACCTTGTGTAGTGGTTCTGGAATCCTGTGGTGGTGCTCACTACTGGGCTCGTCAGATGGTAAAATTTGGACATAGGGTAAAGTTAATTGCTCCTCAGTATGTAAAGCCCTTCGTAAAGCGGCAGAAGAATGATGCGGCGGACGCAGAAGCCATTGTGATTGCAGCACAGCGCCCTGAGATGCGCTTTGTCGAGCCTAAAACACAAGAGCAGCAGGCCCGGGCGGTATTGTTCCGAGCCAGAGAACGCCTTGTTCGCCATCGGACAGAATTGGTGAATGCTCTTCGGGCGGTGATGTATGAATATGGCCATGTTTTTCCGCTAGGCATTGCGAACCTCAAGCGTATCGAGGCCACCCTTGAGGGATCGAACGGAGAGCTACCTGAACTGGCCCTTGAAGCGTGCCGAGATCTCATTTTACAGATCGCCGAGAAGACAGCCCGAATTGAAGCCAAAACGAAGAAAGCCAAGGTCCTGTCAAAGAATGCGGATTTAACCCGGCAATTACAGACGATGCCAGGCGTTGGACCTCTAACGGCGTTAGCTATTGAAGCTTTTGCTCCGCCGATGAGCAGTTTTAAATGTGGGCGGGATTTTGCCGCCTGGCTTGGTTTGGTGCCCCGTCAACATTCCTCAGGCGGCAAGGCCCGGCTTGGGCGGATCTCAAAAGCAGGGCAGGCTGACATTCGCCGGCTTTTGATCATTGGAGCAATGATGCGGCTCAACTGGCTTGGACGCAAGTCGATCCGGCCAGGCTCGTGGCTGGCGCGAATGTTAGAGAGAAAGCCTCGGATGCTGGTGGCAATCGCATTGGCAAACAAAATGGCGCGCGCGATCTGGGCCATGATGACGCATAATGAAGATTACAGAGATCCGACGCAGGCGGCAGCAGCAGTATGACGCTAGCTCTGCGCACAGCAATCTGACGTCGGTGAAGGAGGTGTGAGAAGTCGATGACCTGAATGGGCAAATTGATCGAATAGATCTGGATTAGGAAAACCAAGACTACCGGCAGAGCAGCAAAGCTCGTACGTCAGATTTGGACCTGATCCGCAGATCACCATACCGGCCAGCGGCTGCTGAAGTGCCGCACTCAAAGGCCTGATAGAAGACCGCACTCAATCACATGCTTACAGCGTCAAAAACAACTTGCACCATAGGCGGTAACCATAAAAGGCGGTCGTGGTTTAGTGCCAGAGTTTGAGGCAGGATCGAAAACATCTGATCGCGGGCCGGGGGGTGACCACGAACGGTTTTTACTGTTGCAAACCGATCACAATCGCGTGCCCATTTTAGGGGGGATCCTCAGGCGCGCATTTTGCGGGGCCCGCGCCGATCACGGATTGGACTGTCTTTAAGCCGAACCCGTTTCGTCGTCTGAGGGTTGATGAGGCCTAAGGCAATGACCGCTCATAGCTTTCGCCCCTGCGTTGCGCTTTTCCGCGCACGTCCTTTGAGCGTTATAACCCTGTCCCGGCGCGCCTGTGGCGGCCTGCGTGCTGCTCGGGAGGGCTCAAGCCCTCCCGAGCAGCCACGGTGCGTCAGGACAAGGCGCTGCGCAAACCGACGCGCGCGCCATCCGTATCAGACACCACGGTATAGAAGTCATGCAAGGTTTCCGCCGCGAATCCTTGATCAGTCACATGCTTCAATAACGCGATCAAAGGATCCCAATACCCTTCTGTATTTACAAGAAAAACAGGCTTTTGATGCAGACCGAGCTGGTGCCAGGTCAATACCTCGAAAAGCTCATCAAGCGAGCCCGCACCACCGGGCAGAACAACCACCGCATCACAATTCATGAACATGACCTTTTTGCGTTCATGCATCGTTTCGGTGACCACATAGGTGGTCAGGTCCGTCTTGCCGACCTCCCATGCCACAAGATGCTGCGGGATCACGCCAAAGGTTTCACCTCCCGCCGCCTGAGCGGATCGCGCGACAGCACCCATCAACCCCACATCCCCCGCGCCGTAAACCAGCCGCCAGCCCTCCTGCGCCAGCGCCAGGCCCAAACCTTCGGCTTCTTTCATGTAAGCCTTGGAACTGCCGGGGCGCGATCCACAATAAACGCAGACGGATTTCGCTCTCATATGGTCATCTCTTGCAGTTGTTATTAAAGGAAATGTGACGCGGCGGGTTTTGAGCGGTGATAGAACAGTTGTTATCCAGGCTCAACGCCATAGCGCGGGGCTTAACAGGCGGTTCGACAGAAAGAAGAGACGGTATGCGCGAAAATCAGTCGATCCCAAAATCTGGCAGCTCAGGGCTGCTGATGGCTGGTGTGATTATCGCAGGTCTGGCGGCGGTTGGGGTTTACATTGGCGTCGGCTCTGACGGCACGCTCATGCCGCAGGAATTGAACGCGATTGAAGCGCCGCAGGCCGTGGCACCGGGGGAAGGTCAAATCGCGGCCATCCCGCAGGTGAGCCCGGAACCGGCAACGAATGACGAGCAGCCAGGCGCAACAGAGGGCGCGACTGGCAGCCCTGCGATCCTGCCCCGTATCGAAGAGGTTCGCCTCGAAAGCGATGGGTTGACGGTTATTGCCGGGCGCGCGGCCCCGGATGCGGATGTTTCCGTTCTGGTGGATGGTGTCGTTGTGGCCACTGCGCGCGCAGATACACGTGGCGCATTTGCAGCCGTGGCTTTTGTTGCACCGGGCGCGGCAGCACGGGTGTTGACGCTGGAAGCGGAGACGGGCGGGGAAACTGTCGCCTCGGCGGCGGATGTCATTCTTGCACCGCAGCGCGCATCGGGTGACACACCGGCTGCCACGGAGGCCGCAGATCGATCAACGATCGCGAGTGCTGCAAAGGGTCAGCAGGAGCTGGCAGAGGCCACCGCGCAAACGGATACCGCGTCACCCCCAGCCCCCGGCCCATTGTCGCCAACGGGGGCGCTGGGGGGGGATGATGTTCTGGCCCTATCATCGGATGTCACGGCACCGGCACCCCAACCGGGGACCGACGTTGCGCAAATCAGTGCCGACACTGCGCCTGATGCGGGGGGGCTCGTGGGAACAATAGAAGATAGCGCAGCAGCATCAGATGCCGTGGCCGCGCCAGCCCCTGATGTTGCACCGCAACCGGAACCAAGCACGATTGCGTCCTCGCAGCCGGGTGCCTCTGAGGCCGCGCCCGGAACAATTGCGCGCGCGCCATCACAAGACCCCGAGCAGAAGGACGGCGAAGAAACCGGCTTGGCACAGGCCGCAGCGCCCTGGCCGGGTGCAGACATCGGAGCGGTTGCCGTTTTGAAATCCGACGCCGACGGTGTTGGTTTGTTGCAGCCCGACGCCGCGCCCGCGCTCAGCATTGACATTGATACCATCGGCTATAGCGATCTGGGCGATGTCGAATTATCCGGACGCGCCGTGCCGGGCAGTCTTGAGGCGCGGGTGTATCTGGATAACAGGTTCGTCTCCTCGCTGGCGGTGGATGCACAGGGCGCGTGGCGCGGGACGGTTCCGGACCTGGATGAAGGCACATATACGCTGCGCGTGGATGAGGTGAATGCGGCGGGCGATGTCACAAGCCGTCTGGAAACGCCGTTTCGCCGGGAAGCGCCCGAAGCTCTGGCCGAGGCCAGTGCCGCACAGGAGGGGCCGGTGCGCGCGATCACCGTTCAGACCGGAGATACGCTCTGGGCGATTGCGCGGGAACGTTACGGCGAGGGTCTGTTTTTCCTGCGGGTTTTTGAGGCCAATGCCGGCTCCATTCGTGACCCGGATTTGATTTATCCCGGTCAGGTTTTTGATTTGCCCAGCGAGTAGCCGCAATTTTATACCCCTGTGCGTGTCGGGACATGGGTCGAATAATACACGCCAAGGCTGGCAATGACCCGGCGAGTGACCTAAGTAACGCGGCGATAGCAAGCAGGATACTTCATGCCAGCCGATACCGCCGCGACACCTGACGCCCAAAAGGCGCAGGACCCCAAAGAAATCGACAACGAAGAACGTCTCTCCGGTTTGCGCACGATCCGCAAGGTGGCCCCCTATCTTTGGCCAGCCGACCCCGCCTGGGTGCGCCACAAGGTTCTCGGGGCGATGGCGCTTCTTATCTTTTCCAAGATGATTTCCGTCACCACACCTTTTTTCTACAAGGGTGCCGTGGATGCGCTGGCCGAAGAGGGAGTGCCGATGCTGGCGCTGGGGGCGATTGGTCTGACGGTCGCTTACGGCATGGCGCGCCTGATGACGGTGGGGTTTCAGCAATTGCGCGATGCGGTATTTACGCGCGTGGGTCAGCGCGCGCTGCGCATGCTGGCGTTGGAAACGTTCCAGCATATCCACCGCCTGTCCATGCGTTATCACATCACGCGCAAGACCGGCGGGCTCAGCCGCATCATTGAACGCGGCGTGAAGGGGGTCGATTTCCTTTTGCGCTTCATGCTGTTTTCCATCGGCCCTTTGATGCTCGAACTGCTGATGGTGGGCGTCATCCTCGCGGTGGTGTTCGACTTTTATTATCTGCTGATTGTGGCGGTCACGATCGGGCTTTATGTGTGGTTCACTTTCGCTGTGACGGAATGGCGCGTGAAGCTGCGCCGTGAGATGAACGATCAGGATACGGACGCTAATCAAAAGGCCATCGACAGCCTTCTGAACTATGAAACCGTGAAGTATTTCGGTGCCGAAAACCGCGAAGCCAGCCGGTATGACGCGGCGATGGAGGGCTATGAGGCCGCGGCGATCAAGACGAACTACAGCCTGGCATTTTTGAACTTCGGGCAGTCTTTCCTGATCACCTGTGGGCTTATCGGGGTGATGGTCATGGCGGCCATCGGCGTGCAGAGCGGCGCGTTGACGGTGGGCGATTTCGTCATGGTCAACGCCTATATGGTGCAGATCACAGTGCCGTTGAATTTCCTCGGTACTGTTTACCGCGAAATCCGCCAGGCGCTGGTGGATATGGGGGAGATGTTCAATTTGCTGGAACAGCCTCAGGAAGTCACGGATAAACCGGATGCCAAGCCACTTGTGGTCAGCGGCGGGCGGATCGAGCTGGACAATGTGCGGTTCGGATATGATCCCGAGCGGGTGATCCTCAAGGGCGTGTCGGTGATCGCAGAGCCCGGTGAAATGGTGGCGATTGTCGGGTCAACCGGATCGGGCAAGTCCACCATCGGGCGGTTGCTGTTCCGGTTTTATGATGTGGGCGAGGGGGCTTTGCGCGTTGACGGTCAGGATATCCGCGATGTGACGCAGGAGAGCCTTCATGCTGCCATCGGGGTGGTGCCACAGGATACGGTTCTGTTCAACGACACCATTCGCTACAACATCGCCTACGGTCGCGGCGGTGCAACGCAGGAAGAGATCGAGGCCGCCGCGAAGGCTGCGCAAATCCACGCGTTTATTCTGAGCCTGCCCGAGGGGTATGACACGACGGTTGGTGAGCGCGGGTTGAAACTCTCCGGGGGTGAGAAACAGCGCGTTGGCATTGCGCGTACATTGCTCAAGGATCCCCCGATCCTGTTACTGGATGAGGCGACCTCCGCGCTCGATTCGGAGACGGAACAGGAGATCAAGGAGGCCTTGATGCAGGCCGGGCGCGGGCGGACCGTCCTGACGATTGCCCACCGCCTTTCAACGATTGCCGAGGCCGATAGGATCGTGGTTCTGGAGAGCGGCAAAGTTGTCGAGCAAGGAACGCATGACGCGCTTCTGGCAACAGAGGGGCGCTATGCGCAACTTTGGCACCGTCAGCAATCAGACGAGGGCGCGGCAGCGGTGGCCTAAAAGCCCACCTTACGGTGCGCGCCGTAAGGTGGGCTTTTAGGCCACCCGGATCACTCGGCGGCGGTCGCTTTGGTGGTCAGCTTGTTCAAAGCACCGGTCATTGTCTGCACGAAGGGCGCGGAGGCATCGATGCCATGCACATCGGCTATGGCGGCGGGCGCATGATAAACGACCACGGTTTCACCCGCCTCGTTTTCATATGCCAAGACTCGCAGGGGCAAATCTAAGCCTATTGTTTGAGCGGCTTGCATCGCGGGCGTTCCGATCTTTGGGTTGCCGAAGATCAAAAGCTGCGTGGGGCGCAACTCGGCGTCAATCTTGGCGGCACCCGCCGCATGATCGACACGTGCAAAAACGGTCGCGCCGGCACCCTGTACGGCCTGTTCCAGTCTATCCATCGTGTCCGTAACCGAGTGCGGGCTGGTGAGTTCGATCATGTCATCTGCCATCAAAGGGGTTGCAAGCAGCGCCGTTCCGAGCGCGAGGTTGAGCGTGAGCGATTTTATCATAGCGGTTTCCTGTCATCTGTTTCTTGCGCGACCCTAGCGAAATACGCCTGGAGAGCACATCACAACGCCGTGTTCCAAAGTCATTCAGCAGCTTTCAGCGTGCCCGTCGTATCGACAGCCTTTTCGCGCGGCGGTGGATCTTCCCAGAGGATTTCGCCTGATACCACATGGCGGGCGTCCTTTTGTAGCGCCCAGTCGCGTGCGGCACGCGACGCCCGGCCCATCGACATTTTCGCCAACAGCGTTGCGAGCCATTGCACATAAGTCGAGGCCCAGACCCGAATGGCCAGCATCGATGGCGTGACCATGAGCGTCAAAACGGTCGCGATCCCCAGGCCAAACACCACCGCCGTGGCCAGTTGTTTCCACCACAGGGCGGTCGGACTATTCACGGTATACCCGCCATCCGCGAAATTCAGGCTGAGGCCGAACATCATCGGCGCGAGGCCCGCCATGGTCGTGATGGTGGTCAGCAGAACGGGCCTGATGCGGGCTTGTGCGGTGCGGATGATCGCCTCGATGCGGGGCATGTACTGGCTGTATTCCTGATAGGTGTCGATCAGGATGATATTATTGTTCACTACGATGCCCGCCAGCGCCACAATCCCCGTCCCGGTCATGATGATGGAGAAGGTCTGTCCCATCACCAGCATCCCGATCAATACGCCCGTGGTTGACAGAACGACCGCCAGCAGCACCAGTATCGCATTGTAAAAGCTGTTGAATTGCGCCAGCAGGATGATGAACATCAACCCCAAGGCGGCGGTGAAGGCGGTTTGCAGGAAGGCTTGGCTTTCCGCCTGTTCTTCCTGATCTCCGGTCCATTCATATTCGACGCCAACAGGCAACGGGTTTGTGTCCAGCCACTGTGAAAGGACGGTAATGCGCTCGTTTGCGTTTATCGGCACAAGGCGCAAGGTACCCGCGCTCAGCCCTTCCTGCACGTCGCGTGTTGGCTGATTGATGCGGTCGGTAATCTTGAATGTGGCACCATCCGCCCCCGTGACATCCGCATCCGCACCCGCCGGGCGCAGGATGGCGAGTGTTTCATCCACATCCACGCCGTTCTCGCGTCTGGTCTCGACGATTTTCATCAGGCCGGGTGCCACATCCGCCTTCACGTCAAAATAGCGTTTCTGATCAATGCGGTTGATTTCCGCCAGCTTGGGCACCGGCGTGCGGGTGATGAAATTCGACAGCGGGATCAGCCCGTCTTCGGTGCGTACTTTCATCGTGTCCAACGTCGATAGCACCCGGTCTTTTGCGGGCAGACGCACGCGGATGTCGATTTCCTCATCCGATGTGTCCACGCGCATCGTGTCCAGCCACAAACCGCGCGTGACCAGTTGCACCATCGCCCCCACGGTGGCGACATTGGCCCCATAGCGCCCGGCTTTTTCAACATCCACGTCGATCTGCCAGTCGATGCCGGGCAGGGGGCGGGTGTCTTCGATCAGGGTCAGGCCGGGCGTGCTATCAAATTCCGCGCGCGCGACTTTGGCCGCCTCGATCAGGTCGGGGAAACTATCGGATTTCAACCGCAAATGCACCGGTTTGCCGGAGGCCGGACCGCGCGCCTGCGCGAGGATTTCGATCTTGATGCCGGGCAGGGCTTCAAGCTGTTCGGTCAGCTCTGCAATCACAATGTCGCCGTCCAAATCGGGGCGGTCCGCGCGATCTTCCCAGGGGATCGTTTCAAACTGAACCTGACCGATCATATCCTTGGGGGCGGTACCGCCGCCGGTGTCGGTGTTTAACCCACCTTCTCCGGCAAAGGAAAAGGCGTTGATCACACCCGGATGGCCCAGCACGATGTCCTCGGCTTGCCGGACCAGCGTGTCTTTCTCCTCAAGGCTCAGGTTGCCGCGCGCCAGCACATAGACGATGCCTTGTTCGGGTTCGGATTCGACAAAGAATTCGACGCCGTTGTTGTTGTTGGTAAAGAACATCAAGACGGTGCCGACAAAGATGAACACCGTGCCCGCAACCACCAGCGGCATCACCGGATTGCCTGCGATCACCTCGATCACGCGCCCGAAAGCGGAGCGTTGATAGCCCGCACGGATGCTATCGGGTTCGGCGCGAAACAGGCGGCTGGCCAACCACTGGCCCTTGCGCCCGAGCCGGGTAAGCACGGCAAATCCGGAGACCAGACCTAACATCAACCCACCCAGGGCGATGAACAGGCAGGCTGTTGCCACCAGAATGAGCAGGAACACCACGAAGAGTGTCGGGATCACGGAGCCGAGAAGGTTCAGGCTGTCCATACCAGCGAACTGCGCGCTGATGCCGCCAAAGACCGGGCCCATCAAACCCGCCACCGCCATCATCACCGCGGCGATGGGGAACAGCGCCAGATGCAGATACCAGCGCAGCCCCGCGATGATCGTCATGTAATCCGCCATCCAGCGTTCCAGACGCCCCGTGACCCCGCCCATGACGGGCAGGTAAATCAGCGCCACCACCAGAGAGGCGGAAAGCACGAAAATCAGCGTGACCGGCAGCATGCCCATGAACTCGCCCGGCACGCCGGGCCAGAACAGCATCGGCAGGAAGGCGCATAGCGTGGTCGCGGTGGAGGAGATGATCGGCCAGAACATCCGCTTGGCCGCCTCGACATAGGCGCGCATCGGGCCTTCGCCCTCTTGTTGGCGCTTGTCGGCGTATTCCACGACCACGATCGCCCCGTCCACCAACATGCCCACGGCGAGGATCAATCCGAACATCACGATGTTGGAGATGGAAATGCCCATTACCGCGAGAAAGGCAAAACAAAGCAGGAAGGAGGTCGGGATCGCAAAACCCACCAGCAAGGCCGCGCGGATACCCAGAGCGGCGAGCACCACGATCATCACCAGCGCGATGGCGGTGAAGACGGAACCCAGAAGCTGTTGCACCATGCCATTGACGATGCGGGATTGGTCATTTGAGGTGCCCAGCTCGACCGCCGCCTGCAGGCCTTCGGGCCAGGTTTCGGCCTTGGCAGCCACCAATTGCTTGACGATCTCAGCCGTGTCGATGAGGTTGAACCCTTTGCGTTTCACGACCTGCAAGGCGACGGAATTCTGACCATTGAAACGCGCGGTGCCGGTGCGATCCTCAAAGGTCGGGTTAATCTCTGCCAGATCGCCAAGTGTTACGACACGGTCGCCGTTGGTCTTGACCGGCAGGTTATAAACATCGCGCGCGTCGTCAAAGGACGACGGGATCTTGACGGCAAAAGACCCCTGCGCCGTGTCGACTTCCCCCGCCGCAATCAACTGGTTGTTGTTGCGCACGGTATTGATCAGATCGGCGGCGGTGACGTTATAGGCCTCCAGCCGCAGGGGGTCGATCAGCACCTCCAGCATTTCGTCACGGCTGCCCGCGATGCCCGCCTCCAGAATCGCATCAACGGCTTCCAGATCGTCCTGCAAATCCTTGGCGACCCTGATCATCGTGCGTTCGGGAACGGGGCCGGTCAGGTTGACGATGATGATCGGAAATTCGGAGAAGTTGATTTCGTTGATGGTATATTGCTCGGCCCCTTCGGGAAAATTCGCCTGCGCCTTGCCCATCGCGTCGCGCACATCGGCAAGCACCTTGGTCTTGTCCCAACCAAACTCGAACTCCAGCGCGACGCCCGCGTAATTTTCCGCTGCCGTGGCCGACAGGTCTTTGAGACCGTCGAGATCGACAAGTTCGGTTTCCATCGGTTTGACCAGCAAGGTCTCACTGTCCGCCGCGGAAATGCCGGGAAATGGAACGGAGACGAAAAGCGCCGGGATCTCGATGTCCGGCTCCCCTTCCTTGGGCAGCGTGGTATAGGCATAGCCGCCCACAACAATGGACAGCAGGATGAAGGCAATGACCATCCGCGCCCGACTGGCGGCCCAATCAACGATTCCGGTCATTGGCTGAGCTCCTTGAATGTTGGCGCGACCTGCACCCCGGCCACGACATATTCCTGTCCCAGCACGATCACATCCGCTTTATCGGCAAGCCCGGTCAGCCAGACGCCGTCCACCGAATCGCGCATCAGGGCGACGGGGTGGAATTCCACGATGGCCTCTGCGTTGATGGTGCGCACGCCCAGCGTGCCCTCATCATTCAGCGTCAGCGCCGATTGCGGCAGCAGATGCGCGCGCGCGCCTTCGGCGGAGATCAGGATTTCGGCGGTTTGCCCATCGCGGATTTTGGTGTCGCTATTGGCCACTTCGATCTCAACGCGAAAGGTGCGCGTGGTGGGATCAGCAGCGCTTGACAGGAACGTGACAGCGCCGTGCACTTCACTGCCGCGCGCCTCCGTACCGCCCGTCAAAGCACCGCTGCCCGCCACCAGACGGGCAGAGGCCATGGCCCCGAGCGAGACACGGGCGACTTCGGTTTCCGGCACGAAGGCCACCAGCTTTATCGGGTCCAGCTGGATGATCGTGGCGCAAAGCGCGCCGGGTTGCAGCAAGGAGCCAAGCTCCGCTGTATCGATTTCGAGCAGGCCGCCAAAGGGGGCCCTGATGGTCAAACGCTCGATTTCCTTTTCTGCGGTTGCCACGGCGGCCTGCGCGCTCTGGATGCCGGATTGGCTGGCCTGAAGCCCGGCGCGTGCGCTTTGTACACCGGCCTCGGCGGTTGCCACGGCGGCATCGGAATTGGCCACGCGTGTGGTGGAGGCGAAACCGCCCGCGCTGAGCTTTGAGGAGGCGTTTTGGTTGATCTTGGCCTCATCAAGCTGGGCAAGGGATTGATTGAGGCGGGCTTCGGCTTCGGGCACACGGGCGCGGGCCTCGTCCAACTGTGCGCGGGCCTGTGCCAGGGCTGTGCCGCGTGTACCCTCATCCAGCTGGCACAGCATCTGACCGGTCTCCACCCGCGCGCCTTTGCGCAGGGGGGGTGAAATCACCGTGGCTGAAGTCTCTGCGCGAATATCTACTGTCCGGGCCGCTTCGGTTTGGCCGCGCAACACCACGGCAGTGTCAACTTGGCGTGCGATGGATTTTTGCACGACCACCTTGACCAAAGATGCATCAACCGTGTCCGGGCGGGTTGGGGCATCGGCGGCGACAACGGTTGTTGTCTCTGTGGTGCCTGTGTCACCGCCAAAGAGCGCAAGCAAACGCGGACGGTCCAGAATGAACAACGCCAGCACCGCCGAAACCAGAAGAGCCGCAAAGATCGATAAAATACGCATTTTATGTGCCTTAAACCAGAACCGCCTGAGCAACCTGCGGCTAAAAAACGTCGTTCGGACGCAGGCATTGTGTATGACATAAATACTGAACTGACCAGTTCAGATTAGCGATTTATTCCATCCTGCGCAATGCGCCGCCGCAGCCGGTCTGATTGCGCCTCTTGGCTTGCAGCAAGGAGCGCGCTAAGAGGGGCGCAAAGGCATAGTGGCAGGATCCCATGAGCGACAGCGAAAGTTTTATCGAAGAAGTGAACGACGAAGTCCGGCGCGACAGGCTTTTTGGCCTGCTCAAACGCTATGGCTGGATCGGTGGTTTGGCGGTCGTATTGATTGTCGGCGGCGCGGCATGGTCGGAGTTTCGCAAAGCCCAGTCCAGGGCAGAGGCCGAAGCCCTTGGGGATGCGATGCTGATGGCGCTGTCCAGCGATGAAAACGGCGCGCGCATGGTGGCATTGCAGGATGTGTCGGCGTCAAATCCGACCGGCAATGCGTTGGTGGCGATGCTTGCAGCGGGCGAGGCGCAGCGTACGGGGGATCTCGACATCGCAGCCCAGCAGCTTGATGCGGTTGCATCCGACCCCGAGATTGCAGAAATCTATCGCCAGATTGCCAGTTTCAAATCGCTGACGTTGCAAGGGGACACGATGGATTCGGGGATGCGGCGGCAGGGCTATGAGGCGCTGGCCATGGCAGGCTCCCCCTTGCGTCTACTGGCGGTTGAGCAATTGGCCTTGATGGATGTTGCAAGTGGTGCCAAGGACGCGGCCATCGCGCGGTATCAGAGCATTATCGAGGATGCCGCCGTGACCTCGGACTTGCAACAACGCGCCTTACAGGTGATTGTGGCGCTCGGAGGCACGCCGGATCTGGAAAACTTGCCAATCACAGGAAACTGACCCAACGGTCACACTGTTTTTCGGTATCGGGTGTTACAAGGGACAAAACGGGCTGGTCATGATGCAAATACTGAAAACACCTGCGCGCAGGCTTTGCCCCTTCGCCGCCGTCGCCGTGGCAGTGCTTTTGTCGGCCTGTTCTGAGCCTGATATTATCCTGCCCGGCAAGCGTGAAGACATCCGCTCCGCGCTGCAAAGCGAAGAATCGGTGCAGGCCGTTCAAACCACACCGGATGCGCCGCGCGCCATTTCGCTTCCGGCGCTGCAATCCAACGCTAATTGGACGCAGAGTATCGGCACGCCCTCCACACGTGTTGGCAATGCCGCGCTGAGCGGTGCCCCGCAATTGGCCTGGAGCGCCGACATCGGTGCCGGTGACAGCCGCCGCCAGCGCATTACGGCGGATCCTGTGGTCGCAGGGAGCGTGGTTTATACGCTGGATGCGGATGCTTTGGTAACGGCGACATCGACCAGTGGGCAACGGATCTGGCAACAGGATACCAGACCGCCCCGCGATAATTCAGGCAGTGCAACGGGCGGAGGCTTGGCGTTCAAGGACGGGACGGTGTTTGTATCGCTCGGATATGGTTCGCTGGTGGCTCTGGACGCTGCGACGGGCGCGCAGAAATGGCGTCAGCGCCTGGAAGGCACCGGCTCGGGCAGCCCGACCGTCTTTGGTGATCTGGTTTATGCGACCTCGGGGGATGATACCGGCTGGGCCTTGCGGGCTGCGGATGGGCGGATTGAATGGCAACTCGCCGCATCAGAGGACGTGAATAACGTGCTGGGCGGACCAGCGCCGGCGGTGTCGGATGATCTGGCGATCTTTGCGTTTGGGTCGGGCGAAATTCAGGCGGTTTTCCGGCGTGGCGGTTTGCGGCGCTGGGATGCCTCGGCTCTGGGCAAGCGTGCGGCGCGGGCTTTGGGGTCGGTCGGGGATGTCACCGGATCGCCGGTCATATCGGGAAACCGAGTCTATATCGGCAACCAGGCGGGCCGCGTCGTGGCGCTTGATCTCGCCTCGGGTGCGCGCGCTTGGACAACGCGCGAGGGGGCAATCAGCCCGGCGCTGCCTGTGGGCGACAGCATTTTCGTGATTTCCGAATTGGGCGAACTGCTGCGTCTGAGCGCCTCGGACGGGTCCCGCATCTGGGGCACGCAGCTGCCCAATTTCGTCAAGGATAAGCCCAAACGTCGCTCCGAAGTGGTCGCGCATCACGGACCAATTCTGGCGGGGGGGCGAATTTATCTGGCCTCCAACGATGGGTTGATCCGCAGCTTTGACCCCGCCTCCGGGGCGCTTGTCGGTTCGATCGAAATCGATGGTGGGGCAACCACGGCACCGGTTGTGGCGGGGGGGGTGCTCTACGTTGTCTCCACCAAAGGGCAATTGCACGCTTTCCGTTGACCGCTAACTAAGGTACAGCGCGTTTTTAATCCGGATGTCGGAGCCACGATCATGTCCTTTACGCTCGCCATAGTAGGGCGCCCCAATGTGGGGAAATCCACGCTGTTCAACCGTCTGGTGGGCAAGCGTCTGGCGCTGGTCGATGACCAGCCCGGTGTCACCCGCGATCTGCGCGAAGGGGCTGCGCGTCTGGCCGATTTGCGCTTTACGGTGATTGACACGGCGGGTCTGGAAGAGGTCACAGATGACAGCCTTCAGGGGCGCATGCGCCGCCTCACCGAACGCGCTGTCGATATGGCCGATATTTGCCTCTTCATGGTGGATGCACGGGTGGGGATCACGCCGTCCGATCTGGTGTTCGCCGACATCCTGCGCAAACGCTCCGCCCATGTGATTCTTGCCGCCAATAAGGGCGAAGGCTCGGCGGCGGATGCCGGTGTGATCGAGGCCTATTCGCTGGGTCTGGGTGAACCGATCCGCTTGTCTGCGGAGCACGGCGAGGGTCTCAATGATCTCTATACGCATCTGATGCCGCTGGCCGATCAGTTTGCCGAACGGGCCGCAGAAGATGCACCTGAAACCGATGTGACCCTTGATGAGGATGACGGCGACATGGAAGCCGCCATCCCGATGCCGACCAATGCCAAACCCTTGCAGGTGGCCGTGGTCGGGCGCCCGAATGCGGGAAAATCCACGCTGGTCAACCAGATCCTCGGGGAGGATCGTTTGCTGACCGGGCCGGAGGCGGGGATCACGCGGGATGCGATTTCGCTGCGCATGGATTGGGCGGGGCCGGATGGTGTCGCCGTTCCGATGCGCATTTTCGATACGGCAGGCATGCGCAAGAAGGCCAAGGTTCAGGAAAAGCTTGAGAAGCTCTCCGTCGGTGACGGGTTGCGCGCGGTGAAATTCGCCGAGGTCGTCGTGGTTCTGCTCGATGCCGAGATTCCCTTTGAGCAGCAGGACCTGCGTATTGCCGATCTGGCCGAGCGCGAGGGGCGCGCGGTCGTCATCGCGGTGAATAAATGGGATGTCGAAGAGGACCGTCAGGCCAAGCTCAAGGAGCTCAAGGAGAGCTTCGAGCGGCTGTTGCCACAGTTGCGCGGCGCGCCTTTGATTACGGTGTCGGCCAAGACCGGTCGCGGGCTTGATCGTCTGCAAGAGGCGATTATGCGGGCCTATGAGGTCTGGAACCGCCGGGTGCCGACGGCGCAATTGAACCGCTGGCTGGCGGGTATGGTCGAGGCGCATCCGCCGCCCGCCCCCCAAGGCAAACGCATCAAGCTGCGCTACATGACGCAGGCCAAAACGCGGCCTCCGGGGTTTGTGGTGATGTGTTCGCATCCCGATAAGGTGCCTGAGAGTTACAGCCGCTATCTGGTGAACGGTCTGCGGGTCGATTTCGACATGCCCGGCACGCCGATCCGGCTCTGGATGCGCGGGCAGAACGACGCCAACCCCTATAAGGGACGCAAGAAAGCACCGCCTTCAAAGCTGCGTAAACACACAGATGGGCGTCGCCGGGAGTGACGGCTTTCAGGTGCGGGCGGCTTTCCAGGTGGGCACCAGGAGGGCAATCGCACCGCCCGCCGCCAGCGCCGCCACGGTCTGATCCCCGCTGAGGTTATGCACCACGATCCCGACAAGCGCCCAGATCACGGCGATCCCATAGCTGGGCGCGCGCCGCAGCGTGGATTGGACCGATGAGGCGAAGACCAGCGCGAAAAACACAAACACAAGCGCGGCCGTGGAAGCATCCAGCCAGCCATAGCCCGCGGTCACGAGGCCGAGCGACACTGAACTCGCCGCGCTAAGCCAGCCTGCATAGAGCCCGACGGGCAGGGCGGCCCACCAGATATCATGTTTGGGCGCGCGGTAGAGGGCAAGCAGGGCGCTGAGCAGCATCACCCAGATCAGGATCGTTGCCCAGATCGGACTGCGCACCGCAACGGCCAGCCAGACCGAGCCCACCGCCAGCGAGACACAAAGCGGGGCGCGCATGGCGTGCCATCCCGCGTCCTGCGCCCGGCGCAACAGCCCAAATCCCAGCCCGGCAATCAGCCACAAATAGATCACGCCCCAGATGGCAAAAGCATAGCCCGCCGGCTGCACGGGGGGATCATCCTGCGGCACCGGAAACTGATCCTCTGCAAAGCCGTTGAAATCGGCCACCAGCACGGGGGATACGGCAAACCCCAGAGCCAGGATCAAAGCGATGAGTGCCACGGTTTTCGGTGTCATCAATGTCTCTCTTTTTGTGGTCCTGCACGCCGGAAAAAGGTTGCCAAGCCGTACGGTGCCTTAAGTGCCTCTCAGCCCTCTGCTGTCAAGTTTAGCGCGCAAAGGGGAACGAAAAATGGCATATATCGCGATTTTCTGCGACGGTACCTGGAATTCTGCACAGATGGGCGGCGGCACCCATGTGCTGCGCCTGTCACAAGACTGTGCGCGCAGCGACAGCCAGAAAGTGTTTTACTTTCAGGGGGTCGGCACGGGCAAGGGTCACACGGGCCGGTTGGACCGCTGGATCGACAAAATAGGCGGCGGCTTGTTCGGGTGGGGGCTGAACCGCAACATCAAGGCGGCCTATGCGGCCTTGTGCAAAACCTATCAACCCGGTGACAAGATCATGATTTTCGGGTTTTCGCGCGGGGCCTATACGGCGCGCTCACTGGTGGGGATGATCCGTAAATGCGGCATCGTGCAATTTCCCACAGATGCCAATGTGGCGCGCGCCTTTCGCCTCTATCGTCTGCGCGGGCCGCAAAACACACCTGATGCGCCCCATATTCGCGCGATGCGGCGTAAACTCTCGCCGCATATCGCCACCAGCCAGGCGGACGTCATCGCACGCGGGGACGACAGCGGCTTGGTACGCATTGCTTATCTGGGGGTCTGGGACACGGTGGGGGCTTTGGGTATTCCTGAAAGCCTGTTTGGGCGCATCGCGCGGTGGTGGAACAAGCGGTATGAATTTCACGACACGCGGCTTTCCCATCTGGTGGAATCCGCGCGCCACGCGGTTGCGCTGGATGAAAGGCGGGTTTTTTACAAACCCAGCCTTTGGGAAAATCTGTCCGCTGATAGCGATCATCCAGGCTTGAACGGCGGTGACGAAGGTCCGGCCCGAGCCTATCAGCAGACGTGGTTTGTCGGCGATCACGGAATTGTGGGGGGCGTGGGCGCGGCCTGTCCGCTGAGCGCGATGACCCTGTCATGGATATGGGAGGGGGCTGGTTTGGGCGGTTTGAGGCTCAGGCCCGGCGTGAAGCTGGCGGCCGGTAAAACCGATGCGGTTGTACACAGCTGCCAAATGGCGCGCAGAGGTTTGATGTACCGCATTTTCAAGCGGCTGTTGCAATGGCGCGCGGGCCCCGAGCACACCCGCGATCTTGATGACAGTGCGCGGATGCGGCTGGCCAGCCTGCCAAGCTATCGACCCGGCAGCCTGTTTCATCTGATGCCCGGATTGGCGCAGCGCAGCTGAAGGCGTCGCGTTTTCGCTTGTGAGGCAAGCGCGGCGCGGGGTAGGAGGCGGTAGCACGCAAAAGAGAGCCAGACCCTGATGCAAGACACAACCGAGCCGGAAATCCTCGCTACCGTTGCCGCCTCTGCGGGGCGGCGGTTTCTGGGCATAGGTATGCTTGGGTTTCTGGGTGTGTTGGTGATCTATGTGGCGTTCATGTCACCGCCCTCCATTGGCTGGCGGGTGTTTCTGATCGCTCTGGGGGTGATTTCGCTGATGATGGCGGATGCGATGCGCCGCTCCACCGGGCATCGTTTGGAACTGACCCGAGACGAGCTGCGCGACAGTGGCGGCATCGTGATCGCGCGGATGGATAACATCATCTCCATTGACCGGGGAACCTTCGCGTTTAAGCCCTCAAACGGGTTCTTGCTGCGTCTGGATCAACCGGACGCGCGCAAATGGCGCCCCGGATTGTGGTGGCGGGTCGGGCGTCGCGTCGGCATCGGGGGCATGACGCCGGGGCGTCAGACCAAATACATGTCCGAAATCATCGCCGTCATGCTGGCGGAGCGCGACGGGATTTAACCGCGCCCTCAGGCCTCCCAGCCCACCGAGGGCGAATAGCGCGGCCGCGTGAAGGTGAAATTATGCAATGTCCGCTCGGCCATCCCGATCTTGAACACGGGGCTGAACCCGGACCATGTTTCCACCACAATCACCGTGGCCGTGTCATACATCACCGGCAGATAGGCGTGCCAATCCCTGACCGTCTCGGTGGTAAGGACCCCGTCCGCGCCGCGCTGCTGTGACCAGAGCACGGAATATTCATCCTCTTCGGCGTCATAACTCACACTGGTGACGCGAATGGCGGTGGCGGTATTAGAGCGCACTAATGTGTTAAAAACCGAGTGCGATCCATCGATGAAGGCGGCATTCACAACGGCCTGTCGAGAGATCAGATCCGCGACGGTAAAGGCGGCTTTCTGGTTGATCGTCTGCTCTTTGAAGGCATCGAAATAGGTGTACATCGCCATATGCGTCCAGAACATCAGCGGGCATATGATCACGAATTCGATTGTGACATTGCCCTCTTCACCGCGCGCAAAACGCTTGACCCAAAGGCGCAGGGTTTGCAGCGCGGCGATCATTGGTTGGGTTCCTGCACAAAGGCCGACATGGCGGTCATGCGGGGCAGGCCCTCTTGTTGGTCAAATTCAAATCCCAGACCGGTTGTGGGGATGACGGGATCAAACACCAGACAGGCGCGGATCAGCATCAGATCGTGATTGCCCCCCTGAACAAAGGTGCGCGGCGGGTTGACCTCTTCGCTGGTGTCCACGCAATCCGCGGTCGGGGGCAGCCCGACAAACCCCGTCGGCGTGATCGGGGTCATTTCCAGTTTCAACCGGTTCACGCAATCGGGCAGGAACGGGGCCTGATCGCAGACCATCTGTTTCAATTCATCATGCTGGGGCGCGTTGCCGGTGCTCAGGCGCACAGAGCGCACGGCGATCTCCAGCCCCCGTTCCATCCACATCTGGCGCATCGAATAGATACCCAACTCGATGGAGGAGAGGAATATCGTGAAGATCAGCGGCACGAGGATCACGAATTCGATAGCCATTTGCCCGTCTTCCTCGCGGGCAAACCGGCCCAGATGCTTTTTGGCGCAACGGTTCATTGCGTGAGCCTCAACTGGGTGATCTCATGTGCAATAGCGGTGAAGGCATCGGCGATTTCCAGGCCATCGACATCGAAATAATGGCTGGCCGAACTGGCGCAGTTCTTCAGGACCGTTTGGCCATTTTCCGGGGCCTCGAAACCGATGGTGAACACCACCACACCGGCTTCTTTGGCCTGATCGCAGATGTCGTCTGTGCGGGTGTTCTTGGTGGTTGAACCGACGCTGTCAAAGACGTTGTAATACCATCTGTTGGCGGCACCCGACTGCCAGTCGCTGTAGTTCTGATAATAATTCTCCCGGATCGGGGTGTGCGCCCAGAGGCCTGGAAAGCTGATATTATACGCCCCGCCATTTGCCGCATCCGGTTCGCAGTTCCAATCGTCGCGGTTTCTCGAATTAGACGGGTTGTCACAGCCATAGGGCGCGCGTCCCCAACGGTCGTTCCCCTGCACATTTCCGTCGCCGTCCGTGTCGAAATGGCGCGAATAATAGAACCGCTGATTCTCCGCGTCATAAGCGGAATATGTCTGCTCGCGCGTGTTCCACCAGATGTCGGTCTGGCCTGCGCGGTAGCCTTCCTCGATGTAATACTGGCTGGTGTTTTCGCCATCCGTCATCAGCACGATGACCTTTAGGTATTCGTCGGAATCATAGGGGGCGGGGCGCGCGTCAAATTGGGCCGACACGGTGTTATCCGTAATGAGGTCATCCACCAGCGGTTGCAGGCTCGGGTCCAGCAACGCGGTCCCCCATTTCATCCCGATGTCGATGGAGGTATTGCCGCGTGCCGTGAGCGCGTCGATGTAGTTTTTCAAGATGTCGCGATCCTTTTGCAGGACCAATATTTCACGTGCGTCATTCGCTTCGCAAACGGGCCTCGAGACCAGCGCATGCGGGTTGGCGTATCGCCCGTCACCCTGGCTCAGCGCGCTTCGATAGGTCCAGGGATCAAAATGCATCGTGCGTTCATAAGGCGTCACGGCGGGCGCACCGGCCTCCGGCGAGGGCAGGCGCATCGCCGCCGTGTCAAAATCATCCGCCGTGAAATTGATGCAGTTAGAATGGGCGTTGATCCCCTCCAGATCAAAAACATCGGCGACATTATCGGGGATGGAGACCTGCGTGGCATAGGGGATGATCGAAATGGCCATGCGCCCATCCAGGCTGTTGTTGACGACTTGATCGACAAAATCCTTGGCCGCTTTTTTCAGGTTCACCAATCGGCTGTTGGAATTCATCGAACCCGACACGTCCAGCACCAGCGAAATCTCCAGATTGCTCACGACCTCCTCGGCCCGGCCGGACACATAGAGCGGCAAATCATTGACGCCGGTCATCGCCATATAGGGCGAAGCGGTGCGCGCGCGCGCCGAAGCGGACACCGTGCGGAAGTAATTGGTTGGCAGGTTGTCTCCCGGCGTCACCGTGACCGCGCCGAGATATTCGCTGATCCCGGCCTTTTCGAAATAATCCGTGACCACCACCTGAGGATCGAGCGTCTGTTGCAAATCGGCGGCTGCCAGAATCGCGCGGTCCAGCGTGTTCTGAACCTTCACCCGTTCCATTTCATTGCGCATGAGGTCCACCGCAATGCCGCAAACCATCAATAGCATGAACATCATGAAGATAGTGAAGAGCGTCAAAACACCGTCCTCGGCACGCCAAAACAGGGCTATCCTTTTGCGGATCAGACGTTTTGTGGGTTTGGGCTGCACGCAGGCTCCTGTCTTTGCGGGGCCGCTCGAGTGAGGTCGCGGCACCGCAAGGTGTTTCATGAACTCAACGAGTATCAGGGGCATTTGTGGCGAAAACCGGGCGAAGGAGGGGGCGGGAGATCGGAATTTAGTTCGGTTTTAGATCACCTTGAACAGGTTTTGACGTCTCAAAACTCCGGTAAAGCGCGGCAGCCATCTGTTTTTACGCAGAAAACTACGGTTTTCCGGGTAAAATTCATTTCATTTTCATGAAACGCCCAAAAAACTGGCAAAGAACGACTCGCCAACCTAGGGTGGCATTGTCGCCAAATTCGAAACACTGATTTTCCAGCAGGAGAAAGACATTGAACCAGCACAGCAAAGAACCAAGCTTCAGAGAAAGCGTCGATCAGATGTTCAACCGGGCGGTCAGCCTGATGGATTTGTCGCCGGGGCTGGAGGAAAAGATCCGCGTTTGTAACGCGACCTACACTGTGCGCTTCGGTGTGCGCCTGCGCGGCAAGATCCAGACCTTTACCGGCTATCGCTCGGTGCATTCCGAACATATGGAACCGGTCAAGGGCGGCATCCGGTTTTCGCTTGGTGTCAATCAGGATGAGGTCGAGGCGCTCGCAGCCCTGATGACCTATAAATGCGCGCTGGTGGAGGCCCCCTTTGGCGGCTCCAAGGGCGGGTTATGTGTCGATCCGCGCGAATATGATGAACATGAGATGGAACAGATCACCCGGCGGTTTGCCTATGAGTTGATCAAGCGTGATCTGATCAACCCCAGCCAGAACGTGCCCGCCCCCGACATGGGAACAGGCGAGCGTGAAATGGCCTGGATCGCGGATCAATACAAGCGCATGCACACGACCGACATCAACGGCAACGCCTGTGTGACAGGCAAACCGATCAACGCAGGCGGTATCGCGGGCCGTGTCGAGGCGACGGGTCGCGGTGTTCAATATGCGTTGCGGGCGTTCTTTCGTGACGACACAGGCGTCAAGAAAGCCGGGATGAGCGGTGATCTGGATGGCAAGCGGGTCATCGTGCAGGGGCTTGGCAACGTGGGCTATCACGCGGCGAAATTTCTGGACGAAGAAGACGGCTGCACGATTGTTGGCATCATCGAGCGCGACGGGGCGTTGTTCAACCCGGAGGGGCTGGATGTTGACCGGGTGCGTGACTGGATTGCCAAGCACGGCGGCATCGCGGGGTATTCCGACATGCATATGGTTAAGGAGGGCGCAAAAGTGCTGGAGGAGGAATGCGACATTCTGATCCCGGCGGCGCTTGAAGGTGTGATCAACCTCGGCAATGCCGACCAGATCAAGGCCCCGCTGATCATTGAGGCAGCCAATGGGCCGGTGACGGCGGGCGCGGATCAGATCCTGCGCGAAAAGGGCGTGGTGATGATCCCGGACATGTATGCCAACGCGGGCGGGGTGACGGTGAGTTACTTCGAGTGGGTCAAGAACCTCAGCCACATCCGCTTTGGCCGGATGGGCCGGCGCCAGGAGGAATCGCGTCACCAGTTGTTGCTGGACGAACTTGAACGTCTGAGCAAGGACAAGGAGCTTGGCTGGTCGTTGAGCCCGGGCTTCAAAGAGCAATATCTGCGCGGCGCGGGCGAGTTGGAACTGGTGCGCTCGGGTCTGGATGACACCATGCGTATTGCCTATCAGTCCATGGCCGAGGTCTGGCATTCGCGCGATGACGTCGGTGATCTGCGCACCGCTGCCTATCTGGTGGCCATCGGCAAGGTCGCGGCCAGCTACCGCGCCAAGGGCTTGTGACAAGATCCAAGCAGCCTTAGATACAATGTGAAATGCGGCGCGGCGTCCAACAGGGACGCTGCGCGGTATGAACATTCATCCAAGGGGTCGGGCATGACGGACGACGTGGATTTCTCCTGTACCTGCGGTACGTTAAAGGGCGTGTTGCATGATGTGTCGCCCGAAACCGGGTGTCATCTGATCTGTTATTGCCAGGATTGTCGCGCCTTTGCGCGCCATATGGGGCGCTTGGGCGCGCTGGAACCGGGCGGCGGCACGCCATTGGTGCAAGTGCTGCCCGCCAAGATAGAGATCACGGATGGGGCGGAGCATATCGCCTGTTTGCGCATGGGTCCCAAGGGGTTGCATCGCTGGTATGCGGCGTGTTGCAACACGCCGCTGGCCAATACGGTGGGCACGCCAAAAATGCCACTGGCCGGGATGTGGCGCCCGCTTTTTGCCCGGATTGACGCCTTTGGCCCGGTCACAACGCAGGGATTTACCAAAATGGCGCTGCCTGAAATGGGCCGGCCCCGCAAAGACAGGGGGCTGGCGCGCATGATGGGCGGGCTGATCAAGCGCTCCCTGTCGGCCTATATGTCCGGGACAGCGCGTAAAAGCCCGTTTTTTGAGCAAAACGGCACGCCGGTTACCCCCCCCCAGGTCCTGAGCGATACAGATCGCAAAGCGGCCTACAGCGAATAACTTTTTCCCACGCCCGAAGGTGTTTCGCAACGTGCGGGTGTGGTTCGGGTCATGGACCCTCTCTGGTCCATTTGTGAGGCTTCGGAAAGGCGAAGGGGGTATTCCCGACCTGCCCGCCCTCTCGAGACGGACGACAATGAAGAACGGTTAACGTGAAACTGCGCAAACGGGCGAAGGTTGGTAAGAAAATCATACCAGAAATACGTAAGATGTTATATTAAAAAGACTTTTGTGAATGCGTTCAGATTGCGCTGTTCACGACATGCCCGCCATCAGGCAGGATCATGTAACTGCGGCTTTACAGTCTCGCATAGATCCGAGCCAAGTGTTTGTCATTTGGATTGTACTGCGGACGTGGCGCGGTAAATGAAGGGCCAATCTGAATCGGTCCCATCTCTGCCAAATGAAAAAGACGCCAGCCCTTGTTGATCTGGTAGGCTCTCAGTGCTTCATGCCCTTGCGTGTCACACCCGTAGCAATGCGGTTCTACGGTGCGGCTCTCGTCGTCATAGTAAAACGAAAGTGTCTGCGTGTTGTTGATGGCGTCAATAATGAACCGGTTCATATCTTGAATCTCGCAGCAATGAAGTTTGAACGCTATCTTACCCTCTGGGTTTGGCAAAGATACAATCGCCATAATTTGCATGAGCATGATTTTGGACCGTATAAGAGCGATTGACCTTGAGAGCGAACAAGAGGGCGCGCGATGTGGCTGACCTTGATTGCCGTCAAACCCGTGATTGCGAACAAACCATTAAGGCGGGTAGCCGCGCGATGTCTGGTTGTTGGAGCCCGACGGTGCATTTGAGACGCCAGGTGAGCGGAGGTCCGCAAGGGCGCGAGGCGATTGCAAAAATTGAACCGACGCCCGAGGGCGATCCCCGGTCTGGTTGTCGCCGGAGGCCTGAAACGGGTATTTTACCACCGCCGCCTGTCTGATGGCCGGAGCCGCAGTGGCTAAGGGTTTCATCGCGGATATTGGCCTGACAACGCCGCGTCGGCCTTTGCCTAAAGCGAAAGATGGAGATGCAATCTCTCTCGCTCCAGGCTGTGCCGCGCCTCGGCTCGATTTTCAGAACGATGTGACTGTAAAAGTCGTGCAGCAGGCAGCCACTGAGAACTTCCGTTTGCTCGAACACATGGAACGCTACACCAGCAGGACCGGCGCGCAGCATATTTCAAACGCGGGCCGACAGAGCGGGCCCAGATCATGCATATGAACGGCGCGATCACGCGCATCGGGGTGGATACCTTACCGACCCTCTTGTTTCGACCCATGGCGGCGACCGTGGAGCGTGAGGTCAAAGAGGCTATGGAAGCTGTGGGCGCGCGCGGATAAGATGGGTGCGACATACCAATGACGGAGACTGCAAATGTTGCGATATTCACTGGCCTGCGTGCTTGGCCTGACGGCTTTTCCTGCCCTCGCGCAAAGCGAAAAAGAAGTGAGCTGCACGTATCAGGCACAGGTCGTTGGCGCGATCAAACAGGCGCGCCTTGACCGTGTTCCGGAGCGCAAACTACAAGCCACCTTGGCGGAAAGCGCGACATGGCCGGAAAAATACAACAATATCATCCCGATCGTCGCCCCCTCAATCTATGAAAAGAAACGCCGCGATCTGCGCGATGAAGACCTCGCCGGCTGGTGGCAGGAGCAATGCATGGCGCTGGAGCAGTAATTTCGCGCGCGATGCACGCTCCGAGCTCAAGCAAAGGCGCGGGTAGTGTCTCAGTTTGAAATTTGAAGTTTATCCGGTCTGATCCTATGTTATGCCTAGCGCAAAGCATACGGATGGAACGCTACATGAATATTTACACATTACAGGTTGGCTCAGGGCAAGACAACGACATGCAGTCCTTGGTGCATTCAGAAACCGTTGGCGGCGAAGACCTGACCGACGCCATAGGAAAGGCTAAAAAAATTGTGCGGTCTGGCACTTGGGGGCCAGATGCTAATTTAGTCCGACTCCTGCACGAAACTGGAGAGGACAGCAAAGTGATGTGTTTCAGGCCAATGGAGGCTGTCCGCGATGCCTAAAGGACCGAAAGGCGAAAAGCGCCCCGCTGATGCCATTGGCCTTGCCGTGATGATAGGCAAGATCGCAACTGGCGAAGTTGACGGCGAAACCCCAGATGATGGCAAAGACCCCGCTGCTAAGGCAATGGGGTCTAAAGGTGGTAAGGCGCGGGCCGCGAAGCTATCACCTGAGCAACGGTCAGATATTGCTAAGAAGGCCGCAGCGAAGCGCTGGGATAAGAACTAGACTTTATCTCTGTTAAAAAGCGTCACAACATTGTCGTCCGAAATAACGCTACTCTTAAGCTTAGGTTCAGCGCGAATGCGGGTTGTCGAGCCTAAACTCCCAGTTGGAAGGCCTGCAATCTCTTCTAGGTCGTCCAAGGGGTAAGGAAGGTCTGAAGTTATTTCATCTTGAGTCTTCACGCCTGCCTCAATCAACATCTCAAAACTGCGCTTCATCAAGTAAGGTGTTTCCTTTTCAGTCTTTCCATCAAACGGCTCGCCTTTCCGCCAGCCGCGCCGCGTGTAGTTCATCCACATCCTTTTAACAGATGCATCATCAAGCAAGTCTAACGACTTACAGCGCATAATCATTGCACCTACAGAAACGCCCCAGCGCTCCTTCATGCTCAGCATTCCATCAAGAGTCGGGGAATACAGTTCATCCAAAAAATCCGTTTCAGGTAAAAGCATATAACTCGCGAAAGTATCAGCCTGCTTTTCCAATAACTTATACGTTGCCCTGTTATTTAGCTGACTTGGGGTCACATTCTTGTGGATTAAGATATGGCATAATTCGTGTAGAGCGTCGAAGCGTTGCCGGACAGCGCTCGCCTTGTCGCGTGACAAGAGCATGAACGGGATACCAAACTTATCAGACCACTGAGAGAATGCGTCCACTTTCTCTGCCCGAACATGAATTCTTGAAACGAGAATTCCGGATTCTTCTATATGCTCTAAGCAATTTGTCATTGGACCACTGCTTATGCCCCATTGTGATCTTACTGAGATTGCAAGGTTCTCAATGTCGTCAAGGGTTATATTGAGCGGGTCGATTTGATCTAAATCTGTCTGTGGAAGGCTCAGATCAGGGAAGTCAAAAAACTCCCCCAGATAGTCAACAATTTCCTTCATCCATTCCAGCCTGACTTTCGCTCGATCCAGCGAGATCGTCTGTGCCGAGAGCTTAGATCGGAAAAAAACAGGCTTCTGATCTGTCTCGTCAACTGGGCGAAAGAAAAACTGAGTGGGAAAATGCAATACATTAACAAAGCGATCAACGACGTCGCGTCTGGGCGTTTGATGCCCGTTTTCATACTTAGAGATCGACTGTGAACTCACATTCGTCATATCTCCCAGGTCGGCGGCAGTGATCGCCCTAGCTCTACGTGCTTGGGACAATCGAGCGCCAATGAAACCTGCTGCGATGCTCATTCTGTACCTGTATCTTTTCTCTTCGGGTCTCTTTTCCAAGTTGGCGCAGGAATTGCAATGCTTGGTGTCGCAACGGAAGGATATTCCGCGAGAAGTTCCGCGATGGAAACTTCTAAGGCAAATTTTCTCATGCAGCCGTAAGGAACACAAAGCTGGATGGACCCAAGCTTTTGCTTTTCCTCCTCAAAGATCGCTCCAACTGGATTATGGGCAAACAATCCATAAAAATTGCGTGGTTTGAAAATCTCAGCGTCATCTTCAAGCGGTAACTGGGGGATATTTGAGGTTTTTGCCAAGGTGTCCCGGAACTTTGCCGGATTTGGCAAACAGCCCATCTTCTGAACGTAAGATTGAGTTACTCCGAAATCGCCAGCCGTCACGTAAGTATATTGCCAATCGTTCTCCGCCAAAGGTTTGGCTGTGTATGGAATGCCAAACTTCTCCGCTGACTTAGCCAATTCATAGTCCATCCGAAAGCACCGGGCTTGCCGCAGCATATGAATGCGCTGCTCTAGTAGAGTGGTTTTACTATGGGATACTTCGGCAAAGGTTTCCAGATAGGCTCGCTCGCAGCGCTTCATCAAATCTTCAAGCATTGCCTTTGGAAAGGATTTAACTGCTTGAGCCTTAATGTGCGCCTTCAATACGTCGATATCTTCCAAAGCTATTGCCCTTGTATGATTTGCCTGATACGTCGTAATTTGTTTACAGCTTAAAGTTTAATGCGTCAATCTGGAAAATACATGCAGTTCTCTCTTGAGCCTAAGCATAAAAGTTCATATTAAATGGGTATGAACAAACTTTATACCAAAACCCGCACAATGATCCTGAACATGATGGTTGAAGGCAATTCAATGCGCTCAAACAGCTGCGTGGTGGGCGTATCAATCAACACAGTCACAAAGCTGTTGATCGAAGCTGGTGAGGCTTGCGCCAAGTATCACAACAACACAGTGCGCAACGTCAAAACAACACGCGTTGAATGTGATAAAATCTGGTCTTTCGTTTACGCCAAAGCCAAAAACGTAGAGGATGCAAAATCAGCCCCAGACGGTTCTGGTGACGTGTGGACGTGGACCGCAATCGACGCCGATAGCAAAATGATCCTATCTTATGAAGTTGGTGACCGTTCAGGCGATACAGCTTACGAGTTCATGGTTGATCTGGCGTCACGCTTGTCAAACCGCGTTCAACTCACCGCAGACGGTCACAAGGCCTATCTGGACGCCGTAGAGGGCGCATTTGGTGGCGACTAGACTACGCGATGCTGGTTAAGCAGTATGGTGGCACCACAGGCCAGCAGGGGCATGAAAAGAAGTATTCGCCCGCTTGATTTACAGGGTCACGCAAAGAGCAAGTTTTTGGTGAGCCAATTGAGGAATTGGTCAGCACGTCATATGTAGAGCGTCAGAACTTTTCTATGGGCATGGGGATGCGTCGCTTTACACGCCTGACCAACGGTTTTAGCAAGAAGCTGGAAAACCACGTAAACATGCTTTCCCTGTAATTTGTGCATTACAACTTTGTTCGCATCCACAAGACATTGAAAATGACCCCGGCAATGGCGGCGGGCGTATCTGACACGTTGCATGATATGGAATGGATTGTTAACTTGATCGATGAAGCGGCACCCGCACCCAAGAAACGTGGTCCCTATAAGAAAAAAGATATTTCAAACTGAGACACTACCAAGGCGCGCCGCGCACTGGACTCTTAAAGGTGCAAGCCCGATATAGAGAGCATGAGCCTGCCACCCGGATTTCTCGACGAATTGCGCACCCGAATGAGCCTGACGCAGGTGGTCGGGCGCAAAGTCATATGGGACCCGCGGAAATCCAACCAGGGCAAGGGCGACATGTGGGCCCCGTGCCCGTTCCATCAGGAGAAATCCGCCAGTTTCCACGTCGATGATCGCAAGGGGTTTTATTACTGCTTTGGCTGTCATGCCAAAGGCGATGCGATCTCCTTTGTGCGCGAAACGGAAAACGTCGGCTTTATGGAGGCGGTGGAGATCCTGGCGCGCGAGGCCGGGATGCCGATGCCTGCGCGGGATCCGCAAGCGCAACAAAAGGCCGACAAACGCACGCAATTGGCCGAAGTTATGGAGCAGGCGGTCAAGTTTTTCCGCCTGCAACTGAATACGGGGGCCGCGGCTGAGGCGCGCGCCTATCTGGAGCGGCGCGGCTTGAGTGCTGCGGTGCTGGAGCGTTGGGAAATCGGCTTTGCACCGGATCAATGGCAGGCGCTCTGGGATCACCTCAAGGCCAAGAACGTGGAGGATCAACTGATCCTGGATGCCGGTCTGGCCAAGCCCTCCTCCAAGGGCGGCAAACCCTATGACACGTTTCGCGGGCGCATCATCTATCCGATCCGGGACGCACGCGGGCGCGCGATTGCCTTTGGCGGGCGGGCGATGGACCCCAATGACAACGCCAAATATCTGAACTCGCCGGAAACCGAACTCTTTGACAAGGGGCGCAGCCTTTATAATCAGGGACCGGCGCGCACGGCTGCGGGCAAAGGCCAGCCCTTGATCGTGGCCGAAGGCTATATGGATGTAATCGCGCTCGCCTCCGTGGGGTTCGAGGCGGCGGTCGCGCCTCTGGGCACCGCCATCACCGAAAACCAGTTGCAAATGCTGTGGCGGATTGCGCCCGAACCCATCATTGCGCTGGATGGGGACACGGCGGGGCTGCGCGCGGCGATGCGGTTGATCGATCTGGCGCTGCCGCTGGTGGAGGCCGGGCAATCCTTGCGCTTTGCGATCATGCCGACGGGCAAGGACCCGGATGATTTGCTGCGCGAGCAGGGCGCGGGTGCGTTGCAAAAGCTGCTGGATGAGGCGATGCCGATGGTGCGCCTGCTGTGGCAGCGCGAGACAGAGGGGCGAGTGTTTGACAGCCCCGAACGCAAGGCAGCGCTCGATAAGACCCTGCGCGACAAGATCATGACGATCAAGGACCCGTCCATCCGCAGCCATTACGGGCAAGAGATCAAAGACCTGCGCTGGCAGCTTTTCCGCCCGCAACGCGCACCTCACAAAGCGCGAGGCGGTTTTACCGGGGGCAAATGGATACCGCCGAAACTTGGTGCGACGTCGACGGCGAAATCCTCGGTGCTGGCTTTGTCTGAGCAGATGAACGACACGGATCATCTGCGCGAGGCGGTCATTCTGGCCGTGCTGACGATGTGCCCTGAGGTAATTGAAACCTTCGAATCCGGTATCGAACAGATGCGTTGTTCGGACCCGCTTCACGCGCGATTGCGTGATCTGCTGCTGCGCCATATGGATGTGAGTGCTGACGAATTGGCTGACCGAATATCTGATGTTCTTGGGGGCCAGGCTCTTGAAAACCTGATTAAACAACGCCATGTCGCCATAGTCCCCTGTATTCGTAACCCTGGGGGTGTTGAGGCTGCACGCATGACGGTCGCGGAAGAGCTCGCCAAGTTACATAGCGCGCGGGGGCTCGATGCGGAAATTGCCGAAGCTGTGGAGGACTTGAGCGGTGTTGCGGATGAGGGGCTGACGTGGCGTCTTTCGGAGGCCGCAAAAGCTGCCGATATCGCGCGCCGGAGCGGACAGGAGGACAGGGCGGAATACGATATGGGCGAAAACGGAGCCCGAATCAGTCGTGCCGAACGGAGTACTTTTGACGCCCTTTTAGACACTATTAAGCACCACAAACCGGACGGTTAACCATATTTGAACGCGAAACATTCAGAAAAAGACGGTAGACGGGTGGCCGAATCGCCCAAAACCATTAGATGATTCCCAAATGATTCGGTCGAGCGAATCGTTGATACCCTTAGGAGCACCGCATGGCCGCTAAAGACAGCAACACGGAAGCAAAACCGGACGACCAGGAAGCGGGCCATTCTCTTGATATGAGCCAGACTGCCGTCAAGAAGATGATCGGTGAGGCGCGTGAGAAAGGGTATATCACCTACGACCAGCTCAACACGGTTTTACCCCCCGATCAGGTCAGTTCTGAGCAGATCGAGGACGTGATGTCGATGCTCTCTGAAATGGGCATCAATATCATCGAGGACGAGGACGCCGAGGAAGAGGAAGCCAAGGGCTCCACTGAGCTGGCGACGACTGAGGGCACGCGTGAAATCACGCTGGGCTCCGGCACCTCCGAGAAGCTCGATCGCACCGATGATCCGGTGCGTATGTATCTGCGCGAAATGGGGTCGGTTGAGCTCTTGAGCCGTGAGGGCGAGATTGCCATCGCCAAGCGGATCGAGGCGGGGCGCAACACGATGATCGCCGGGCTTTGCGAAAGCCCGCTGACGTTTCAGGCGATCACCATTTGGCGCGACGAACTTCTCTCCGAGGATATCCTGCTGCGCGACGTGATCGATCTGGAGGCCACCTTTGGCAACCAGATGGATGAAGAAGGTGCTGTGGACGAGCCCATTGTGGCGGCGGATGGCACCACGGTAAAGAAAGAAGAAGAGGCCAGCCCGGAACTGGACGCTGACGGCAATCCGATTGCCCAGGACGATGACGATGATGAGGATGAGCAGGCCAATATGTCGCTGGCCGCGATGGAGGCCGCCCTTAAGCCGCAAGTGCTTGAGGCGCTCGATATCATCGCCGATGATTACGTCAAACTCTCCGAGATGCAGGACAGCCGGATTTCCGCGACCCTGAACGAGGATGGCAGTTTCACCGGGGCGGATGAGGCGCTTTATCAGAAGTTGCGCGCCGAGATTGTTTTGTTGGTCAATGAGTTGCACCTGCACAACAACCGTATCGAGGCTTTGATTGATCAGCTTTACGGCATCAATCGCCGCATCATGCAGATTGACAGTGCGATGGTGAAGCTGGCGGATCAGGCGCGCATCAACAGGCGTGAATTCGTCGATGAATACCGCGGCTATGAACTGGATCCGAACTGGATGGAGCGGATGGCCGAAAAGGCCGGGCGCGGCTGGCAGATGTTCATTGAGCGCTCCGCAGATAAGGTCGAGGAATTGCGCACCGATATGGCGCAGGTTGGTCAATACGTCGGTCTGGACATTTCCGAATTCCGCCGCATTGTGCAGCAGGTCCAGAAGGGCGAAAAAGAAGCGCGTCAGGCCAAGAAGGAAATGGTCGAAGCCAACCTGCGTCTGGTGATCTCGATTGCCAAGAAATACACCAACCGTGGCTTGCAATTCCTTGATCTTATTCAGGAAGGCAACATCGGGCTGATGAAGGCCGTGGATAAGTTTGAATACCGTCGTGGGTATAAATTTTCCACCTATGCGACCTGGTGGATCCGCCAGGCGATCACGCGCTCCATCGCGGATCAGGCGCGCACGATCCGTATTCCGGTGCATATGATCGAGACGATCAACAAGCTGGTGCGCACGGGTCGCCAGATGTTGCACGAGATCGGCCGCGAGCCGACGCCCGAAGAATTGGCCGAAAAGTTGCAAATGCCGCTGGAGAAGGTCCGCAAGGTGATGAAAATCGCCAAGGAACCGATTTCTCTGGAAACGCCGATTGGTGATGAGGAAGACAGCCAGCTTGGTGATTTCATCGAGGATAAGAATGCTGTGCTGCCGCTGGACAGCGCCATTCAGGAGAACCTCAAAGAGACCACGACACGCGTATTGGCGTCCCTGACGCCGCGTGAGGAACGTGTGTTGCGTATGAGGTTTGGCATTGGGATGAACACGGACCATACGCTGGAAGAAGTAGGCCAGCAGTTCAGCGTAACACGCGAACGCATCCGCCAGATCGAAGCAAAAGCGCTGCGCAAGCTCAAGCATCCGAGCCGGTCGCGGAAATTGCGGTCTTTCCTTGATCAATAATCCTTTGGGGATTGTGACGTCAAAGTGACTTGGTGAGGGTTAACAAACGTTAAGAATTGCTTGTGGTCGCGTGAAGAAAGAGGTATTTTCTTGGTGTTTAGTCCAAGAGGGTACCATGAAAACTTTATTTTTATCGACAATATCGGCGATGATGATCGCCGGAGGCGTAAGTGCTGCGTCAATTACATTTACCGAAAATCAAGGCACGCAAGCGAACGGTTTGGATGTGCCTGCAGGCAGAAGTGTTGTAACGAACCTGACAGATGGCGATGTCGACACATTTTATTCTTTGGGCATTGGTGGCTCACTGACGGCCAGCATTGCGCCACAGCTCATCGCCGGGGCTTCTCTGATTGAGGTAACCTTCAATAACACCCCGAGTTTTCCTGAATCCGCACAGGTTTATCTTGGTATTGACACATCTGGAATACTGCTAGGTGAGCTGTTCAATTTCGCGAGCGGCGTGTCATCCACGAGCGCAAACGGCGCGTCGATCATCACAGCACCCAATACGCCGAGCACGGGGCGCACGTCCTTCGTGATCGACCTTGGCGTCAATAGCGGGTCGGCGTTGACGTTTGTTGACACGACATCGGGCACAGGTAACAAGGACGGGTTTGATATCGCTGAGTTGAGCATTGCTGCGGTGCCTTTGCCAGCGGCTGGTCTCCTCTTACTTGCTGGTATCGGCGGACTGGCTGCCGTTGGTCGCCGTAAAAAATCCTGATAGGATTTGGTTTTAGACTTTTAGGAAGGCGTCACTCAGGTGGTGCCTTCCTTGTTTTGAGCATTGTGCAAATTTGAGATTTCATCCTCTGAGATGGCTTCGGTAATTGTTTTGCTCAGAGGTCGAACACATCAAACGTCGTTTGGGAGTTTATTGTCTTAGTGTTTCGGGTTGTGTTCGTTGCATAGCGGGCTAATCTTTTTGCCAGCGAAAAGGAGAGGCCATGTCATTTTTGAAAAAACTCTTCGGCGGCGGCGGGGGTGTTAGTACCGCGCCCGAAGCCTCTACCGAAACTTATGAAGGCTACCACATTACGGCCAAGCCGGTTGCGGAGGGCAATAGTTTCCGCGTAAGCGCTTTGATCGAAAAAGAAATTGCGGGCGAGGCCAAGAGCCACGAGCTTATTCGCGCCGATACCGTGCAAGGGCTGGAGGAGGCGCAGAAAGCCTGTTTCCGCAAGGCCAAACAGGTGATCGACGAGCAGGGGGAGCGGATTTTTCGGTGACCCAAGACCTGCCCGGCGAGATCAGCATCACCACCGACGGGCCGGGTCTTTATGAGTTCACCGACCGCCTGCGCCCCCATCTCAAGGGCTCGGGGCTGCTCACGCTTTTCATCCGTCACACCTCTGCGAGTTTGCTCATTCAGGAAAACGCCGATCCCGAAGTCCAAACCGACCTGACAGAATTCTTCGCGCGCCTGGTCCCACCGGCGACGCATTCGTCCATGTCCTATCTGACCCATACCTATGAGGGGCCGGACGACATGCCCGCCCATATCAAGGCCGCGCTATTGCCCACGCATCTTTGCATTCCGGTGCAGGAGGGGCGCATGGTGCTTGGGACATGGCAAGGTGTTTACCTCTTTGAGCACCGCACGCGCCCCCATGAACGCCGTGTTGTACTGTCGTTTCTGCGCAACGGCTGAGACGGCTTGGCGCTACTACATCTGGACCCGCATTTCCCCTCTACCCAAAACCTAGCCGCTCCCCTATAACTGTGGATAAGTGGGGCGATGATCCTACAATCAGAGGCGGATAACAAAAAGGGGGACGGCCCATGCGCTGCCCGTTTTGCGGAAATATTGACACTCAGGTAAAAGACAGCCGACCTGCGGAGGATCATGTTTCGATCCGGCGGCGGCGGTTCTGTCCGGCCTGTGGCGGGCGGTTTACCACCTATGAACGCGTGCAGCTGCGTGATCTGGTGGTCATCAAATCTTCGGGCAAGCGCGAGGATTTTGACCGCGATAAACTCGAACGTTCGATCCGCATTTCCATGCAGAAACGCCCGATTGATCCCGAGCGGATCGACCAGATGATCTCGGGTATCGTGCGTCGTCTTGAGAGCATGGGCGAGACCGACATCGGCTCCAAGCAGATCGGCGAGATTGTGATGGAAGCGCTGGCGCGGATCGACACCGTGGCCTATGTGCGGTTTGCCAGCGTGTATAAGAACTTTCAGGCGGCCGATGATTTCGATAAATTCGTCAGCGAGTTACGCCCCGACGTCCCGCCCGAAGAGTGAGCGAAGCGCGACGTTTCATGGCGCTGGCCCTGTCTTTGGGGCGGCGCGGGCTGGGGCGGACCTGGCCAAACCCGGCGGTGGGTTGCGTGATCGTCAAGGACGGGCGCATCCTTGGGCGCGGCTGGACACAGCCGGGTGGGCGGCCCCATGCAGAAACCCAGGCGTTAACGCAGGCGGGCGATGCAGCGGATGGCGCAGATGTCTATGTCACGCTGGAGCCCTGCGCGCATCACGGCAAAACCCCGCCCTGCGCGCAGGCCTTGATTGATGCCAATGTGGGGGCCGTTCATGTGGCCACGCTTGATCCCGATCCGCGGGTGAACGGTCAGGGGTGTGAGATGCTGCGTGCCGCGGGCATACCCGTGAGCATGGGTCTGTTGGAGGCCGAGGCCCTGGCGGCCAATGCGGGGTTTTTTGCGCGCACCCAACGCGAGCGCCCCTTTGTAACCTTGAAATTGGCCAGCAGTTTTGACGGGCGCATTGCCACCGCGACAGGCGAAAGCCAATGGATCACCGGACCTGCGGCGCGTCGACAGGTGCATATGGCGCGCGCACGCCATGACGCGGTGATGATCGGCGGCGGCACAGCGCGCCATGACGATCCCAGCCTCACCGTGCGCGGGCTCGGCATAGATTGGCAACCGGCCCGTGTGGTGGTCAGCCGACGGCTGGATATTCCCTTGATGGGGGCGCTCGCGCGCAGTGCAAAGGACGTGCCGGTCGTGATCTGCCATGGCGGTGACGGTGACGCGGTGTTGCTGCGGACATGGCAGGATTTGGGCGCGATTCTGCTGCCCTGTGCGCTTAAAGGCGCGCAGCTTGACCCGCTGGATGTGTTGCAACAACTTGCCAAACACGGGTTGACGCGGGTGTTTTGTGAGGGCGGTAGCGCTTTGGCAGCGAGCCTAATCGAGGCGGATCTGGTGGATGAGCTGGTGGGGTTCACAGCAGGTGTGGCGATCGGTGCCGAAGGTTTGCCCGCCATTGGCGCGCTGGGTCTTGGGCAACTCGGTGATGCGCCGCGCTTTGAATTGGACGCTTGTCGCGCCATCGGGGCGGATATCATGCATGTTTGGCGCCGCCAAAGCATATAGCGAGTATCGCCCCAGATGCGCGGCTTGCGAAAAGGCCACTAGCTTTGCCAACAGTCAATTGCCCCGGACCGAGGCGCGGGTTCTCACTCTGCGCCAGTCGTTCAAGGACGACTTTGATCGGAGAGGCCAGTGCGCGGGTCAATGCAACGTGGGACGGCGCTTGATTTTGCGGATACGTGGCTGCGTCAGGAACCCGCCGTGATCGACATATAATCTGCGCTGCGCTCTCATCTGGTGCGCCATGAAACGGGTCAGTTCGCCAATGTGCTGATGTTGGCTGCGGGTGCGAGGAGGGAGCCAAAAACAGCCGCCACGGCTTTGTTCCACTGGCTGATCGGGGCCTCGGTGACATAAATCGTGTCGCCATCGCGGATCACGAAATCGCGGGCCACGAACATCCCGTTGGGTTTGGTGAGATCCAGCAGGTAGATCATCCGCTGGGGCCCATTCAGATCATCGCGCCCCAAGACGTCCGCTGCGATTTCGCTGGCTTCGTTGCGAAACACAAAGACGCCTGTCGGGTCGGATGTCGTGGAGACCAGCCCGCCCACCTGTGCGATGGCTTCGAGCGAGGACAGGTTTTGCGTGTCAAAGGAGACCCGCGCCTGCGTACCTGTCGCCCCCAGGGCGGTAAAGGCGCGTGTGTCCTCTTGGACAAGGATGCGATCACCGCCGCGCAGCGCGATGTCAATGCCTGGGTGATCATAAAGGTCCTGAAACCAGACACGGCTGCGTTGTGATCCGCGAATGACCGTAATTTGCGCAGCCTCCGGATCAATCGTGACCCCACCAGCCCGCGCGAGCATGGTGGACAGCGTGCGCGTGGGCCGCTCAATGGCATAGATGCCCTGCGCGCCAACCGCGCCCGTCAATGAAACAGTGGACCCATCCCCCGCCTCGCGGCGTACTTCGACCTGCGGGTCGGGCGTCTGCTCTTCGAGTTTGGCAGTGATGATGCGGCGAATGGCCTCGGGCGAATTCCCGGCGGCGCGAATGCGCCCGGCGTAGGGTACAAATATGAACCCATCGCCATCCACCTGCACGCTTTCAATCAGGGTTGCATTGCTGAGATCCCCGGCCAGCAGCCCTTGCTCGACGTTTTCCCAGATGGTCAGCCCCAGGATATCACCTGGTCGAATGGTGTCGGACCCGAGCTTGCGCGCGTCCTTGAAGCCCTGTGAAAATCCGATCGAGGGCACGGCGGCGGTGGCGCGGGTGACGTGATCGTTCACCGCGACGATAAATGCATCGCCTTGTTTTTGCACGGAACCTTCGAAAATCTGCTTCTTGCTGGGGCCAACCTGCGGCAGCGTACAGGCGACCAGCATGGCCAACGCCGTAAAAAGCGCCATGGGACGCACCCAACCGTATCCGGAGAATGTCACTGCGCGGTCTCCTCGACCTATTCGAATTCTGCCTCGCTTCGCCGACTTGTCGCGACGTAATCGTTTTATGATATCGCCAAACTCCGCAAAAATCCAGCAAGAGCAGGGGGCTGTGCTGTTTCACCCCCTGCACCTGTTGCCGATGGGTCGCGGTTTTTCCGATGGCGCTTTGATAGAGATCCTTTCCGCTCAGCATAAAATTGACCCGTGGGCGCAGAACCTGCCGCCGCTCCCTGCTGGCATAATCGCTGGCGTGCATCCAGCGGGGATCGCCGTCGTTCAGTGTCGAGGTATTTATAGGCTGGGTCAGGCTCGGGGTCTTGTCACCGATTTCGTGCGGGGCTAGGTCAAAGGCAACACAAAACAAAGGGCGCGCCATGTTCACCGGCATCATCACAGACATCGGAACGATCACCGTTTTGGTGCAAGAGGGCGATCTGCGCGCCCGTATTCGCACATCATATGACACCCGGAGCATTGATATCGGTGCGTCCATCGCGTCGGATGGTGTGTGTCTGACGGTGGTTGATCTGGGGCCTGACTGGTATGAGGTTCAGATCAGCGCGGAGACTGTCGAAAAGACCAACATCGGGCGCAACAACTGGGCCATTGGCAAGCGTGTCAATCTGGAACGCGCCCTGCGGGTGGGTGATGAGTTGGGCGGGCATATTGTGTCGGGCCATGTGGATGGTGTGGCCGAGGTCGTCTCCGTGATCGAGGAGGGGGACAGCACCCGCGTGACCCTGCGTGCACCGGATGCGCTGGCCCGCTTCATCGCGCCGAAGGGGTCGGTGGCGCTGAATGGGACATCGCTGACGGTCAATGACGTGTCGGGGGCCGAGTTCGGGATCAATTTCATTCCCCATACTAAAATTGCCACGACATGGGGCGATGTCGCGGTTGGGGATGCGGTTAATCTGGAGATCGATACATTGGCGCGTTACGTCGCGCGCCTGGCCGAAATGCCGCCTGCCTGAGCGCGGTGCGCGTCTGGTCATTGCTGTTGGCCTGGGATATGAGCCAGCCAAATCGAAGGAGAGGCGCGCCATGAGTTTTGAAACCCCCGGACCGGTCGAAACAGACCTCAGCGCCCGTATTTCGCCAACCTCTCAGATCATCGAGGATGCGCGGGCCGGTCGCATGTTCATTCTGGTGGATCATGAGGATCGCGAAAACGAAGGCGATTTGGTGATCCCGGCACAATTCGCCGATGCGGATGCGATCAATTTCATGGCGACGCATGGGCGTGGTCTGATCTGCATGCCACTGACGGCAGAGCGTATCGAAACGCTGGGCTTGCCGATGATGGCCGTGAACAACTCCTCGCGTCATGAAACGGCCTTCACCGTGTCCATTGAGGCGCGCGAGGGGGTCAGCACCGGGATTTCGGCCGCGGACCGTGCGTTGACGGTCGCCGTTGCCATCAATGAAGGCAAGGGGCAGGCGGATATCGCCACGCCCGGCCATGTGTTTCCGCTGCGTGCGCGTCAAGGCGGGGTTCTGGTGCGCGCCGGTCACACCGAGGCCGCCGTGGACATCAGCCGCCTGGCCGGGTTGCATCCTTCCGGTGTGATCTGCGAGATCATGAAATCCGATGGCGATATGGCGCGCCTGCCGGATCTGGTGGATTTTGCGAAGGAACACGGGCTGAATATCGGTACGATCAGCGATCTGATTTCCTATCGTCTCAAACACGACAACCTGCTGCGTCTGCGCGATGAGCGGACCGTTACCTCCGAATTTGGCGGGGAATGGCACATGCGGGTGTTTTCGGATGAGATCACCGGCACCGATCATGTGATGCTGTCCAAGGGCGATTTGACCACCTACGCGCCGGTTCTGGTGCGTACCCATGCGCTTAATGCGCTGGAAGATGTGCTTGGTCTTGGGCCTAGCCCGGCAGGGGAATTGCCGCGTGCGATGCAGATCATTGCCGAGGAAGGGCGCGGCGCGGTTCTGCTGTTTCGCGAACCGCATCCGAAACTGCGCCTTGAGGGGGATGAGGACGAGGGGCCGCGCACCATCAAACGCACCGGTGTCGGTGCGCAGATCATGTCGACGCTGGGGCTCAGCAACATCATTTTGCTGACCGACAGCCCGCAAACGAAATATACAGGGCTTGAAGCCTATAACCTGACTATCGTGGGCACGCGCCCAATCACTAAGGAATAGAGCATGGCCACAGCCGAACAACACCACGTCCTGGCGCGTCCGGAATTTGACGAACCGGTCAAGATCCTGATCGTCGTGGCCCCCTATTACAAGGACATCGCGGATAATCTGGTGGCGGGCGCGCAGGCAGAGATCGAGGCCGCAGGCGGCACCTGGGAGCTGGTCGAAATGCCCGGCGCGCTCGAAGTGCCATCGGCCATCGGCATCGCGGATCGACGCAGCAATTTTGATGGCTATGTGGCCCTGGGCTGCGTGATCCGGGGCGAGACGACGCATTATGAAACCGTATGCAATGACAGCAGCCGCGCCTTGCAATTGCTGGGGCTTCAGGGGCTTTGCGTGGGCAATGGCATCCTGACCGTGGAAACCCGCGTGCAGGCCGAAGTGCGCGCGGATGTCTTGGGGCAAAACAAAGGTGGCGGGGCGGCGGCGGCGGCCTTGCATCTCGTGGCGCTGGCCCGTAAATGGGGCTCCCAATCCAAGGGCATCGGGTTCAAGCCGGCAGGGCAGGACATCCAGATTGCCGGTTCCAACGACGGGTCCAAAACCGCATGACATCGCTTCACGGCAACCTCTCCGGCAACCAGCGCCGCAAAATGAAATCCGCCGCCCGCCTTTATGCGGTGCAGGCGCTGTTTCAGATGGAGCATTCCTCGCAGACCGTCGAAGTGGTGCGCCGGGAGTTCCTCGATCACCGTTTTGGGGCCACCTATGACGGCGATGAAATGCTCGATGGTGACATGGAGCTTTTTGCCGCCGTGCTGGAGGGGGCGGTCAATTATCAGGCCCCGATTGACCAGATGACGGACCGTGCGCTGGTGGCGAAATGGCCGCTGAAACGGATCGATCCGACGCTGCGCGCCTTGTTTCGCGCGGCGGGCGCGGAGCTGAACAACAAACAGACACCCCCAAAGGTGGTCATTACCGAATATGTCGATGTGGCGCGCGCGTTTTTTTCCGACGGCAAAGAGCCTCAATTCGTGAATGCGGTTCTGGATCACATGGCGCGCGAGGCCCGGCCAGAGGCGTTTTGACCCATTTGCTTTGCTGCGCAGCGGCGCTATTTCCTGATTTAACCCAAGGAATTGAAATGTAATGCCGCGCGTCGTCAGAGTCTATATCACCAGCGCAATCATCGGTTTTGGCGTCGCTGGCGCTTTTGTTGGGATGGTCATCGCCTTCAACGTCGTAAACCTGCGCCATCTGATTTTCACTTCCGACATCGGTATCATGGCCACGCTGGCGTTCTGGATTCTCAACGGGATCATGTTTTCCGGTGTGCAATTCGCGTTTAAGATGAATCAACTGGCTGACTCTTCAGAATGAGCGGGGAGATGCCGCTGCGCATTCTAAGGTTCCGTTGGCTCATTACGTATTTTCTGCGCGGATCGGCGCAATTCTGCTGGGTGCCCTCTGGACTTTTGGCGCTTAGGTGCCATCTTAAGGTCAAAGGAGAGCAGAAATGATTGAGTCCATCCTTCGCCTGATCCAGGGGCTGTTTGCGCAGCCACAGCAGGAAATGCTGCCGATCCCCATCCGTGTGGAAGAAAAGCGTCAATTTCCGACACGTCGCTAAGCGTCAAATCGCAGTTTATATTTAATAGGTCTGCGGGGTCGGTGTGACGGGCCCGCAGCAACCGTTTTGGTTTTATATTCCCGAGGACCTGTATGTACAGGTGGGCGCCAGGTAACCAGGCCAGGGCCAGGACAGAGCCAGCTCCCTCGGATTTGCTTAAGGCCACTGGAATGTAACCAGTCACGCGAAGAGCAGAACCCGTCACCCCCTACACCTAAGATCACCAAGGCAGGCCCACAAGGGCAAACCATCGTGTATTTCAACAATAGTCTTGCGTCATGTTCTTGATATGTTCATATTTTGAATATGGCACACCCGGATCTTCAAAACCTGCAACCCGGTCAGTTGCTGGCCCGAGGTACGGCGCGCCTGCTGTTTACCTATGGTTTCGCAAGCTTGGAGGAATTGGTGCCGACGCGCGGCTTGCGTGTCGACGTGACGGGTTTGGGCCCCAAGGGTGACATCTGGATCATCGAATGCAAGTCCAGCCGGGCGGATTTTCAGTCAGACCAGAAGTGGGAGGGGTATCTGCCATGGTGTGACCGGTTTTTCTGGGCGGTGGACGCGGATTTTCCGGTCGATCTTTTACCCCCGGACACGGGTTTGATCATTGGCGACGCTTATGGCGCGGAGATCATTCGCATGGGCCCTCAGGACCGTCTGGCACCGGCCCGGCGCAAAAACGTTATTCAAACCTTCGCAACGACAGCGGCACGCAGGCTGCATGATCTGCGCGACCCGGATCGCGCGACGCTGCGGGACTAGGAACGACCGCCTTGCATGGCACGGGCACGCCCGGCGGCCGCGACGATTTCCTCGGCGATTTCTTCGGCGTCATCGGGCGCAAAATCCATCGGGATTTCCACACCGTTCGCCTCGACATAGATGCGCACCATCCCCTTGTCTGTCGGGCCAATCTGCAAATTCGCCTCGATGTCGCTTTCGGAATCAATGCCCATGATCTGTCCTTTTTTGAAGTGGCCGCATCGCTAGCGCGGGCAGGGTTGAAACGCAAGCGCGCTTGCTTTCTTATCAGGTGATGGCACAGGTTCAAATACGCGCGTTCAGCGCAGAAGATCGTGATTGGCTGGTTGAGCAGCATGGCGTTCTTTATGCGCAAAACGAAGGGTTTGATGCCAGTTTCGGAACGCTTGTCGCAGAAATCATCGACGCGTTTTTAAGCGCGCATGACCCGCACCGAGAAGCCGGCTGGATCGCACAGCGGGGCGACGTGCGGTTGGGGTCGATTTTTTGCGTACGGCTGAATGAAACGACGGCCAAGTTGCGGCTCTTTCTGTTGGTGCCCGAAGCGCGGGGGCAGGGGTTGGGAAAGCAGCTTTTGTACACCTGCATGGAATTCGCAGAAAACCGTGATTACACGGGCATGCAGTTGTGGACACATGAAAGCCACCACGCGGCTTGCGCGCTCTATCAATCAACCGGCTGGAAGATGATCAGCAGTGAACCGGTCCATTCCTTTGGGCAGGATTTGGTGGAGCAGAGCTGGATCTATCGTTTTGACCCTCTTGCAATCTGTGAACCGGGCAGCTAAATCGAGCGTAGTGCCGCCTTAGCTCAGTAGGTTAGAGCGCCTGATTGTGGATCAGGAGGTCCCCCGTTCAAGCCGGGGAGGTGGTACCACTACCCTCCCTTTTTATTCGATTTCGACGCTTTGACGCAGCTGTCCGGTGATGCGGTCAAAGATCAGGATCTCGTCTTTATCTGTCACCACGGCAAACCAATCAGGGCCCTGCGTGAAGGAAACCGCCTTTGCGCCCTGCGGCAGCGCAATTTCATCGGGCAATTGTGGCGGGACGTCATTGAAGCGGATGACAATCAGCGCGATGATCAGTAGAACACCGCCAATCATGGTGGCAGTCAGGACCGTCACCAAACGCCGCAAAAACCGCAAGTTCGCGGGTTCTATAATTTCTTCCTCTGGTTTTACGTCGGGATTTTTCATGCCGCTTCGCCATATCCACTTTGTCATCGACGATGCTCCGCCGCCCCGCCTTGATAAGGCGCTTGCGCGGGATGTGCCAGTGGATGCCGCGCTTTCGCGTACCCGTCTGGGCCGTTTGATCGCCGATGGCGCGGTGTCGGTGGCGGGCGATGTGGTGACCGACCCGCGCGCGCGGGTCGAGGCCGGGATGGAGATCGCAATTGCGGTGGAAGAGGCGCAGGACAGCCACATCCTGCCCGAAGACATCGCCTTGGAGGTGGTGTTTGAGGATGCCGACCTGATCGTGATCAACAAACCTGCGGGCATGGTGGTGCATCCGGCACCGGGGACGCCTTCGGGCACGTTGGTCAACGCGCTTTTGGCGCATTGCGGCGATGACCTCTCCGGGGTCGGTGGCCTGAAGCGGCCCGGCATCGTGCACCGGATCGACAAGGAAACCTCCGGCCTGCTGGTTGTGGCCAAATCGGACGCGGCGCATCACGGATTGGCCGCACAATTTGAGGCGCATTCGGTCGAGCGCTATTACCGCGCCTTGGTTTACGGCGTGCCGGACGCCAATGATCCCCGTTTGCGCGGGATCAAGGGCACGAATTTCGAGCCCGGAAATATCCTCAAGATCACCACGCAACTGGCGCGTCACAAGCATGACCGGCAACGCCAGGCGGTACTGTTCCACGGGGGCCGTCATGCGGTGACGCGCGCGCGCACGGTGGAGCGTTTCGGCACACCCGCGGCGCTGGCGTTCATGGAGTGCTGGCTGGAGACCGGGCGCACGCATCAGATCCGTGTGCATATGGCGCATGCGGGGCATGGTCTGGTCGGTGATCCGACCTATGGGGGCAAGCGCAAGCTGGCGGCAAAGGCGCTGCCGGAAGCCGTCGCAGAGGCGGTGCGCGGCTTTGAGCGACAAGCCTTACACGCCGCGGTTCTGGGCTTTGATCACCCGATCAGTGGCGAAAAGGTGCGGTTTGAAGCGTCGTTACCGGCTGATATGCAGGACTTATTGGCACTGCTGCAAGCTGTGACATAAACCGCAAGCCTGCGTGATCGCACTGAAATTTGGAGTATTAACGCTGGCGCTTGCCGTCAAAGATTCGTTAATCCAAGACTTGTAAGCTTTCGGTTAATGATTTCACGGTCCACGACTTGAACTGATCGGTTTAGACCCTATCTTTATGTTAAGCCCTTAAACATTGGGAGGCGCTCATGGCTAATTATGCAAATCTACCGGCCCCAACACCGGAAGGCGGATTGAACCGCTACATGCAGGAAATTCGCAAGTTTCCGCTTCTGGAACCAGAAGAGGAATACATGCTGGCCAAGGCATGGGCTGAGAAAGAAGACACCAAAGCGGCGCACCGCATGGTGACGTCGCACCTGCGTCTGGCTGCGAAAATCGCAATGGGGTATCGCGGCTATGGCTTGCCGCAAGCAGAGGTCATTTCCGAGGCCAATGTGGGCCTGATGCAGGCGGTCAAACGGTTCGATCCTGAAAAAGGCTTCCGCCTTGCCACCTATGCGATGTGGTGGATCCGTGCGTCCATTCAGGAATATATCCTGCGGTCCTGGAGCCTTGTGAAGCTGGGCACGACCTCCGGGCAAAAGAAGCTTTTCTTCAACCTGCGCAAGGCCAAGAACAAGATCGGTGCGCTGGAAGAGGGCGATATGCGCCCTGAAAATGTCAAGCGGATCGCCACCGATCTGGGGGTAACGGAGACCGAAGTGATCTCCATGAACCGGCGGATGTCGGGCGGGGATGCGTCGCTGAACGCCACTGTCGGCTCCGAGGGCGAGGGGACGATGCAATGGCAGGATTGGCTCGAAGATGAGGGCGCCGATCAGGCGGGCGATTATGAGGCGCGCAACGAATTGGAGGCGCGCCGCGAATTGCTGGCCGATGCAATGAGCGTGCTGAATGATCGTGAAAAGGACATCCTGACGCAACGCCGTCTGTCCGATAAGACGGTCACGCTCGAAGATCTGAGCGCGGAATATGACGTCAGCCGCGAACGGATCCGCCAGATCGAAGTACGCGCTTTTGAGAAGCTGCAAAAGAAAATGCGCGATCTCGCCAAGGAAAAAGGCATGATGGCCACCGCCTGACATGGTCGATCTGAAAAGCAAAAAGGTGAAGTGTGAAGGTGCCTAACCGATGGATTCCAATAAGCCTGGCATAAATGACGCTTGACCTGTTGTAATTTTCGAAGGTAATTAAGGTTGATTTTATGACTGGCGCAGAAAATGCCTTTAAATCAGGTAGATCGCCCTGCTTTCGAAAGCTTCTAAACGACGGGATACCAATTGAAAATCTTTGATTGTTTCGTATTCCACGATGAACTCGACTTACTTGAAATTCGCCTATCAGAGATGTCAGCTGACGTGGATTTTTTTGTGATTGCGGAGGCAGCCTTAACCTTTACAGGTCAATCCAAACCGTCCCACCTCAAGGATAATTGGGGCCGTTTTGAAAAGTGGCACTCTCAGATGATTCATGTGTTTGTCACATCTTTTCCGGAAACAAGAGAACGTTGGACCTTGGAGAAATATCAACGAGATCAACTTGTCCGTGGCCTTGAGAAGGCTGAAGAGGATGATATCGTTCTAATTTCAGATGTTGACGAGATCATCTCTGCGAAGACATTGACTCGCATTCGATCCGCTCCGCCGGCAAAAAACGAGGTTCTTTGCTTGGAGCAGCGGTGGTTTCAGTTTTTTCTCGACAATGAACTCTATGAAAAGTGGCTCCGTACCGGGCCTCGCGCTGCGTTGCGCAGAACCATGAACAGCCCGCAAGGCATGCGCAATGTGCGCGGACCCGCAAAGGGTAAAATCTGGGCAAATGCTCTGCGCGGTCTGCGTAGCTCCATCGCATTGAGACGACCCATAAAAGAACGCTGGTTGAAGATGCCGGATGGCACTTCTCATGGATCGGAGGGATTGAGGCGATTAACAGAAAAGCGGTTTTTATTACGCCGCACGGTGATATCGCCGACGAATTGGGGAATGCCAAAAGTGCGGCTGAGCATGTGGCTGCGATAGAGCGTCGTCTTAGAACTGGTGGCGATGCGGACAAATCGCAAAGCCGTTTGGTAAAAGTCGACGACAGTTACCCAAAATTTATCATAGAAAATCTAGAACGGTTTTCTCAATTGACGTTGGGCTCCAGACCTCCGTGATAAATCCTTCTTACCGCCTATCCGGCACAGCGTTTGAAAGAGAGAGTGGACCTCACTCTTCCATCGCTTCCAATTCGTCGATGAAGCCGGAAATCATCGACAGGCCCTTGTCCCAAAAAGCCGGGTCAGAGGCATCCAGACCGAAGGGCGCAAGCAGTTCCTTGTGGTGTTTCGAGCCACCCGCCTTGAGCATGTCGAAATATTTATCCTCAAAACCGGCGTCCCCTTCGGCGTAAACCGCATAAAGCGCGTTCACCAAACCGTCGCCAAAGGCATAGGCGTAGACGTAAAACGGTGAATGCACGAAATGCGGGATATAGGCCCAGAAGGTTTCATACCCCTCCATGAATTCAAACGCCGGCCCCAGGCTTTCGCCCTGCACCGACATCCAGAGCACGTTGATATCATCGGGGGTCAATTCGCCACCGCGCCGCGCCGCGTGGAGTTTGCATTCAAAATCGTAAAACGCGATCTGACGCACGACAGTATTGATCATATCCTCGACCTTGCCGGCGAGCATGATTTTACGTTCCGCTTTGGTCTTGGCCCCGTCGAGCATTTTGCGGAAAGTGAGCATTTCCCCAAAAACACTGGCGGTTTCGGCAAGGGTCAGCGGCGTGGAAGAGAGCATTTCGCCCTGTTCAGCCGCCAGGACCTGATGCACGCCGTGGCCCAACTCATGCGCCAGGGTCATGACATCACGTGGTTTTCCAAGGTAGTTCAGCATCACATAGGGGTGCACATTGGTCACGGTCGGATGGGCAAAGGCCCCCGGTGCCTTGCCCGGTTTCACGGCCGCATCAATCCAACCCTTGCGGAAAAACGGCTCGGCGATTTGGCCCATGCGCGGATCAAAAGCGTTATAGGCGTCCATCACGGTCTTTTCGGCCTGATCCCAATTCACCACCCGCGGGTCTTCCATCGGCAGCGGCGCGTTTCGGTCCCAGACCTGCATGACGTCAAGGCCCAACCATTTGCGTTTGAGCTCGTAGTAACGGTGGCTGAGCTTGGGGTAGGCGGCGACAACAGCATTGCGCAGCGCCTCGACCACTTCGGGTTCGACCTGATTGCTGAGGTGGCGCCCGAGTTGGGCGGATTCCATGCCGCGCCACCGGTCGATGATCTCTTTTTCCTTGGCCTGCGTGTTATGCACCCGCGCGAAGGTCTTGATGTTGGCCCCAAACACATCCGCCAATTCACGCGCGCCGGCTTCGCGTTTGGCACGATCCGGGTCGGTCAACAGGTTCAGCGTGCCCTCAATATTCAACTGCTCGCCGTCGACCTCAAATTCCAGCCCGGCGATGGTTTCATCAAACAAGCGTTCCCAGGCATCCCCGACCACGCCGAGATCATGCATGAACTTTTCCAACTCATCGCTGAGCTGATAGGGTTTCATCGCGCGCACCCGGTCGAAAACGGGCTTGTAGCGCGCAAGATCGGCGTTCTGCGCATAGAGCCCATCCAGATGGTCATCCGCCAAGCGGTTGATTTCCAGTGTGAAAAACACCAGCGGCGTGGTGAAATTGGTGATCTTTTCCTGCAGGTCGGACATGAATTTCGCGCGGTCCGCATCCGTGGTCATCTGGTAATAGCGCAGACCTGCAAAAGACATGATGCGCCCGGCGATCTGGTTGATCTTCTCGTTGCGCAGCACGCAATCGAGGAAACCAGCGGCATCCAGCCCCCCCAGTTTGCCTTCGAAATCAGCGGCGAAACTGGCGCAGGCCTGCTCCAGCCAGTCCAGATCACGTTTCAACTCTGTGGCGTCTTCCCCGGTATAAAGATCATCGAGGTTCCATTCCGGCAGATCGCCCAACGGGCTGGCGGCACCTGCGGCATTTGCATCGCGAACGGGGAAGGGCAATTGAAACATCTGAGACCTCATTTGTGTTTGCCTATACCTAAGGCGGGCAGGGGGCGGGGACAAGCGGTGCGCGTCCGGTAATCTTGACAGGTCGATGCTGCATGCACAGTTTAGAGAGGTACAATTAGGGGAGGAAAAATACTCATGGACAATAACCCATTTTTTATCGCGGGCGGGGGGCTTGTCGTTGGCGTCCTGCTGGCGGTTGCCATAAGCGAGTCGCGCGCCAATTCCAAGATTTCCGCAGCACTTGAGCGGGCGCAGGGGGCCAGTGCCGTGACGCTTTCTGAGGCGACGCAGAGTTTGAATGAGCGGATTGGTACGCTTGAAGCGGGCCTCGCCGAGAGCACGGCATCTGCGGCGGCAAGCATGGAAGAACAACTGGCAGCCCTGCAACAGGATGTGAGCACCCGATTTGACGCCGTGTCGGAGGCGGCGAGCGCGCAGGCTGAGGCATTTCAGGCCGCATTGAGTGGGCCAACCCCGGCAGCGTCTGATCAGACACCCGCAGTGCCGGGGGACGCGACAATTGGCATGCAGACGTCGGGTGTCTTGAGTGTTGGTGAGACGGCGATTTTCGCGCAAGGTGCAGTGCGTGCCTTTGTGTCCGGGTTGGACCGCGATGGCGGCGCGGCACGGCTGAGCGTTAACGGTGTGTCCAAGGCGGTAAGCCTTGGCGAGACCGTTGCGGTTTCCGGGTCTGATTGCAGTATTGGCATCACGTCGCTGGACAGCGAAGGTGTGATCGTTGGATCCGATTGCGGCATGGCGCAGGCTGCGGCTACAGCGCCGCTGCCCCCGGCACCTGAGGACGGTTATGGTCCTGGCACAATGGCCATGTTGGCGGATGGTGCCTTGCGGGTCTTTGTTTCCGGGTTGGCCGGTGATGGGTCCAGTGCGCGCATTGCGATCAATGGGATTGAGACACAAACCGTTGCTGCCGGTGGCTCGGTCGAGGCCATGGCGGGTGATCAGAATTGCACCGTCACGGTCACGGGGGTTGGCAATGGCATGGTCGGGCTTGAGGGCGGCTGTTCGTGAGCCTTACCCGTAAATAGCAAGCATCTGCTTGAGGTCATCCAGCGTGTTGGCCTCTTGCAGCGGCTTATCCTGTCGCCAGCGTAACATGCGTGGAAACCGCAGCGCGACACCGGATTTATGACGCGGGCTGGCCTGGATGCCCTCAAAGGCGATTTCGAACACATGCTGCGGTGTGACCTGGCGCACGGGGCCAAAGCGTTGCAGCGTGTGTTTGCGTACCCATTTGGTGATTTCGCCGAATTCCGCGTCCGTCAGCCCGGAATAGGCCTTGGTGAAGGGCACCAGATCATTCCCGTGCCACACGGCAAATGTGAAATCGGTAAAGAGGTTCGCGCGCCGCCCATGCCCGGCTTGCGCATAGATCATCACCGCGTCGATGGTCAGCGGATCAAGCTTCCATTTCCACCAATCGCCTTTTTTGCGCCCGATGCGATAAGGGCTGTCGGCGCGCTTCAGCATCAGACCTTCGGCGTTTTCATCACGCGCGACCGCGCGCAGGTCGGCCAGATCGGACCAGGCGGTAAAATCCAGTTGCGGGGACAGGCGGATGGGCGCGTCGGGTGGCAGAGACGCGCAGGCGCTTTCCAATTGCGCGCGCCGCTCGCCAAAGGGGCGGTTGCGCAAATCCGCACCCTCCCACTCCAGAAGATCATAGGCATGCAGGGCGACCGGTGCCTCGGCCAGTAGTTTTTTGGGGACAGTCTTGCGGCCAATACGCTTTTGCAGCGCGTTGAAGCTCTCAGGACCCTCCGCGCCGGGGTGCCAGACGAGCAGCTCCCCATCCAGAACCGTCCCCGGCGGCAGGAAATCCACCGCGCGCGCCAGTTCGGGAAAGCGGTCGGTCATCAACTCCTCGCCGCGCGACCAGACAAAATGCTGCCCGTCGCGCAGGATCAATTGCCCGCGAATCCCATCCCATTTCCACTCTGCGCGCCACTCTGTGCAGGAACCAAGGGCGTCGGGCGTCCCGTCCAGCGCATGGGCGAGGTAAAACGGATAGGGGCGCGAGGCATCCGCCGATGCATCCGTCGCCTCGATCAAGGCGGCCCATGTGGTGTCATCGGGGTGCCAATTGCCCATCAAACGGTGCGCCAGTTCGGCCTCGGGTTTGCCCGTGGCGCGTGACAGAGCGCGGGTCATCAGTTTCTGGCTGACCCCCATGCGAAACCCACCGGTAATCAGCTTGTTGAACACAAACCGTTCGGTCCCGCCCAGCTGCGCCCAGGCCTCCAGAACGAAGGCCTTGCGCGCGGGCTCATCGGCTTGCGTGAGCGCGCGCAGGGCATCAATCCAATGGGTGAGGGTTTGATCGCTGGTGGTCTCATTGGAGGGCAGAACCAGCGCAATGGTTTCGGCTAGATCACCGACGATGGCATAGCTGTCCTCAAACAGCCACAACGGGATGCCTGCGGCCTCTGCCGCCCATGCGCGCAATCTTGTGGTGGTCACCACGCGTTTGGGGCGGCGCCCCGAAAACAGCGCCATGGTCCACATCCGGTCCGAATCCGGTGCGGCTTGAAAATAATCCGCCAGGGCTGCGACCTTGACGGTAGTCTTCGTGCTCTGGTCGATGGCGTTGAAAAGGGCCGCAAAACGGTTCATTCGGTGGCCTCGCCCTCAAGGGTCTCGCCCTCGAACTGGGTGGGTACGACCTGCGCGTTCCAACCGTTTTCGTTGAGATAGCGGGCAAAAATGTCGGTATACCCGTGCGTGACATAGATGTTTTCCGCACCCGTGTCCTTGATCGCACCCAGCAATCCATTCCAATCGGCATGATCGGAGATCACAAAGCCGCGATCCCCCGCGCGTCGCCTGCGCACCCCGCGCAGCTGCATCCACCCGCTGGCAAAGGCGCTCTCCTGTGGGCCGAATTTGCGCGCCCATTTGCTGCCAAGGGCCGAGGGCGGGGCCAGCACCAGCGCGCCTTTATGCGCTTTTGGGTCGGTTTGCGCGGTGACGGGAACGGTGTCTGGCAGGCGCAGGCCCTGCGCGCGTAGCACCTTGTTTGTGGCCTCCACCGCGCCATGCGTGAGGATGGGTCCGATGTCGGGGTCGAGCATGTGCATTAACCGTTGAGCTTTGCCCAGAGCATAGGCCCCCAGAAACGCAGTTTTGCCCGCCGCAGCACATTCCGCCCACCAAGCGTTCAACGCCTGTGCGACCTCAGTTTGCGATTGCCAGCGAAACACAGGCAAACCGAACGTCGATTCGGTGATGAAATGATGGCACTTCTGCGGCGTGAAAGCCTCCGAAAGCCCGTCATCCTCGGTTTTGTAATCGCCTGAGGCAACCCAGACTTCACCGCCAACCTCAACGCGGATTTGCGCGGACCCCGGCACATGCCCCGCCGGATGAAAGGACACTCTGGCCTCCCCGATCTGGCGGGATTCGCCATAAGCGATGCCCTCTGCGGTAATTTTGCCCAGGCGGTGGCGCATGACGGGCAGGGCGGCAGGGGTGGCGAGATATGAACCATGCCCGCTACGGGCGTGATCGGCATGCCCATGGGTGATCAACGCGCGTTCTACGGGGCGCCATGGGTCAATGTAAAAATCGCCCGCCGCGCAATAGATACCGCGTTCGGTGAAGGTGAGTATCGTCATACCGGGCAATCTAGCGGTAGAGCGGTGTTTGCCCAGACCTTATCCGTGACCACCGCTTTTGAAGAGCTCGATCATGATGTCATAGAGCGGCTTGGTGAAGGCTTCGTTTTCCATTAAGACCTCATGCTCGCCGTTTTCGACGATTTCCAGATGGCTGCGTTTCCAGGTAAACATGCGCTCGTGAATGGCCTGAACGTCCACGATCCGCTCATTTGTGCCCAAAAACGTCACACAAGGCACATAGGGCGGCGGGCGGCTCGCCAGATGGCGGGTTTCCAGCAAGGCCTCGCGCAGCCAGACATAGCTGGGACCGCCCAGGGCAAGTTCCGGGTGGGCTTCAAGCTGGGTGCGCATCATCGCAAATTGCTCTGCGTCGCGGGTCAGCAGGTTGTCTTCAAAGCCGTCCGACAGCACGTGATGTTCGATCTTGGTGCCGGGGGGCAGGCGGTGGCCTTGCCCGATCTGGGGCATCACGTGGCTCAGAAACCACGCCACCGGGCGCAGATGTGGTGCCAGATGGAGGCCCCACATGGGCGCGGAAAACGCCGTGGCCTGCACGCTCAAACCTTCCATCGCGGCGCGCAAGCCGATGGCCCCGCCCATGGAATGCGCCAGCAGGAAAAACGGGCGCGGCATCTCCAACGCCCTTGCCGCACGCACCAAGGCGTCCACATCGCGCTGATAATCACCAAACTGGGCCACGTGGCCGATCATTGGATCGTCCAGCAGTCGATCGGATAACCCCTGTCCGCGCCAGTCAATCGCCATGCTGGCAAGCCCGCGATGTGCGAAAATCGCGGCGCATTGGTCGTATTTTTCGATAAATTCCGTGCGCCCGGGAAAGATCAGGACGGTGCCTTTGGCCCCCTCCGGCTTCCAATGGCCGATCCGGATGCGGACGCCGTCCGATGTCTGCGCCCAATGCGCGGCCCCGCCCGCCGCACCATATGCAATATCATTCAGGAAAGGGGCGGGGATCAATGTCATCAGGCGAGGGCAGAGGCCAGTTGCATGGCCATACCCATATCACCATCCACGCTCAATTTGCCGGTCATGAAGGCGCTGGTGGGGTTCGTGTCCCCCTCGAGGATGGATTGAAACGTCTCGGCATCCGCCGTCAGGGTCACATCGGCAGGTGCGTCACCTGCGCGTGCTCCAGAACTGTCCATCATGATGCAGCCTTCCCCCGAAATGTCGAATTTGGCAGTCCCGCCAAAATCGGTGCCTGCCAACTTTTCATTCAGAACGGTTACAGCTTGGTTAACAATGTCGCTCATTTTTGGGTCCTTCTGACAATCTATGCACGTTGGGTCTGGAATTGCCCGGCGCGCCTGTTACATTCTTGGGTGTTATGACCCTGAACCGCGCCTTTCTCAAATCTATCGTTACGGCATTCCTTGTCCTTTTGTATTCTGTTGCTCCGCTGCACGCGCAACAAAGCCAGGAGAGCCTGTTGGAGGAATTGCGCGCTGCACCCGAATCGCAAGCGGACCGACTGGATCGTGAATTGAATATCCTCTGGGATCGGTCGGGCTCTCCGGCGATGGATTTGTTGCTGACGCGCGGTCGTAAGGCCATGGAAGCCAAGGAAAATGCCAAGGCGATTGATCATTTGACCGCACTGACGGACCACGCGCCGGAATTTGCCGAAGGCTGGCACGCCCGTGCGACGGCCTATTATCAGGCGGGGCTTTACGGGCCTGCGCTGGCGGATCTGGAACGCGCTCTGGCGCTTAATCCCAATAATTATAACGCAATTTTCGGGCTGGGCGTGATGTTGCAGGAATTTGGTGATTTGGAGCGTGCCGGTGATGCTTTTGAGCACGTTCTGGCCTTGCATCCGCACCACGAGAGCGCAAAAGGTGCCATGGAACAACTTAAACAAAACGGTATCGGGCGCAGGCTGTAACCCCAGACAGGCAAGGACATCGCCGTGACAGGTGACAACCGGGTCGTGGCCGTCTTGGGCCCGACCAACACAGGCAAGACCACCTATGCCATCGAGCGCATGCTGGGCCACCGGACCGGGGTGATCGGCCTGCCGCTGCGCCTTCTGGCGCGCGAGGTCTATGATCGCATCGTGGCCGCGCGCGGGCCTTCGGTGGTGGCGTTGGTGACGGGCGAGGAGCGGATCGTGCCGCCGCGCACGCAATATTGGGTCTGCACCGTCGAGGCGATGCCCGAGGGGATGGGTTGTGATTTTCTGGCCGTCGATGAAATCCAGCTTTGTGCCGATCCCGAGCGCGGGCATGTGTTCACCGACCGATTACTGCGCGCGCGCGGTCTGCATGAAACGCTGTTTCTGGGCGCGGATACGATGCGCGGGGCCATCCGTGAGTTGGTACCGCACGCACAATTCGTCCAGCGCGAGCGTATGTCGACCCTGACCTATGTAGGTGCGAAAAAGATAAGTCGGATGCGCCCGCGTAGCGCAATTGTCGGGTTTTCGGTTGAGAATGTATATGCCATCGCCGAGTTGATCCGCCGCCAGAAGGGCGGTGCCGCGGTGGTCATGGGCGCGCTGAGCCCGCGCACCCGCAACGCGCAGGTCGAGATGTACCAGAACGGCGAGGTCGATTTTCTGGTGGCCACGGATGCCATCGGGATGGGGCTCAATCTGGATGTGGACCACGTGGCCTTTTCCAGCGTTACCAAATTTGATGGTCGCCGGATGCGCCCGCTGGCCCCCAATGAATTGGCGCAGATCGCCGGGCGCGCCGGGCGCGGCATGAAGAACGGCACATTTGGCGTCACGGGGGAGGCCTCGCCGCTGGAGGACGGCGTGGCGCAGGCGATCATGGACCACCGTTTCACGCCGCAACGCAAACTGAAATGGCGCAACCATGCCTTGCAGTTCGGCTCGATTGATCGCCTAATTCAGACGCTCGAAGCACCCCCGGATCACGAGATTCTGGTCAAAGCGCGCGAATCTGATGACCTTGGCGCGCTCAAGGCGTTGGGGCAGGTCGCGGAGATCGCCGCGCGCTGTACCGATGGGCAATCGGTCAAATTGCTCTGGGACGTATGCCGAATCCCCGATTTCCGTGGCATTAGCCACGGCGAGCATGCCGGGTTATTAGAGAATATTTTCAACTACTTGCACCAGCTGGGGCAATTGCCCAATGACTGGCTCGCGCGCCAGATCAAAAGAATAGATCGAACCGATGGGGATATTGATGCGTTATCCAAACGATTGGCGTTTATCCGCACATGGACCTATGTTGCCCAACGCAAAGGGTGGACAGATGACGAAAGCCATTGGCGTGGTGCGGCGCGTTCTGTAGAAGACCGATTGTCGGATGCGCTGCACGAGCGTTTGACGCAAAGATTTGTAGACCGGCGCACATCCGTGCTTTTGCGCCGGCTCGGCCAGAAGGAAGCCATGGTGGCAGAAGTATCCAATACCGGCGAAGTGACCGTCGAAGGCGAATTTGTAGGCAAGCTGGAGGGTTTCCGGTTCAGCCAGGACAAGGGCGCTGGCGTCGCAGAAACGAAAACGATCAAAACGGCGGCGCTCCAGGCGCTTGCCCCGCAATTCCATCTGCGCGCGGATCGCTTTTACAATGCGCCCGATACGGAGATTGATTTCACCGAACAGGGCGGCTTGATCTGGGGCAAAGACGCGGTTGGCAAGCTGGTCGCGGGGGCGGATGCCCTGAAACCGCAGGTCGAGGTGTTCGTGGATGACGTCGCAGGACCTGAGGTTGCGCAAAAGGTGCAGCGCCGCTTGCAACATTTCGTGGATCGCAAGATTGCTGCGCTGTTTGAGCCGCTCTTGAACCTCAGCCGGGATGAAACCCTGACCGGTTTGGCGCGGGGCTTTGCCTTCCGCATGGTCGAGGGGTTGGGCGTTCTGACGCGCGCCTCAGTTGCGGAGGACGTTAAGGCGCTCGATCAGGATGCACGCGGCGCATTGCGCAAACATGGGATCCGGTTCGGGCAGTTCACGATTTTCATGCCGCTTTTGCTCAAACCCGCGCCGACGCGGTTGCGTCTGGTGCTGTGGTCCCTGAGCCAGGGCATTCAGGATTTTCCTGAAGCGCCACCGCCGGGATTGGTCACGATTCCCGCCGATCTGGCGGCCCCTGCCGGAGCCGATACGATGGCCGGGTACAGGATTGCCGGGGAACGTGCGATACGCATCGACATGTTGGAACGCCTGGCGGATATGTTGCGCTCGGAGAACTCGCGCAGCGGTTTCGAGGCCAAACCGGATATGCTCTCGATCACCGGTATGAGCTTCGAACAGTTCGCCGACCTGATGCAGGGTCTCGGCTATAAAGTCGAAAAGGGCGAGCGGGCCAAGGTCAAACCGGTGGATGCCGTGATGCCAGAGGCCAATGCCGCCGCGCCGGATGCGGATGCGCCCGTCATGGATGTCGCAACGGAGGCGCCGGAAGGTGGCGACACCGAGCAACCCGCAGCACCTGAGATGGGCGTTAGCCAAGTTGTCACAGCGGCAGAGGTGCCTGTTGATGCCACACCGACACCGACCATCCCCGATGTGTCGGACGCAGAAACGCCCATCGGTGAGGCACCGGACGCTGAGGTCGCAGCACCCGAAATGGAGACCTTCTATACCTTCACCTGGGGCCGTCCTGCCCGACCCGCGGGGCAACCAAACCGCCGCGCGCCAAGCGGCGAGCGCCCCCAGGGCAAGGGAAAAGGCAAGCCCGGCGGCAAAGGCAAACGCGGCGGCGGGCCGCAGGGTGGTAAGGGCGCAGGCGCACAGAAGTTCTCCGCTCGTCCGCCCAAACCCGAGAAGAAAATCGACCCGGACAACCCGTTTGCAGCCGCGCTGATGGGGCTCAAGGACAACAAGTAATTGGCTGAAAAACTGCGTCTGGACAAATGGTTGTGGCATGCGCGTTTTTTCAAGACGCGTTCCCTTGCCGCGGCCCGTGTCGTCGCGGGGGACGTACGGGTCAATGGCGAGCGGGTCCACAAACGCAGCCAGATGGTGGGCGCGGCGGATGTATTGACATTCGCACAAGGAGATCACATTCGCGTGATCCAGATCGATGCCATCGGCCAGCGGCGCGGGCCGGCCCCGGAAGCCCAGGCGCTTTATACCGATCTGTCCCCACCTGTCGCGCGCACAAAGGATAAGGTACCGGAAAATCCCGCATATGAGGGAAAAGGTCGCCCGACCAAGCGTAATCGTCGCATCATGGATCTTTCTAAGGCGCGCTCTCTTGAATGATCCGGGCGGCTGATTTAGCTAACCTTCAGACCTAGCCGAAGTGAGAACCCGATGACCTACATCGTGAACGACAGCTGCATCGCCTGCAAATTCACCGATTGCGTGGAAGTTTGTCCTGTGGACTGCTTTTATGAGGGCGAAAACATGCTCGTCATTCATCCCGATGAATGCATCGATTGCGGTGTCTGTGAGCCGGAATGCCCGGCGGATGCCATCCGCCCGGATACCGAGCCGGACATGGAAAAATGGGTTGAGTTCAATCGGAAGTATTCCGAAATGTGGCCAGTGATCATCACCAAGAAAGACCCTCTGCCGGATGCTGAAGAGCGCGACGGCGAAACGGGCAAATTGGAGAAATATTTCTCCGAAGCGCCGGGCGAGGGTGGATAGGCCTCAGGGCGTGATTCGAGGGGTTTCGTGAGCAGGATGGACCCGCAAGGCAGTTATTTTCCCGAAGCTTTTTGATAGTTTACGCAGCGGGCACTTTTTTGAGCCCGTTTTTTGTGTTATACAAGGGCCAGAAACCAATAACGGATAGGCTGATCGCTCGCGACACTTCAGTATGTGAGCAAGTAAAAATGACAATTCTTATCGGAAGCGGCGGCCTGATAGGTTGCTGCCACGTTTGAGTTGTCGCTTTGCATGAGCAAGACCGTTTTCTAAGGAACACTGAATGACCAAATCGAAGAAACTTGACTTTCGCCCGAATGAATTCGTCGTTTATCCGGCGCATGGCGTGGGTCAGATCATCTCGGTCGAGGAGCAGGAAGTCGCTGGCATTTCGCTGGAGCTTTTTGTGATCTCGTTTGAGAAGGATAAGATGACATTGCGGGTGCCGACGCATAAAGCGACCGAAATCGGGATGCGTGCATTGAGTTCGCCGGATGTGATCACCCATGCGATGCGTACGCTTAAGGGCAAGGCCAAGGTCAAGCGCGCCATGTGGTCGCGCCGCGCGCAGGAATATGAGCAAAAGATCAATTCGGGTGACTTGATCGCCATCGCCGAGGTCGTGCGCGATTTGCACCGCACGGATGATCAGCGCGAGCAAAGCTACTCCGAGCGCCAGCTTTATGAGGCAGCCCTTGAGCGGCTGACGCGTGAGGTTGCCGCCGTTGGTGGTGGCGATGAACTGGCCGCCGCCAAGCAAGTGGGTGATGTGCTTGAAAGCCGCGTCGCGGCCTGATCCGAGCGATTGAAAAGATGAAAACCGCGCCTTGGTGGGCGCGGTTTTTTTTATGTCATTTGCGCGATCATTGTGCCGAGTATCGCCAGTTCGGACAGTTGTTGCGTCGCCCCCAGGACGTCTCCGGTTTGTCCTTTGATCTTGCGCATCGCAAGCCATCCCACCAGTAACGCGACTGCGAGGCCCATGATAAGATACATTATCGCAGATACACCGACGCACAGGCCTGCCAGCGCCAGAGCAATGACGACCCCTGTCGCGACGATTGGCATGCTGGGTGAGCCGACGGATTTTGACAGGCCGGAGTTTCGCGCGTTTGGCACAGATGCCATCAGGCAGGGCATTGTGGCGCGCGAAAGGACCGCCGCCACCACCACCGGCAAGAGGCCCAGCGGCAGCAAAGCCGCATATGCCACCCAGCGCAGCCCCGTCACCACCAGCAAAGCCAGAACGCCATAGGTGCCGATCTGGCTATCCTTCATGATCTCCAGGCGGCGCGCAGGATCAAACCCGCCCCAGAACCCATCAGCCGTATCGGCCAGCCCGTCTTCATGCATCGCGCCGGTCAGCAGCATCAACGCCGCCAGAACGCCGCCCGCCGCAAAAGGTGCGGGCAAATCGAGCCCCATAATGGCGAGGCCGCACGCCCCGGCCAGCGTGCCCAGAACCGCACCCACCACAGGATAGGCCCAGGCGGCGCGCGCGGTGTGGATGAAGGCGTTTTCGGGCAGATGCGGCAGCGGCAAGCGGCTGAGCAATGCGCCTGCCACGAGGATGTCGAGCAGCCAAAAAGGTAATCTGTCGGTTTTCATATCCTGAGATGCCGTTCGTGACTTGTGGGTGCTGGTGCATTGGGTAATGAGGTGGGCGTGACGTTGCAACCGAGGTGATAAGATGACAGCAGCTTTTTCCGATCTGAAGGGTTTCAGGGCTCTTTTAGCCACGCAGCCGGCCAGTGATACCGGTGCCATTGCCGCCGCGCAGGCCCGAAACGGGCAATTGACCAAACCCCCTGCGGCTTTGGGGCGGTTGGAGGATCTTGCGATATGGTATGCGGGATGGCGCGGGACCGATCGCCCGACGATCACGACCCCGCAAGTGATTGTTTTTGCAGGAAACCACGGCGTCGCGGCACAGGGCGTATCGGCCTTTCCGCCTGAAGTGACGGCGCAGATGGTGCTGAATTTCGAACATGGCGGTGCCGCGATCAACCAGCTTTCGCAGACCTTCGGCGCTACTTTGGACGTGCATGCGCTCTCGCTTGATACGCCCACGGCCGATTTCACGCAAAGCCCTGCGATGAGCGAGGGGGATTTTAGCGCCGCGCTTCTGGCCGGATGGAACGCGGTGGATGAAAACGCCGATGTTCTGGTCACCGGCGAGATGGGCATTGGCAATACGACCTCTGCGGCGGCGCTGGCGACGGCGCTGTTTGGCGGCGGCGCTGAAGATTGGACGGGCCGGGGCACCGGTGTCGATGATGCGGGGTTGGCCAATAAGACCCGCGTGGTCGCCGAAGGGGTGGCGCTGCACGCGGGGCAGGGGGATGGTCTTGAAATGCTGCGCCGTCTGGGCGGGCGCGAATTAGCAGGGATGGCCGGGGCGATTGCGCGCGCGCGCAGCCTGCGGATACCGGTGCTGTTGGATGGTTTCATTTGTTGCGCGGCGGCGGCCTCGCTGGAAAAGACTGTGGCGGGATCGCTTGATCACTGCGTCGCGGGTCATCTGAGTGCGGAAGGCGCGCATGCCCGGATGCTGGAGGCCTTGGACAAGAAACCCTTGCTATCGCTGGGCTTGCGTCTGGGCGAAGCGTCGGGGGCGGCGCTGTCGCTTGGCGTTCTTAAGGCGGCCGTTGCCTGTCTGAGTGGCATGGCCACCTTTGCCGAAGCCGGTGTTTCGGACAGCTAAGAGCGGATCAGAAGCCCTGACGCGGGTCAGGGCTTCATTCCTATCATGCGCCTTTGTCCTCGGCATCTCTGCTTAAAAACGCGGTTTCCAGCTCTTTTTGTAACTCCTTGGCACGGGCAAGATAGGCCGGGTTCTGACTGGTCGGCACATCCGGGTCCCAAAGCTGCGCCAATTCCTGCACCGAATGGCGGTCATGGTGGTAGAAAATGCGTTCGGCCTCGGCGGCTTCATATTCGCTGAGCCCAACATTCTCGAGCACATAGCGGCCCGCGCGCAGCGAGCCATCAAACAATTCGCGCACGATATCATTCGCACCTGCCTGATACAGACGATACACATGCGAGCGGTCCCGCGCGCGCGCCACGATATGCAGGTCCGGGCGCTTTTTACGGGCGTATTGCACAAGCTTGATCGCTGATTCCGGATCATCCAGCGCCACGACCAGAACCCGCGCGGTTTCGATTCCGGCGGCGCGAAGGATGTCCGGGCGCGTGGGGTCTCCGAGAAACCCCTTGAACCCGAAACGGCGCATCACGGCGATGGTTTCCATGTTATGATCCAGCACCACAGTTTGGAACCCGTTGCCCTGTACGAGGCGGTTGACGATCTGCCCGAAACGACCGATGCCGGCGATGATGACGGGCCCTTCGATGTCGATCTCATCATCTGCGTGTTGTTCTTGTGTATCCTTCATCCGTTTGGACAGCACATCATGCAGGATGAACAGCAAGGGCGTGATCAACATGGTCAGGGCGATCACCAAAAGCAGGGTTTCGGCGACATCCACGGGGATCACACCCTGCACCACGGAAAACGACACCAGCACAAAGCCAAACTCACCGGCCTGCGCGAGGGCGAGGGCAAAGAGCCACTGGTCCTTGCCCTTGAGTTTGAACGCGCGACCCAGACCGTAGAGGATCATGCCTTTGACGATGATCACCAGCAGCGACATGGCGATGATATTGCCAAGGTTGTCAAAGAGCAGGGTGAAATTGATACCTGCCCCAACGGTGATAAAAAACAGCCCCAATAACAGGCCCTTGAAGGGTTCGAGATCGGTTTCCAATTCGTGGCGAAATTCCGAACTGGCCAGAACGACACCGGCCAGAAAAGCGCCCAAAGCAGGTGACAGGCCCACCAGCGTCATCAGGAATGAAATCCCCACTACAATCAGCAGCGCCAGCGCGGTATACATCTCGCGCAAGCGGGCGGCGTGGATATAGCGAAACAGCGGGCGGGTCAGAAAAACGCCAACCAGAATCACGACCCCGATAGCGGCGATGGTCACGAGCGTGACGCCCCAACCGGGCAGACCTTCGATCAGGGACAGGCTGTGGTGGCCTTTGTCATGCGCCTCTTCGCCTGCGCGCAGGATCGAGCCATCCTCGGCCATTTTCGTCGGAACGGCGGCGATCAGGAGAGGTAGAAAGGCGAGGATCGGGATCACGGCGATGTCCTGCGTCAGCAGGACAGAAAACACCGACCGTCCGCCGCTTGTCTGCATCAGCCCTTTTTCGGAGAGGGTTTGCAAAACAATGGCGGTAGAGCTGAGCGCAAGCGTCAGGCCAATGGCCAAGGCCACACCCCAGGGTTGGTTATAGGCCATAGCGATGCCCATGATGGCCAGCGTGCTGAGCACGACCTGTAATCCCCCGAGACCGATCAACCGGTGGCGCATGTCCCAGAGCGCGCGCGGTTCCAGTTCCAACCCAATCAGGAACAGCATCATGACCACACCGAATTCCGCGAAATGTTGCAGATCCTCGGTCTCTGAGCCCACAAGCCCCAGCACCGGCCCGATGATGATCCCCGCCGCCAGATATCCCAGCACCGACCCCAGACCGAGCCGCGCGGCAATCGGCACCGCAATCACAGCTGCGGCCAAGTATATTGAGGCTTGGTACAGGAAACTATCCATCAGGGCGATTTCTCCTCGCGCGGGGTCAGGTGGGCAAAGGCCCCTCGGATTTTAGCTGGTCCATAACAATCTGGTTGTGGACGCGCGCCACAGCGGGATGCGGCAGCGATATTTTGTGAGTAAGCGCGTTGAAGGCAGGCAAATCAACGCAGTACGCCCGCAACAGATAATCAGCATCGCGGGTCATTGTCCACGCGCTCGTGATTTCCGGGCGTGTGTTCACCAGGTGCTCCAAAGGTTTCACCATGCTCGGGCACTTCCATCGTGATGTGAACCTGAATGAACCCCTGAATATGTAGTCCGAGCCGCGTGGCGTTGAGCTGTGCGACATAGGCGCGAATGAAGCCGTCATTTTCCGGACGTTGCCGTCTGCGCCCCGCCTGACTTGGCGATAGATGCAGCACATCCCTCAATTGCTGGGCCGTCAGATTGGCGTCCTTCTGCAAGGCCTCCAAAAGCCGCAAGTCCAAATCATCCAGCATCAAGCGCCCTTTTCGTGAATATTTAATGAATACTCTATCTTATGCGCGCCATACCTTAATTTTTTCGTTACTTTCGGGCGATGTTGAACGCTGCGGCGCGGGTTTGCTGCAATCTTGAACATGCCATCGGCGCGCGTCTTTTTTGCGGGGCTTTGAGACAGGGCCATTTCCGACACCCTCAGAATACCTGTTATTCTGCAAAAGAAGCGCGCCGGGGACCGATGGATCCAGATGCACCGCGTCAACACAGTCAGAGTCTGAGGAACCCCACAGTATTTTCGCGCCTAGCTACTGATAAATGAGGTTTCCAAGAATGATTTTCAGTATCTTCTCAACCTCCTCCGCTAAAGTGGGTGCTGCGCAGAGGGTCCCAAACCGCGCTGCGCGGGGAAAAATCGTAGTTACACCGCCTCAAAATGAGCTATAAAGTTAAAGAGGAAGAGGACGAAAAAATCTACGATTGGCGCTACATGCTCGCGAATGACTTCGCAAAGGTCCCAGAATTCAGAGCTACCGCAACGGGCTGCGATAAAGCAGATTGCAACTCTTCTGCCTGCTAGAACTGGGCCGCCGGGCGGATCGCTTCAAGGTGATTGTCTATGGGCACTCGCTCAAGAACAGAAATCCCTGATTTTTCCTGTAAAATCCTCTGGACGATATAATTTGTCGCTGTTATGACGCACAAACCGTTCCGGCGTAGCTCAGCGGTAGAGCAGTTGACTGTTAATCAATTGGTCGTAGGTTCGATCCCTACCGCCGGAGCCAATAAAAACAAGCACTTAGACGCCATACGGGCCAGGTGTGAGCTACTCAAACACAGTATAGATACAGTATTCGCGTCTAGCGCGGCTTTGACGCTGTATTCGGACGCAAAGCCAGTGCTCAATCTGCAAGTGTCTACAATTCCAGACAGATAGGCTCTTCACAGATACTCGAAGTCATGAAATGGTGATTTCATGATCGGAGCATGAGTCATGCCATCGCAACGAAAAGAGAAGCCTCACCCGGACGAGGTCCACCTGCAGGTGACCGTGCCGCGGCGGGTCAAGCACGCACTGGACGTGAAAGCCGCCGAGACCGGACGGACGAAACGTACGATAGTCTTGGACGCCCTCAGAAAAGCCGGCTTCGACGTAACTGATGAAGAGGTCGCTGGGCGACGAAGGGGTCGTGAATGACGGACAGCAATACGGCGGAAGACCGCGGCAAGTATTTGATGACAATTTCGCGGATGACCGTCGATAAGCTGGGGGTCAAGCTCTATGACAAGGTCTCGGCGGTTATCGCGGAGCTCGTCGCCAACGGCTACGACGCCGATGCGGAGGAGGTCACGATTGAGGCACCAATGGGATCCATGTTGGCGTCACTGTCGAAGGGGGTAGTGGCAGACAGCGGCTTCACGATCACCGTCAGCGACACAGGCCACGGAATGAACCCTGACGTCGTCAATCCCTTCTATCTCAAGGTTGGAGGCGAGCGCCGACGGGACCCTGCAAGGGGAGACCGGACGCCGATCCATGGGCGCCGCGTCATGGGTCGAAAGGGAGTCGGAAAGCTGGCACCGTTTGGCATCTGCGAGACGCTGGAAGTTATCTCGTCGGGCGGTGACCTGATGGACGGCAAGGACGAAAATGGAAACGGCGCTAAGGGTTATCGGACGGCACATTTCATAATGCGCCGCAGCGACATCATGTCGGACGACGACTCAGACTATCAGCCAGAAATCGGAGCACTCGACGAGACTGTCCAGCCGAAGGCCGGAACAAAGATCATCATGCGCGATTTCAACAGACGTCAGGTACCAGACATGGATATCTTCGCGAGGCAGTTAGCCCAGCGTTTTGGCGTCGCCACGGCTGACTGGCGAATAAAGCTCGTCGACACAAACCTCGCAGCGGGCACTCATGGTCGAGAGCGCATACTCGGTGGGTTCGAAATCGCTACGATGCCCAACACCAAGATAATATTATCGGGCCCCACAACCGAAGCCATCGACCCATCGCGCAGTGCAGAATTTAAGGCTGTTGACGAGAGTGGTCGTGATGTTGCTGGCGCCGCGGCTGGATTTATCTCATCGAACGGGAGCTTCTATCCTGTAGTCGGCTGGGTCGCCTATGCGAAGGAGTCCTACCGCGACGACCTGATGGCCGGTAGGGGCGCTTGTCCTTGCCGGGTGCCTCGCTTCGCTTAATGGCGAGTGCGACGAGCATCTGGTCGGACCAGAACAGGTTCAGTTCCGATTGGGCCAGCGCGAAGTCGGGTCCGGCGAACTGGATCGGACCCATGACCGATCGCGCGTCGCCGTAGAGGTGCCTTACCGGGAACACGTTATGTCAGCCACGGACCGACGCCGAAGACGCGCCAGGTAGTTGTCCATGTGGTACTGGTAGTTTCGCACCGTTGCCGCCGAGAGGTTCCGTTCCTTGAAGTGCTCGACGAGGGCCTGTTCCAGCGTCATGCCTGTAGCCTCGGGTCCAGCGGTCGGATCGACGCCATCAGCTTTCTGGCCTCGTTTCGCGCCTCGCCCAGACGGACCAGATCGGTGCGTCCGATCTTGACGCGAACGGTGCGGACGTGGCGCTTGTTCCGCCGTACATCGCCCTGCGCAGCGAAGGTCTTCGTGGTCTTGTGGCAAATGCAGAGTAGACCCTTCACGTCCGTGTCTCTGTGGATGCCGGAACCCAATTCGAGGTCGCGAACCCGCGCCTCTGTGAACTTGAATATGGTCATTGATAAATACCGTCCTGAGCACTGTTTCTGGGCACAGCTCGGATGATGCCGAGTGAGCCGATAGGACGAATATTGCCTTGTTTACATGGGTTCGTACGCCCCGAATTGGCGAGAATGGACCATGATTTACTCGCTTTTTCAGACTGTTAATCAATTGGTCGTAGGTTCGATCCCTAGCCCTTCATGGCTGACCATCAAGAACGGAATCTGATCCAGTGGTTTGCCGTTGACTGTTGGGATATGGTTGTCGCCCACATCGACGCGGGTTTTGTGCTGGTCACGAATGAAGCGGCGGAACTGATAGACGCCCGCCTCAAGAATCAACTCATAGGTTACGTCCGCATCTTCCCATTGTTCATCGGACGACAGATGCACGCGGGTCAGCATCTTTCGACCATCGACAAAACCTGTCGAGAAATCTTCGATGCTTTCCGCGCGGAAGGTGCTGATGTGCGGCACGGTATTGGCAGTTGCGCCGTCTGTCGGGAAGTCGAGCAGGATGCCGAAACGGCCCATCGTCGCGACCTCGCGCACCATATTCTCAATGAGAACCTGCATCGGCGCGTTCTCATAGGTCGCATTCAACCTCATCGGTTCGAGGCGCGGCGGCAGCTTGACCACGGGGTCTTTGCGCAGGGCGAGACCGACAAGGGCGCGGAGAGTCATTTCCGGCGCTCCGTAGAAGCAGGCGCGGTCAAGATAGTGGGTGTAATTCTGCGCCGACATGCCGTCAGGTTTCGGGACATACAATTGCCCTTGATCCTTCACAGCATCTTCGCCGTCGAGGCAGTCGCGAATGAGGTGGTATTGCGATTGCAGCCGGTCCCAATTCCTCATGCCGTCGCCTCAAGGACGAGGGCGAGCAGGTGCCGGTAAGGCAGTTCGAAGCGACCGCTGCCCGCATGGACACGAAGACCATCGCGGGAACGGTCGATCATGACGGAATCGACCATCACGTCGCGCTGTTCGGGGTTGAGCAGCAGTTCACGGAGGCCGGATTGCAAAAACGGTTTCGAGATCGGGATGGAGAAGGCGGTCGAGGATGAAACGGTTTTTTGAGCGAGCGTGCAGGCCTCGTCACCGTCTGCGGTGAAAGTGATTTGCATGGGTTGATGCTTTCGTTGTGGGTGAACGGCCATCCGAAAGGAACGTCGCGCGAAGATGGCCGTTCAGATGAGCCAAGCCGCGCAGATCGAATGTGGACGGACGCCGCCGGGGCGCTCAACTCAGGAATGAGGTGCAGGAGGTTGTTCGGGCTGAATAAATCAGGTGGAGCTTTGTCGCCCTGACGGGTAGACTCTAAGCTAAATGAAAATCGCGGAGATGCCCGAGCAATGGCGGACAAGAAATTTGAAGAGGGTCATTGCCCAAGTTGTGGATCGGATCGCGCGGATATTGTCGCGGAGCACAAAGATGAATTTCACGGAGGCGGCGCGGGCTTCGACTTCCAAGCCAATACGTTCTATCGGGTATTGGAGTGCCGAGGCTGTGGTCAACACTACTTCAAATCTACAAGTTCAAATTCCGAAGATTACTTCCATTATTATGATCCAGAAACTGGTGAAGAAGAAACAGAATACACTGAAACCGTTCATTACTGGCCTCCAGCGGCTAAGCGTCGCTCCCCCGAGTGGGTAGCTGAAATAGGTTTTGAGGACCGCGTTCTTGGATCGCTATTCAATGACGTTTATACTGCCTTAGATAATAATTTGGGCGTTTTAGCCGCAATCGGTATGCGGACAGTGTTTGATCGCGCATCTGAATTGCTCAAGATTGACCCAGCCAAGACGTTTCAACAAAAACTCAATGAGTTGAAGGCTGGCGATCACATCACCGAAAAGGAAAAGACGGTTCTCGGCGCGTTGATCGACGCAGGAAGTGCAGCAGCACATCGGGGTTGGCAGCCGAAGCCTAAGCAATTGGATGCCATGATGACTATCCTAGAAGCCTTTTTGCATCGCGCCTTCTTGCTTGAAGACATTGGAGCCGAACTTGGCAAGGGTGTCCCAAAGCGACAACCCAAGGGCGCGAAAAAGAAACCCGCTTAGCGCCCGCGTGAAGGCAGTTGTCGGGCCGTCGGGCACAGACGTAGGGGCGAGGGTCAAGTTGCGCAGCACGCGCCTAGCTGGCCGGGGCTGTCGTGGGGGTCGAGCGCGGTCGCAGATTTTTGCTCAGATGTTTCCGACTGTGGGGCCGGGTTTCCACGTCAGCAGCAGGGGGTTCCAAAAGGTGCCGGTGTGTATCTGCGACTTGGTCGCAACTGGATGTTGCAGCGTTGTTGCAGAGGCTGTCCAACCGCTTGATGTGCAAGTGCAATCCACCAGTGCGATTGATCGGTGATCAATTGGTCATGCGCAACTATGTCAGCATTGTTGACGCATCACGGATAGACCGCTCCGAGTGACAGTGGCAGCATGTCCGCAGCGCGGCATCACAGGCAGCAGTTTATACCGTCACTGCCGTTAATAGAGATACATACTATTAAGACGAGTGAGGGTATAACTGCGACCAAGTCGCAACTGCGCATCACCGATACTGCGCACCATGCCACGGCCACACTGCTGGCTGCGTCTCTGCCGTAAGCGCATCGGCGTCGATCTCCCAGCCCTCAGCCGTCGTCACCATCCCTGCGAACACCGTGCCATCTTCATCAAGCCAAGGCTCACGTTCGAACGCTTCGCGCAACTCACGCACCTCTTGCATGTGCCGCGATGCATCCTGCATGGCGTCGAACCTCGCAGCGTTGTCGTCCTTCCGCCGCACAGGTTCCCGCCAATCGACGACCTCCAACCGATCACACAGATACCGCCAGCCGCCCTCACCAATCCAGACGCGCCGCCAGTGATTGTCGCCGCGCATCCTCACCTCAATAAACTCGGCCCGACGTTCCATCGCCCAGCCGAATAGGTCGCCCAATCCCTGTTTGATCCCGTTCGGTGACATTTCCTCAAACTTCCGAAACAGCATCTGCGCCATCTTTGGCGTGGCGACGCGCACAGGCGCACGGGCATATTCCAACTCGTCCGGCAGCAGATCATCGAACCGCTGCACCTCATCGACCTTCACTGGCAACACCATGTTCGTGAACAGCCTGATCTCGCAGCCCTGCCGCACATGCCGCGCCCGCGCTGCCGCCTGCATCATCGCACCTTCGCAGACGACCCAGCGCAAATCTTCAACGCGCGGATCGGTGTGGCGTTCGCACCACGCCATGCCAGCGCCGCCGACCATCGCAATCGGACGCTTGGGATACCATTGCGCGACAGGCACAATCGGATCACCGTCTTGATGGATAGCGCGTGCCATGTCCTCAACGTCCTGTGGCGCTGGTAATGGCCGGCCAACAATGTCGATCTTGCCGCCCGCCCAATCGTTCAGCCCCTCCAGAGCATTGAACCATCCGGCCAGCATCATGTTTTCGTCTATAAGCGCCTTATAGGAGAACAGATACCGCCCCTCTGAAATGCGCGCTACATCTGCCCGGAACTGTTCTGCCCGTGCCTTGTCTTTCTTGTCCGTCTCATCCCATTCCTCAACGCGGTCGCCCGTGCCGTAGAGCAGAGACTTCTTCGACGTGTTGATTGGAACCTGAGTCACCTTTGCGTCTGGGTGCTTTTCAACTTCGATGGAAACCCATTCATCCACCGGCAACACGGCTTCGACCATCGACCGCTTGATGGTCGCAGACAGGATCAACACAGGCACGCGCGGGCGATTGGTCTCCTTGTCCCACGGGATGCCCGCAATCTTCTGCCGCCAGTTCAGGTAGACGCCCTTCTTGTTCGGCGTGACGCGCAGGCGGTTGAGCGAGCCAGCCTCAAGCGCATCGCGCAGACGACGCCAGAATGAGACGTACTTATACCACTGCCCATCGTAGTCGGTCGCCGCGTTCAGCGCCTCGCTGGCTGACATGTCGGGCGTGATCTCGACCTCCGGTGCAAGTTCAGTCTCCGCCTTGATCAATTCTTTGCAGACTTCGACCGTAAATCCGGCCCCCTCAAGCCGTTCGATGGTCAAGCCGTCCTTGAACACTTGGGCAAGCCTCAAAAGCCATTCGCCCATATCGTGGCGCATCACGTCGCACAGGTCTTTGATCTCGACATAGCCGTCCTTGATCAACGCGCCGAGAAAGTTCTCGTCGATCACAACGAAGTTCGGCACGCGGCTGTGTCCGTGTTCCTTGGCGATCTGCAACGGCAGGTGAGCATGGGTGCGGATGCGCAGATCATGGGTCAGCGACTTGTTGTGCAGTTCCCACCATAAGCAGCCAGGTCGGTCGGAACACTGCGCCACCTCGTTGCCACAGAACGCTTTTCGGGTTTCCTTAACGATCCCCTGAACCTTTGAGATCGCCTCATGCTTCGTGCAGACGGGTCGCCCGTGCAAATCTTGGCTGCGACCAAGCTCCGTGTAGGCGGTCATGCCGTGCGAGCGGGCGTCTGCTTCGATCTGTGCGGAAAGGTTATGATTAGGCACATAGAGGTCGGTGAAGAAGATGCCGTTGGTGTGTTCGGCATATCGGGTTTCGACGCCGAGCCAGTGAAGCGCCCAATAGGTTTTGCCGAGACCCGCCTCTGCTTCGATCACCTTCACGCCCGGTTCGTTTGCCGCAACGAATGTCTTGATCTCGTCACTGAGCCGCTGCGTCGCCTGAGCGAGCGGCACCTCCCGCCGCGTCGTCGGGAACGCCTTACGCCTGCGCCGTGCGCCGCGTATTTTGTGGTAGCGGGCTTTGATGTATCGCTCATCGAAGTCATGCCTGTCAGCCGCGCGCACGCCAAGCCGTTCATACTCACCGGACAATGCAGCCCAGCACTCGGTAAAGACGCTTTCAGGGAACGCGGTTCGATAGGCGACCATGAACTTCAAAACCGAGTCGTGACGACTGCTTGCATCCCAGCGGAGCGTCGGCATCTGCCCCAGTAAGACAGCAGGTGCCACATCGACCTCGATCATGTCGGGCAGCTTAAGCACATCAACAGGCCCAGCGATGCCTTCGACCAAGTGTGCGCGCACAGGATGTGGGTCGTCTAGGCCGCGAAGTTCGGGTCTGGCCGTGAAGACAAAGCCACCCGGCTTATAGATTCCATAGTCGATCAGTTTTCTGTCGGTCCCGATGCGCTGCGAAAGGTCAGCGTTCCAGTGTTCAGCGTGGATTTGCTGCTCGGTTAGGTCCAACGGTTCGACTTCAAACGCGACCCGGAGGCGATGCCCCGGCTTAAAGCCCGGCGACGGCGAAAAGGCATAGACAAACCGACGACTGCGCAGGAATGGAAATGCAAAACGCACCGCTTCTTCTGCGGTTCCGTCATATTCCAATGAGTCGAGATCGACGACGCACAAGCTGGTGGCATTGTCCGCAAAGTCGAGGCCCGTGCGCCCACCGCGTTCGATCAATGGTTCGCCAAGAACCAATGATGCCGTAGGTACATCAGAAAGGCGGTTGAGAAGGTCGCAAACGCCATCGAGCGTAGCAACGTCGTGCCGCTCGTAGATGAAATCCTTGGCATACCGAAAGCCCTCAGAACGCTCGTCCTGCTCCGGGCCGTTGTCGCCTGCACGCCAGACCTTTCGGAGGTCCGGGCCGGTGCTTGTTGCTGTAAATATGTGCATCTGCTTCTTTCTTGCAGACGCTATTACCTTGTTTTCTGGTCGGTTTCCATCAAAGCGTGATGTATAAGCGAGTTGTCGATGCGATGGGTTCGCTGCTTTGATGAAAACGAGAGGGACGAGGTTCTAGCGGCTTCGTCCCTCTTTTCAGTTCACGCGGTGAGAACGTGCCCATTCAAGAACGTCCTCCCGATCATACAGGATTGTCCGGCTGGAAATGTGCAAGAACGGCGGGCCGCTTTGTGCGCCTGCGTTGCGTTCTTTGCGCCAGAGGTAAAGCACCTCCTCCGAGCGGTTCAGGTATTCCGCACATTGCGCAGGCGTCATGAGATCAGGCAGCTTTTGCTTGACCTGCAAGCCGCGCAACTCATCGCGCAGCGCACGGATTTCTTGGGTGAGTTCTTCCATCGACAGGCTCCTTCACGTTCAGAATAGACGCAGGCCTGTTGATATGCTGGCGGATGCCTTCATACGATCCGGCACCAGCCCCTGATGGATCGAATATGGTCACGCCGGCTTGTTCTGCCGCACAGCGACATCGACGCGCGACCACATTAGCGCCTGACGCCGATCTGGACAACATTCGAAGAAGGTACTGCCCCGCATTCGACCTCAATCTGTTTGGCGATGGCGTTCGCGTCCTTGTGGGACATGGACCCCTGATCATAGAGATCCTGCACGCCCTTCTCCATGTCACCGCGCAACTGGTCGATGATGTAAGACGGCAGACGCAAGCGGCGGGCTGCGGTCGTGAACAGGCGGCGGGCATCGTGCGGCGTCATGCGGACACCATCGCCTTTCAACTGCTGCGGATGGAAGATGTGCTTTTCCGTGTCGTGCTGCGGGAAGACCCATTCGCTGTGCCGGGGCAGCGCACGCAGCGCCGCGACAACGCGGTCAGCGATGGGGAATGCCGCCTCCGTCCCGTTCTTCAATTCAGCGGCGCGCAGACGGGCGCTGTCGAGGTCAATGTCGGCCCAGCGGAGTTCGGTCACGTTCTTGGCGCGGAGGCCCGTGAACAGCATCACCTCCCAAGCCGTGCCGATAATCAGGTTGTGAGCCTTCTTTGCGTAGATCAGTTCAAGGGCGGGCCATGCTTCGTCCACATCGAACTTCACCTTGTTGTTCCGCGCCCGGTATTTCACCTTCTTGAGCGCGTCGGCCACGTTTGGAATACGACGGACAACCGACGCCCGTTTAAACGCCGTGCCAATGATCTGGCGCAGGTGCTGCTGCTTCGAGGTCGGCTTGCCGTTGCCATCGACATGGGGCGCAAGGGCGCGTTCAAGGTCCGGCAGTGTCAATTCGTCAATGGGCCGGTCGAACAGCTTGGCAAGGTGACGCTCGATCTGCTCGCGGTAATAGGTCTTCGTTCGCTCCGATGCATCCGACTGCTCGATGTCGGATTCCATCGCATCGCGCAGCGTGTGGATGCCCGTAGAGCGGTCGTCTGTGCGGGTCGTGATAGCATCCATCTTTTCCTTTGCCACATCGCGGGCGGTATAGACGGTCGGCAAGTCAGGCCATGCGCCCAGCGTGACGGACCGCACCTTACCGTCGATGCGCTTCGATAGCACCCACGTCTTCTTGGTGGCTCCGACAGCAAGACGGATGCCGCGGGCATCAGGATCGGGTTTCACCGATGGGTCGGAATACATGATGGTGTTGCCCTGCGCTTGCTTGATCTTCGCAATGGCGGGGCGTGTGGTCAGGTTATGGTTAGGCATCTCTGCAACATCCTCTGCAACATTCAATGAGGACATGTTCGGTTCTCTACCGGTGGTTGCACAACTTGTTTTTCGTTGCAGAACAGTGCTTTACCCTATTTTACTGATCAAATCTGGCGAACCACCCTTGGCGAGTCGTTCCCTGTTAATCAATTGGTCGTAGGTTCGATCCCTACCGCCGGAGCCATTTTTCTCCTTCTATCCCATTGAAATCCATATGAATAAGGGTTTTCAGTGTCCCTTCGGGTTACTGTACGGAATACATTGGGGATACAACGAAGAATGGCACTACTGATGAAGCTACTTAACGTAATCGTCAGCAGGGCAAGTTTGTTTACTGCAGCCACTGATCCGTGCTCTCTTACTGGTGACCGCATGGCTGCAAATGGCTTGCTCAAGAGCAATTTGGCGGCGCATGCCATCAAAATTGATGTATCCGCAATATGTTCCCTTTGGGCGACCCGCTCTAACAGCCGCTTTGATTACAGCAGTTTGAATTCTGCCTCTGAATGCAATTCACCTAAGGGTGCCACTTTTTCTCTCTGCATCAGATCGATGAGATGTGCCAGAACGTTCCGCGTTGCTGCGGGTAACAAATGATCTGGAATTTCCGTGTAGATGACCTTTGCAAGGGTCAGGGCCGGGGCGGGGTTGGCCCGCAATGCCGCAAGGATCGCCGCTTCGCGCGCGTTGCGATGTTTGATCAGCCAGTCCAGGCGCGCCGCGGGATCTGCGATCACATCGCCGTGGCCGGGGAAAAAACTGCGCCATTTGCGTTGTGCCAATCGGCGGCAAGACGCCATGAAATCGCTTAAATCTCCGTCTGGTGGGGAGACCAGCGAACTTGCCCACCCCATCACATGATCGGCCGTGAAGCAATCATCACCCCACGCCAGACAAATGTGATTGCCGATATGCCCCGGCGTGTGGAGCGTTTCCAAACGCCACCCCTGCGCCTCGATCAAGGTGCCATCCGCAAGCGTGACATCTGGTGAAAACCCTTTGTCCACACCTTCTCCACCACCAACCAAGCCGCTTGCGCTGAGATGTTGCATGATCTCGGAGCGCCCGGCGCTGGCACCACCAAAGCCATATATCTGCGCATCGCAATGCGCCTGGAGCGGTCGCGCCAGGGGGGTGTGATCGAGATGCGTGTGTGACACGATGATATGTGTGATCCGCTGATCCGGTGCGATGGCCGCCAGGATCGCCTTGAGGTGGTGCGGATCGTCAGGTCCGGGATCGATAACGGCGATATCACGATCTCCCAGCAGATAGGTATTGGTGCCACGATAGGTCATCGCAGAGGGGTTTGAAGCCACAATCCGGCGCAATCCGGGGCGCAAATGGACCGCCTCTCCGGGGGGCGGATCAAACGCATCTGTCATGGGCATTCGCTCTTTCTAATGATCTGCGGTCTCGCTAGGTTCAGCTTATGTTTTTTGCCTGGCTCAAACAATATATGCCGCGCAGCCTTTATGCGCGCGCCGTTCTTATCCTGCTGTTGCCGGTGGTGGTTTTGCAACTGGTTGTGACCGTGTTGTTTCTCACACGCCACTTTGAGGATGTGACGCAACAGATGACGGATACGGTCGCGCGCGAATTGCGTCTTGTCCTGTCGATCGTTGATCAGGCACCGGATCGCGGCTCGACGGGAAGTGCGGTGATCGAGCGGGCCTCGCAGCTCGCCATCACGGTGACGCCGATCCCGGCAAGCGATGTGCCCGCACGCACGCTGCGCGATTGGTATGACTTTTCAGGCAGAGTGATCGTCAAACGCCTTCCTGATGAAATCGGGCAGATCGCGGCCATCGATCTGACGGAAAACCGCCGGGTGCATGTTTATGCTGATACGCGGCACGGCATGGTAAAGATCAGTTTTGACCGCCGCCGTATCTCTGCCTCCAACCCGCATCAGCTCTTTGTGAATATGGTGTTTTTTGGCGGGCTGATCACGGTGATTGCAATTCTCTATCTGCGCAATCAATTGCGGCCCATCAAACGGTTGGCGCGCGCAGCCGAAGCATTTGGCCGCGGGCGCCATGAACCCTACACGCCTGCTGGTGCGGTAGAGGTGCGGGCTGCGGGCAACGCCTTTCTGGACATGCGCAACCGGATCGAGCGCCAGATCGAGCAACGCACTCTGATGCTCTCCGGGGTCAGCCATGATTTGCGCACGCCCCTGACCCGCATGCGTCTGAGCCTGTCCATGCTGGAAGATGAGGAGCGCATGGCGCTGGAGCAGGATGTGGATGACATGCAGGCGATGCTGGATGCCTTCCTGAACTTCGTTAAAGGGGCGGGTGAGGGGGAAAGCGAGGCCGTGGATCCGCATGCGCTGGCCGAAAGCGTTGTGAGCGAAGCCGGTCGGGCAGGGCGGGATGTGCGGATGATGCCCAGCCAGGGGGATGGCACCGGGACAATCAAGCTGAATGGTCTGGCGATGCGGCGGGCGTTGGACAATCTGATTTCAAACGCGGTGCGCTACGGCGCGATGGCGGAGGTCTCAGTGCTGTTTACGGATAAGACCTTGCGCATCCGGGTCGAGGATGATGGCCCCGGTATTCCGGAAAACCGCCGCGCGGAAGCCACGCGCCCTTTCACCCGCCTTGATCCGTCGCGCAATCAGGACAAGGGGGGCGGTGTCGGTCTGGGACTTGCCATTGCAACGGATATCGCGCGCGCGCATGGCGGCGTCTTGCGTCTGAGCAGTTCCGAACGGCTGGGCGGTCTGCGCGCCGATATCGTCATCGCGCGATAATCCAGAGGGTTATGGAGGCGCTGTGCTGTGAGAGAGTGGATCACACTACAGCGCCCCTCAGAGATCGAGGTCTTACCGCGCCGAAACCGGTGCGGTTCAACAATTAGCGCCAACGTCCATTTACATTAACTTAAGCCTCTAAGGCTCTTGAAAATTACGTTTTATTCCATCCCTGCTAAGCACCTGCCGCGCGCAATTACAGCCCCTGAACGGCTTCCAGAACACTCTCTGCATGGCCGGGTACTTTCACCTTCGGCCAAATCTGTGCGATCATACCATCTGCCCCAATCAGAAAGGTGGTGCGTTCAATGCCCATGAATTTCTTGCCGTACATGCTCTTTTCTTTCCACACGCCATAGTCTTCGCAGGCCGAGCCATGCTCGTCGGACAAAAGCGGTACGGTCAGCTCCTTTTTGGTCACGAATTTTTCGTGGCTGGCCATGCTATCCTTGGAAATGCCGAAGACGACAGCGCCCGCGGCCTCAAATGCCGCGCGGTGCTCGGAAAAGGCGATGCTTTCCTTGGTGCAGCCGGGCGTATTATCGCGCGGATAAAAGAACAGCACGACGGGTTTACCGCGCAAATCCGATAGGGTGACATCACCGCCATCGGTGCTGGGCAGGGTAAAATTCGGAGCGGGGTGCGAAATCTCTGGCATGGGTCTCTCTTCGGTTTTAAGCTTCGGGCTGAGATGACATAATAGTGCCAGGCACGCCAGAGTGAAGGCCTGCATCCAAGTTTCGCCAAAGCCCTCGCAGCAATTCAAGAAACGGTATGGACCCCCAGACATCTGAGCCCCGCAAGCCGCGTCGCAAGAAAACCGCTCTGGCGGTCTGGATGCTGCTGGCCTTGGTGCTGGCCGGCGCGGGCGGTGGGCTCTGGTGGGTGAAGGACCGCGCCATGGTATTACCCGACTGGGCGCGGGCGCAGATTGATAGGCGTCTGACCACCCTGATCCCGGATGCCATTGTCAGCTACGGCGACATGATGGTGATCGTCGATGAAAACTGGCGCCCCCGCGTTCAGGTGCGTGATGTGCGTGCCAGCACGCCCGATGGCGGGGAAATCATTGCCTTCTCCGAAGTCCGCGCCAGCCTGTCGCGCAAGGGAATGTTACGCGGTAAGCTGGAGTTGCGTTCTATTGATCTTGGCGGTGTGTTTTTGAACCTGCGCCGAAGTGCGCAGGGCGCGGTCTCGCTCTCTGCGGGTACCGGGTCGGGGGCTGTCCCGCCGCCTGCGCGCCAGGCGCCCAACCTTGTCGAACTCATCACTGAATTGGATGAATTGCTGCTGCGTCCGGGTCTGGTGAACCTTGACGCGGCCAATCTGAATGCCCTGACGCTGCGCTATGAGGATGAGCGGGCAAACCGTGCCTGGACGATCGACGGTGGGCGGCTGACGCTTGAGCGCAGCGGTGATGAATTGCGGCTCGCGGTTGATCTGGCGGTTCTGGGCGGTGGCGCAGATGTGGCGACACTGGTTGCAAGCTACGCAGGGCGCATCGGTGAAACAGCCTCGGATTTTGGCGTGACCTTCGCCAATGTGGACGCGGGTGATGTGGCCGTGCAGGGGCCCGCCTTTGGGTGGCTGCGCGCGCTGCGGGCACCGATTTCGGGCTCGCTGCGCGGCGGCATGGATGCAAGTGGTGCCTTTGAGCCGGTGAGCGCGACTTTCCAGATCGGCGCGGGCGTCATCCAGCCGACCCCTGAATCCAGCGCGATTCCCATTGAGGGTGCCCGCAGCTATTTTACCTATGCCCCCGCGACGGGGGTGTTGCGCTTTGATGAGCTGTCACTTGACAGTAAATGGGTCAGCGGGCGTCTCGAAGGCAGCGCCGCCTTGGCCGATGATGGCCAGGGGCGGATCGAGGACCTCGTCGGGCAACTTCGGCTGACGGATCTCGAAATCAACCCGCTGGATTTTTACGAAACGCCGGTGCAGGTGACAGAGGCCGAGCTTGATTTCCGTCTCACGCCACGCCCCTTTGCGCTGCACCTGGGGCGGTTGCAGATTATGGATCAGGGCAATCGCCTATCCGCCAGCGGCACGGTGGGTGCGGATGAAAACGGCTGGGATATCGCTCTGGATGCGCAGTTGGACCGGTTTGAGGCTCCGCGTCTCATGGCGCTTTGGCCCGAAGCGGTCAAACCCAAAACGCGCAATTGGTTGAGTGAAAACCTGTTTTCGGGCACCGCGCAGGACGTCAATGCCGCGCTGCGGTGGCGCGCGGGCACAGAGCCGGAAACATTCCTGGGCTTTGATTTCAGCGGTGTGGATGTGCAGTTTCTCAAGGGCATGCCCCTGATCAAGGATGCAAAAGGCCATGCCTCCATCATCCGGGACCGCTTGGCGCTGATTGTGGATCAGGGCAAAGTCGAGGCACCAGAAGGCGGCAGCATCGATCTGGCCGGAAGCTCGTTCATCATTCCCGACACCAAGGCGCGCGAAGACACGCCGGGTGTTATCCGCCTGGAAACGGACTCCTCGGTGACCGCAGCCTTGTCGTTACTGGATCAACCGCCGCTTGAAATCATGCGCAAAGCGGGCCAGCCTGTGTCGCTGGCACAGGGTCATGCCTCCATTTCCGGGACACTGGCATTGCCGCTGGAAAAGCAGGTGCAGGTCGAGCAGGTCAATTTTCACCTCACCGGCGAGGTGACATCGCTGCGCAGTAGTGCGTTGGTAAAGGAGCGCGTGGTGAGCGCGCCGCGGTTGGCGCTGGTGGCCTCGGATGAGGTCATTACCCTGCGCGGGGCAGGGGATCTGGACGGGGTGCCTTTCGATGTGACATGGGAGCAGCCCCTCGGCGCGCCCGGCACTCCCGGTCGCGTGACCGGCCAGATCGACATCTCCCCGGAAGCGCTGGAAACGCTCAAGGTTGGCCTGCCCCCCGAATATGTACGCGGACAGGGCAAGGCTGATGTTGTCGTGGTGTTGCAAAAGGATCAGCCGCCGGAACTGGATCTGTCCTCTGATTTGCGCGGCATAACGCTCTCCATCCCCCCCATCGGTTGGTCCAAGCGGGCCGACGCACCCGCTGATTTTTCCATCGTCGCAACGCTGAGTGAGGTGCCAAAGATACAAAGCCTGATCCTGACTGCACCGGGCCTGACGGCACAGGGCGACATTGTCCTTTCCGGTGCGGGGGCGTTGGATCGCGTGCGCCTGTCGCGTGTCCGTGTAGAGGATTGGCTGGATGTACAGGTCGATCTGGTGGGGCGCGGCCCGGGCGTGCCGGTCGGTGTGGATTTGCGCGGTGGCACGCTGGATCTGCGCCGTGCTGATATTCCCGAAACCGCCGCTGCGGGGGATCAAACCCCGCTGAGCGTTTCTTTGGACCGCCTGCAGGTTTCCGACACCATCGCGATCCGCGATATCAGGGGCGATTTTACCACCGGGAGCGGGCTTGATGGGGCTTTCACCGGCACGATCAACGGGGGGGCGCAGGTGCGCGGGCGGATGATCCCCCAGGGCACGCGCAGTGCGATCCGTCTGACGGCCGAAGATGCAGGCGCGGTTCTGGCCTCGGCCAACCTGTTGCAACAGGTGCGGGGCGGGCAGTTCGAGTTGATCCTGACGCCGGTGGGCCGGGATGGTGCCTTTGACGGACAGCTGCGGGTTTTGGAAACGAGCGTGGTGGATGCACCTGCAACAGCCGCCCTGTTGAATGCGGTCAGCATTGTGGGGCTGTTCAACGCGGAGGGCGGCAGCAGCCTTTATTTTTCCGAGGTCAATGCCGATTTCCGCCTCACCCCGACCCGGATCACGCTGCGCGAGGCCAGTGCGGTCGGCCCCTCCATGGGGATTTCGATGGATGGGATCTATGCGCTGGACAGCGGGCAGTTGCAGATGCAGGGCGTGTTGACGCCGGTCTATATCCTGAACGGGATTGGCAGCGTCTTTACGCGCAAGGGCGAGGGGCTCTTTGCCTTCAATTATTCGCTCACCGGCACGGCCAAAAATCCGGAGGTTTTTGTCAATCCGCTGACCGCGCTGACACCGGGGGGTATTCGGGATCTGTTCCGCGCGCCCAGGCCGGATGTGCCGCTGGAGGACGGCGAAACCCCGCCGCCCGTAATCGAGCGCAGAGCACCGGTTGCAACCCACGGGTCGGACCGCTAAAGCGCCGCCATGAAACTCAGTGATTTCGATTTTGATCTGCCCGAACATCTGATTGCGACCCGTCCTGCGGTGCCGCGCACCGCCGCGCGCCTGTTGGTGGCCCACGGCGCGCAGATCACGGATGCGGTTGTGTCCGACCTCAGCCGGTTTCTGCGTGCGGGCGATCGGTTGGTGCTCAATGACACCAAGGTGATCCCCGCGCGCCTGACCGGGGTGCGGCACCGAACGAGCGCGCAGGGCAAGACGGAGGCGCGCATTGAGGTCACGCTTCTGGAGCCGCGCAGTAATGGGACCTGGGCTGCCTTGATCAAGCCGCTCAAGAAGGTGAAGCCGGGCGAGGACATCTGCTTTACCGACGATCTGAGCGCGCGGCTGGAAGGGACGGCGGACGGGCAGGGGCACCTTGCATTCAACCTCAAGGGTGATGATTTCGACGCGGCTCTCAACGCTGCCGGGGCGATGCCTTTGCCGCCCTATATCGCGGCCAAACGCCCGGCGGATGCGCGCGACAAGACCGATTATCAAACCGTATTTGCGCGCAACAAGGGTGCTGTCGCAGCCCCCACCGCCTCACTGCATTTTGATCGGGACTTGCTGGCCGCGCTGTCGGATATGGGCGTGGATTTCACCCATGTCACGCTGCATGTGGGGGCAGGTACCTTCCTGCCGGTGAAGGTCGATGATGTGACCACCCATAAGATGCATGCCGAATGGGGCCAGGTCAGCGCCCAGGCCGCAGGCGAAATCATCAAGACAAAAGAGGCAGGCGGGCGCGTCATCCCGGTGGGGACCACGGCGCTGCGGCTGATCGAGACGGCGGCGCGCGGCGCGCGGATTGCCGCGTGGCAGGGGGATACGGATATTTTCATCTACCCCGGTTTCCGGTTTCAGGTCACCGATGGGTTGATGACCAATTTCCATTTGCCCAAATCGACGCTGATGATGTTGGTCTCCGCGCTGATGGGCCAGGACAGGGTTCACGAGATTTACGATCACGCCATAAGTCAGTCGTACCGGTTTTTTTCGTACGGCGATGCATCGCTTCTGTTCCCGAAATAATCCCGTGAAGGCGCAAAGCGACGTTTGACGTCGCACATGAAACGGACCGGGCCTGCGCGTTCAGGCAAGCACGGGCCAGACGCACAGGCCTGGATGAAACGGAGAACCACATGTTGCAAGTATTGTCAGGAGCCTGGGCGCTGTTGCTGGGCATGTCATTGCTGATGGTCGGGAACGGGATGCAGGGCACATTGCTCGGCATTCGCGGCGAGATCGAAGGCTTCTCCACGCTGGAAATGTCCATCGTCATGTCGGCCTATTTCGCGGGGTTTCTGGGCGGCTCACGCATGGCACCGGGGATGATCCGCCGGGTCGGCCATGTGCGGGTCTTCGCGGCGCTGGCCTCGCTGATCTCGGCGGTGATGATCCTCTATCCGACCTTCACCGAAGTCTGGGTCTGGACGCTGGGCCGGGTGTTGATCGGGTTCTGCTTTTCGGCGGTCTATGTGACGGCGGAAAGCTGGCTCAATAACGCGGCGACCAATGAAAACCGCGGCCAGGCGCTTTCGCTCTATATGATCGTGCAGACTGCGGGCATCGTCCTCAGCCAAGCCCTGCTGCTGACGGCGGACCCTTCGGGCTACGTGCTCTTCGTAATCCCTTCGGTGTTGGTTTCCATCGCCGTGACCCCGATTTTGCTCTCGATCAGCCCCACACCCGCCTTTGACCGCACCAAACCCATGAGCCTCAAGGAACTTGTCGGCTTTTCCCCGCTGGGCTGTGTGGGCATGTTCCTGTTGGGCGGCGTGTTCTCGGCGCAATTCGGCATGGCCTCGGTGTACGGGGCCAAGGCCGGGCTGAGCGTGGCGCAAATCTCGACGTTCGTGGCCACCTTCTTTGTGGGTGCTGTGGTGCTGCAATACCCGATCGGATGGATTTCGGACCGGATGGATCGGCGGATTTTGATCCTGATTCTGTCGGCCATCGGTGCGGGAGGCTCGCTTGTCGGGATGTTGATGGGCGCGCAATTTACGATGTTGCTGGTGTCTGCTTTTGTGGTCGGGGGCATGTCTAACCCGCTCTATTCGCTGTTGATCGCCCATACCAACGACTTTCTGGAGCATGATGATATGGCCGCCGCTTCGGGCGGGTTGATTTTCATCAACGGGCTGGGCGCGATCTCGGGGCCGATCATCACGGGATATATGATGGATGTTGTCGGGCCGGGTGGCTTTTATCTCTTTACCGGGGTGTTGTTCGCCTTGCTCGTGGTCTATGCGGGCTATCGTTCGACTGTGGGCAGACAAGTGTTGGAAACCGGTGCCTATGTCGCCGTGACCCCATCTTCCACTCCGGTCGCTTTGGAATATGCGCAGGAATACGCCATTGAAACCGAATTAGGCGACGAAAACACCACAAACAGAGGTTGAATGTGTCGTTATGATGCAAAAAGTGACTAGGAAATTGACTGAATTGAAACGTACGATACGCTTATAGTACGGTTATTTGGAGACGTGTAATGATTGGCCCCGAAGAAATTCTGAGTTTTTGGCTGGATGAAGTTGGCCCCGAAGGATGGTACAAGCAATCCGATGCGCTTGATCGTGAGATCAAAGACCGTTTCGAGGCAACATGGCGTGGGGCCTGTGAGGGGAAGTTCTCGCTCTGGCTGACCTATCCCAATGGGGCGCTGGCCTATATCATCTTACTGGATCAGTTTTCGCGCAACATGTTCCGCGGTTCAGGCCGCGCCTTTGCCAGCGACAAGGCCGCTCTGGCCGCTGCAAAATCCGCCATCGACAAGGGCTGGGACATGCGGATCGATGCCCCCGCGCGGCAGTTCTTTTACCTCCCGCTCATGCATTCGGAAAACCTCTGCGACCAGGAACGTTGCGTGCGGCTGATCTGTGATCGCATGTCCGATGATGGCGGTGATAATCTGTTACATGCGCGCGCGCACCGGGCGATTATCCGCGAATTCGGACGTTTTCCGTTCCGCAATGACGCGTTGGCCCGTGCGCCAACCAAGCCGGAACTGGAGTTTGTTGCGCGCGGTGGCTACGGCGAAATGCTCGGTCGTTTACAAGGTGCCAAGGCCGCTTGAACCTGACGCCGGGACGGCCTCTGTACCGCCAAGGCTGGCGGTTATCTGTCGCGTCACCGCTGTGGTTGCTGCGGGTTGTAATATAGTTTAACGGTAAACTATATTTGAGCACCCCCATCAGCGAGGACATGACATGGCAGCGAAATCCTTTGACCTTATCGTGATTGGGGCGGGGCCCGGTGGCTATGTCGCGGCGATCCGCGGTGCGCAATTGGGCATGTCTGTTGCGATCATTGAACGGGAACATCTGGGCGGTATTTGCCTCAACTGGGGTTGTATCCCGACCAAGGCCATGCTGCGCTCTTCCGAGGTTTTCCACCTGATGCACCGGGCCAAAGAGTTCGGCCTCAAGGCGGATAACATCGGCTATGATCTGGACGCCGTCGTTAAACGGTCACGCAAAGTGGCGGGCCAATTGTCGGGTGGCATCGGTCATCTGATGAAGAAGAACAAAGTCACGGTGTTCATGGGCGAAGCTTCGATCCCCGCCAAGGGCAAGGTCACCGTGAAAACCGACAAGGGCTCCGAGGAGCTGACCTCCAAGAACATCGTGCTGGCCACCGGTGCGCGCGCGCGCACCCTGCCGGGGCTGGAAGCGGATGGCGATCTGGTCTGGACCTATAAACACGCGCTTGAACCCAAACATATGCCCAAAAAGCTGCTGGTGATTGGCTCCGGCGCGATCGGCATCGAGTTCGCCAGCTTTTATAACACACTGGGGGCGGATACGACCGTAGTTGAAGTCATGGACCGCGTGCTGCCGGTAGAGGACGCCGAAATCTCTGCCTTCGCCAAGAAGGCCTTTGAGAAACAGGGCATGAAGATCATGCAAAAAGCGATGGTCAAGCAGCTTGATCGCGCCAAAGGTAAAGTAACCGCCCATATCGAGACCGGTGGCAAGGTCGAGAAGCATGATTTTGATACGGTGATCTCCGCCGTCGGGATCGTTGGCAACGTCGAGGGGCTGGGTCTTGAAGCTTTGGGCGTGAAGATCGACCGCACCCATGTCGTGACGGATGAATTTTGTCGCACCGGGGTCGAGGGGCTCTATGCCATCGGTGACATTGCCGGTGCACCGTGGCTCGCCCATAAAGCCAGCCACGAGGGCGTCATGGTGGCCGACCTGATCGCGGGCAAACACGCGCATCCCGTCAAACCCGAAACCATCGCGGGTTGTACGTATTGCCATCCGCAGGTCGCCTCCGTGGGCTATACTGAGGCCAAGGCCAAGGAGTTGGGCTATGAGATCAAGGTGGGCCGCTTCCCCTTTATCGGCAATGGTAAGGCGATTGCCCTTGGCGAGCCAGAAGGCATGATCAAGACCATCTTTGACGCTAAAACGGGCGAGTTACTGGGCGCGCATATGATCGGGGCCGAAGTTACCGAGTTGATCCAGGGCTATGTGGTCGGTCGCCAGTTGGAGACCACCGAAGAGGACCTGATGAACACCGTCTTCCCGCACCCCACCTTGTCGGAAATGATGCATGAAAGCGTGCTGGACGCTTACGACCGCGTCATCCATATGTAACGCGTTAATAAACGGCGGGACCCAGCGTGGCAAAACTCAATAGGTCCAGCCTTGTTCCCATTGCCCATGCTTACGGAGCGGCGGCACATGGTCTGGCCGTTTCACAGTTGCGCGCGCAGGATATCCCGGTTTTCACGCAAAGCACTTATTTTTCCGGCCTTTTTCCGCAATATTTCGTACCCGTCGGCGGGATCGCGATAACCGTTCCGAAATCCCATGCGATGGACGCCAGCGCAGTGCTCCAAAGCACCGTCTGGGACTCGCGACCGTTCTCCAAACTCAAAGCGGCAATGTGGGTTGTCATAACGCTGGCGATCCTGGTGCCGCCCCTCCCGACAGCTGTGTTCCTGCGCAACCGCCGTACCAGTGGTGTAGCAATGCGGTCGATACCCGATGATCCGTGAAAAATCAGACTGGTTCCTGATCCTCGCGCTCTGGGGGGCTGGCCTGGGCGCTGCGGCGCAATATGGCAAGTTCAGTGCGGTTTTTGATCAATTACCGGCCATCTATCCGCAGGCTGGCGCGGCGCTCGGGTTAATCGTTTCCAGCGTCGGCATATTGGGCATCTTCCTGGGCGTCGCCGCCGGGCTCGTGGTGACGCGCGTGCGCTACCGGCGCGCGCTGCTCTGGGCGTTGTGGATCGGGGCGGCGATCTCGGCGTTTCAGGCGCTGTTGCCGCCCTTGCCCTGGATGTTGCTCAGCCGCGCGCTGGAGGGGGTATCGCATTTGGCCATCGTCGTCGCCGCACCCACGCTCATTTCGCAGCTTTGCGCGCCCAAGGACCGCGGCCTGGCGCTCACTCTCTGGGGAACCTTCTTTGGCGTGGCGTTTGCGCTCTTGGCTTGGGCCGGCCTGCCGCTTGTGGCCTGGCGGGGCGTGCCTGCGCTGCTGATCGCGCATGCGCTTTACATGGCGGGTTTCGCGCTTTTTTTGGGGGCGCGCTTGCAGGCGTTGAGGCTCGATACCCCATTGCCGCCGCTGTCAGCGGTGCAAATATTGCGCGATCATGGCGTGATTTACCGCTCGGCGTCCATTTCCGCACCTGCCATCGGCTGGCTGTTCTATACGTTCTGCTTTGTCTCCATTCTCACGGTTTTGCCACTCTACATCGCGCCGCAAACACGTGCCTTGGTCATGGGGGCGATGCCGCTGACCAGCATCGCCGTGTCAATGACGGTGGGCGTGGCTTTGTTGCGCTTGATGCCCGCAGTTTGGGTTGTTTTGATCGGTTTCGCGGGAAGTGCCCTGACCATGGTTTGGCTTTGGGTGATGCCCGGAAATGCCATTGCCTGTCTTGCACTGTCCGGTGCCATGGGGCTCATTCAGGGGGCGAGCTTTGCCGCCGTTCCCCAACTCAACACAAACCCCGAAACCCAAGCGCAAGCTAATGGGGCCATGGCGCAGATGGGCAATGTCGGCAACACGCTCGGCACGCCGGTGATGGCCGTGGCTGCTGGCGCGATGGGCTATGCCGCGCTGCCCTTGCTGGCGGGGGTGGCGTTTGTTTTGGGGGGCAGCGCGCATTTGATACTGGCCCGCCGCCGCCGTCATGGTTGAAGTTTACCTTTTGTTCTCAATTTTGCATTGGCGTTTCCGATCAATCCCCCTATGTCTAGGCTGTGATACGGGGGTGCCTGATGGCCGAATTGAAACATATCGAAGTGCGCGGTGCGCGCGAACATAATCTAAAGAACATCGACGTGGATATTCCGCGCGACCAACTGGTTGTGATTACGGGACTTTCAGGGTCGGGCAAATCCTCTCTGGCCTTTGATACGATCTATGCCGAAGGGCAGCGCCGCTATGTCGAATCGCTCTCGGCCTACGCGCGCCAGTTCCTCGACATGATGCAGAAACCGGATGTGGATCACATATCGGGCCTGTCCCCGGCGATTTCCATCGAGCAGAAGACCACCTCTAAGAACCCGCGCTCCACCGTGGGGACGGTCACGGAAATCTACGACTACATGCGGCTGTTGTTTGCCCGTGTCGGCACGCCTTTTTCGCCCGCGACCGGTAAGCCCATCGAGGCCCAACAGGTTCAGGACATGGTCGACCGCGTCATGAAGATGGAGGAGGGAACCCGCGCCTATCTGCTTGCGCCCATCATCCGCGACCGCAAAGGCGAATACCGCAAAGAATTTCTGGAGCTGCGCAAGCAGGGATTTCAGCGCGTCAAGGTGGATGGGGAATTCTATGAACTCGATGAGCCGCCGACGCTGGACAAGAAGTTCCGCCATGACATTGATGTGGTCGTTGACCGGATCGTGGTGCGGGAAGGTCTGGAAACCCGTCTGGCCGATTCATTGCGCACAGCACTTGATCTGGCCGATGGCATCGCGATCCTGGAAACGGCCCCCAGCGAGGGTGATCCCGAACGCAGCACGTTTTCGGAGAAATTCGCCTGCCCGGTGAGCGGCTTCACCATTCCCGAGATTGAACCGCGCCTGTTTTCCTTCAACGCGCCCTTTGGGGCCTGCCCGGAATGTGATGGTTTGGGGGTCGAGTTGTTCTTTGACGAACGCCTTGTGGTGCCGGATCAGAACCTGAAAATCTATGACGGTGCTTTGGCCCCCTGGCGCAAAGGGAAAAGCCCCTATTTCCTGCAAACCATTGAGGCCATTGCCAAACATTACAAGTTCAAACAGACGGACAAGTGGAAGGACCTGCCCGCCAACGTGCAGCAGGTGTTTCTTTACGGTTCTGGCACCGAAGAAATCAAGTTCCGTTATGACGAGGGCGGGCGCGTCTATCAGGTGACCCGCGTCTTTGAGGGCGTGATCCCGAATATGGAGAGGCGTTATCGGGAGACCGACAGCAATTGGATCCGCGAAGAGTTTGAGCGCTATCAGAATAATCGCTCCTGTGGTACCTGCGGCGGGTTCCGGTTGCGCGCCGAAGCCTTGGCCGTGAAAATCGCAGGGCTGCATGTGGGCGAGGTCGTGCAGATGTCGATCCGCGAGGCCTATGATTGGTGCCAGACCGTCCCGGAGCATCTGACAAATCAGAAAAACGAAATCGCGCGTGCCATTCTCAAGGAGATCCGTGAGAGGCTTGGGTTTCTGAACAACGTCGGCCTCGAATACCTCACGCTCAGCCGTAATTCCGGGACGCTTTCGGGCGGAGAAAGCCAGCGGATTCGCTTGGCGAGTCAGATCGGGTCGGGCCTCACGGGCGTGCTCTATGTGCTCGATGAACCCTCCATCGGGCTGCATCAACGCGACAATGACCGTCTGCTGCTGACGTTGAAAAACCTGCGTGATCAAGGCAATACGGTGATTGTGGTTGAGCATGATGAGGAGGCCATCCGCGAGGCGGATTACGTATTCGACATTGGCCCCGGCGCGGGCATTCACGGCGGTCAGGTCGTCAGCCACGGCACGCCGGAAAAGGTCGCCAATGATCCAAATTCCATCACCGGGCAATATTTGACCGGCAAGCGCGAGATTGCGATCCCAGCGACGCGCCGCAAGGGCAATAAGAAAAAACTGCAGATCGTCAAGGCTACCGGCAACAATCTGCAAAACGTGACCGTGGACTATCCGCTGGGCAAATTCGTCTGTGTGACGGGTGTGTCGGGCGGGGGTAAATCCACGCTGACCATCGAGACGCTGTTCAAGACCGCCTCGATGCAACTCAATGGTGCGCGCCAAACCCCGGCTCCATGCGAAACGATCAAGGGGCTGGAACATCTCGATAAAGTCATCGACATTGATCAGCGTCCCATCGGGCGCACACCGCGCTCCAACCCTGCGACCTACACCGGGGCGTTTACGCCCATCCGCGATTGGTTTGCCGGTCTGCCCGAGGCCAAAACACGCGGCTACAAGCCGGGGCGGTTTTCCTTCAACGTCAAGGGGGGGCGTTGCGAAGCCTGTCAGGGCGATGGTGTCATCAAGATCGAGATGCATTTTTTGCCGGATATGTATGTGGAATGCGAGACCTGCAAGGGCAAGAGATATAACCGCGAAACGCTGGAAGTTACCTTTAAAGGCAAGAGTATAGCGGACGTTCTTGATATGACGGTTGAAGGCGCGCAGACCTTCTTTCAGGCGGTGCCGTCGATCCGCGAAAAGATGGATGCGTTGATGCGGGTCGGGCTTGGATACATCAAGGTCGGGCAGCAGGCGACAACGCTGTCTGGTGGTGAGGCGCAGCGCGTGAAACTGTCAAAGGAGCTCAGCAAACGCTCGACGGGGCGCACGCTTTATATTCTGGACGAGCCCACGACCGGTTTGCATTTTGAGGATGTGCGTAAGCTCTTGGAAGTGCTCCATGAACTGGTGGATCACGGCAATTCGGTCATCGTGATCGAACACAATCTTGATGTGGTGAAAACGGCGGATCATATCATCGATATCGGTCCGGAAGGCGGTGATGGCGGTGGGCGCATCGTGGCGACCGGGACACCGGAAAAAGTGGCGGATGTGGCCGAAAGCTATACCGGTAAATACCTCAAGCCCATGCTCGAGCAGACGAAACGCGTGGCCGCTGAGTAAGGTTAATCCAGAGGCTAACTACTATATGCACCCGGCGGTGGGGATAAACAAAGATCCCGCAGCCGCGCGAAATCGGCCCGAGAAAGCTGGTCAAATTCAATCGCGAGGGTTTCAATCTCGTGAGCGCGCGCCGGGCCGAGCACAGGGTCGGCGAAGAGGTGGAATTTCTCGGAGATTTCAGTGTCTGACAGGGGCAAATCGGTATCTCCGCGCGGGGTGCGTGGAGCGGCTTCAACCCGGCGCCCATCGCGCAGATAAAACGCCACCTGCGCCCATCTCTTGCCGTCACTGATGGCGGTAAAGTGATCATCATCAATAAGTTCTGTGGCTTTGCTTATGTTCACAATATCCGGGTCCCGGAGGGTTTCTTCGGCCAGTTCCGGCACGCCAACCTGTCCACGTACAATCATGGCGGCCACGGGAAAGGCGATGGCATAGGCAAATTCATCAGGCGTCTTCGGTTGGTGCCCGGCCAGGCGCGTGGCGTTGTGGAAGGTGCGGATTTCGACGCGCTCAATCTGGCTGTGATGCAGATCATGATCGCGCATCAGCTCCTGCGCGGCATCCAGTGCAGGATGTGCCCATCGGCAGCAGGGATAGGGTTTGTAATGCGTATCCTCTGCCAACCGCCATGCCATGCCGAGGTCTTCCCAGAAGGTCGGAGCCTCTTCGCAGGTCAGGGCCGGGGCACCGGTAAACCCTCGCTGTGCGAGAAAGGCCGCCGTTATACCGGAGGGCGCACCCCATCCGACCCCGTCGCGCAGCATTGTGGGATGATCAATGCAGCGCATCATCTGACTGCGGGGGCCATGATATTCACCGATCCCCGCCGCGTGCCTGATCTGATCCGCGCTGCAGTCCAGCGCGCGGGCGCAGGCTGTCGCAACGCCGACCGCCGTCCAGGCACCAGAGGTATGGTAATCTGGGCAGGTGGCGTGTTGAGCCAGACCCGCTCGGTAACTGACCTCATAGGCGATGGCTAAAAGTAACGCAAATTCAATGCCGTCAATATCGTCCTTAATGTCACCCATGGCCAGCAGGGCCGGGAAAACCGCCGATCCCGCGTGCCCTTTGCAGGGTGATGTTCCGTCATGTGCGTCGACACTGTCTATGATGAAGCCGCCCGCCATCGCCGCACCCGCGGGGCTGAGGCGGGCACCGTGCATGAGGATGCGGCTCGCGCCAATCGTCCCGGCACCGAACATCGCCAATGCCGTGTCGCGGGCGATCAAAGCCATCGTGGTCGTAGAGCCAATTGCCGCAACCCCCATCGTGTCCAGAAAAGAGCGGCGCAAGACTTTAAGAACGGCCTCGGGGAGATCGTCATAGCTCAACTCGGCGGCAAACTGGTGAAAGGCTCTGGTCATCGCGGCTCGCTGTTATTTGCCGCAATTCTACCTTGCTTTTCTGGAGGTGGCGGTCTGTTTGCGACCTAGCTGGGCCTGCTGCGCGCGACAAATCGCGGCAACATGGCGGAGAAATCCTTGCCCAAACCCTCCTCCTCCTCGACAAATCGGGTGTAGAGCGCAAGAGCCAATGCGCCCATTGGCGTATCCGCATCTACGGCCGCCGCGGCCTGTTGAGACAAGCCGAGGTCTTTTACCATAAGTTCCGATGCAAAGCCGGGGGTATATTCATTATCTGCGGGCGTCTCTGGGCCAATGCCTGGTGCCGGGCAATAGGTGTTCATCGACCAACTGCTCCCTGAGGAGGTGCTGACGACGTCAAACATCTTTTGGCGATCCAGTCCAAGTTTATCGGCAAGGGCAAAAGCTTCACATGTTGCCACCATCGTGGCCCCCAGGATCATATTATTGCAGATCTTGGCAGCTTGACCTGCACCGGATGCACCGCAATGGACGGACTTCTGACCCATGATATCGAACATCGGCTTTGCTTTGGCGAACGCCGTGTCACTGCCGCCCGCCATGAAGGTCAAACTGCCCGCCGCCGCGCCGCCGATCCCGCCAGAAACCGGCGCATCAACAAACAGGATACCGGCGTCTTCCGCCTGTGCGGCCACATCGCGCGCGCTCTCCACGTCCACGGTGGAGCAATCCAGCAACAACGCGCCCTTGGGCATGGTCGGCAGAACGCAAGCCGCAACCTGCTTCAGGATCGCGCCGTTGGGAAGCATGGTGATGACGACATCGGCATTCTGCGCCGCAGCGGCGGGGTCGGATACAATTGTGACGCCCTCGGGTGATGTTAAAGCGGTGTCAAAACCGCTCACGATACACCCCGCTCTGGCCAGATTTGCCGCCATAGGCGCGCCCATATTTCCCAACCCGATAAACCCAACCTTGATCGCGCTCATGCGTGTCTCCTCCAGTTTCAATGTGTTTTCTCCCAAAGGCATAAGCATTTTACTGACCGCAATCGCGGGAACATTTCTGTTTGCATATTGCCAGTTTGGCTTGCGATCCTTGTCTATGATCGCGGCGCGGATACCTTCGATGAAATCACCGTGCTCCATGGCGCGTGATGTGAAGCGATATTCAAGGTCGAGAGCTTTTTCGATGCTCGCGGAGGGGCCGCGCAATCGGTGGATGATCTCCACCGCGCAGGCCATGGAGAGCGGGCTGTTGCGGCGAAGACTCTTTGTCGCCTGCTTTGCAAAGTCGCTATGGTCGCGTTGCAAACTGTTCTGGATGTCCCCCAGTGTTTCCCCGCCAAAGTGGCTATCAATCAGGGGTTGTAATCCTGCAAGACCCTCTGCGGGGGCAGGTGCGCTGGCTGCTTGAAGGCACTCGGGCGTTTCGCCGTTTTCCAGTCGTCGGATTAAATCGGGCCAATGCGCCTGCGGTATGAATAAATCAGCAAATCCGGCAAGAATAGCATCACCCGCTGACATCCGCGCTGCCGTCAAAGCCAAGTATTCGCCCAGCCGCCCCGGTGCCAGCGCAAGCATAAGGCTGCCGCCAACGTCCGGAACGAGGCCGATACCGCATTCAGGCATCGCGATCTTGCTACTTTCGCCGACGATGCGATGGGAGCCGTGACAGCCGATCCCGACCCCGCCACCCATCGTGAACCCCTGTAGAAATGAAATAATTGGCTTGGGGTAGGCAAAGATTTTCGCGTTTAACCTGTATTCATCCGCCCAGAACCTTTGTCCGAAGCCGAAATCCCACCGTAACCCCGCAGCGTAAAGTTCCGCAATATCACCCCCTGAACAGAAGGCCCGTTCCCCAGCGCCGTCCAGCACCACTTGGCTCACACCCGTGTCTTCGCGCCAGGTGTCGAGCGCCGTTTCGATCGCGAGACACATCTGATAGGTTACCGCGTTCAACGCATCCGGGCGGTCAAGCGTGATGCGTCCTGTCGTGCCGGTCACCTTGATTTTAATGTCTTTCACTGCGAACCATCCCCGAAACCGGTTTCGCTCATGTATCGCGCGGCAGGTCACCGCTTTCAAGGTGCGCTGAGCGATGAAGTTGTATCATCGCGATAGTGCGATGACAGAATCCTCGAATCATTACGTCAAGCAAAAAGATCGTAATACGGGAAATCTGTAAATTTTGATCGATTTTAAGCTGAATCACATCGCCGATTTATGAAATTTCAATCTTAGGTTGACATTATGAAAATATAAAACTCTGAACGTCAAAGTGATGAAAAGAAAGGCCAATTTTACTCGGTAAGATGGAGTTATTATCCTGCCCAGCCGCGCAATATTTTTCGAACGTTATCCTTTGCGGCAAAACTCCGCTTGTGGTATATTTCCGCTGGGTAGCGAATGTTTTCGCTTTCGGGGTCGCCACATTGGAGTTTTGTCTTGCATGAAGTCGTGCGAGGGTTCGGAGCCTAGGGTGGTGGATATAACCGAAGGACGGGTAATTGGGATTCCGGCTGATTGCTGGATGTTGCTCTCGGTAACACGGGGGTGTGGCATCGAAGGATGCCGTGGAATATTTGAAAGAGACGAATTTTAAACGGTTCGGGGCGGTTCTTTGAACCGCCCCAATTCTTTTATTCCATCGGCTTGAAGTTGAATTCGCCACCTTCCTTGATGCCGGAGGGCCAGCGTGACGTGATGGTTTTTGTACGCGTGTAGAATTTGAACGCATCTGGCCCATGCTGGTTCAAATCGCCAAACATGGATTTTTTCCATCCGCCGAACGTGTGATAAGCCAGCGGAACGGGGATTGGCACATTCACACCGATCATGCCCACATTGACCCGGTTGGCAAAATCGCGCGCCGCATCGCCGTCGCGGGTAAAGATTGCGGTTCCGTTGCCATATTCGTGATCCATGGCCAGACCCAGGGCCTCCTCATAACTTTGTGCCCGCACGGTCGACAAGACCGGACCGAAGATCTCATGCTTATAAATGTCCATATCCTTGGTCACGTGATCAAACAGATGCGGGCCGACAAAAAAACCGTCCTCATAGCCTTGCAGGTTAAAATTGCGCCCATCCACGACCAGTTTCGCGCCCTGATCAATACCGGTTTGCACAAGACGCTCGATATTCGCCTTGGCGGCCGCCGTGACGACAGGGCCGTAATCCACGTCCGCGCCCGCCGTATAGGGGCCAACTTTCAGCTTTTCGATACGCGGCACCAGCTTTTCGATCAGCCGGTCCGCAGTTTCATCTCCGACGGGTACGGCCACCGAGATCGCCATGCAGCGTTCGCCCGCCGCCCCGTATCCGGCGCCGATCAACGCATCCGCTGCTTGGTCCAAATCGGCGTCGGGCATAATGATCATGTGGTTCTTGGCACCGCCAAAACACTGGACGCGCTTGCCGTTCGCGCAGCCTGTGCCGTAGATATATTCAGCAATCGCCGTGGAGCCGACGAAGCCGATGGATTGCACGATCTCGTCGTGCAATAGGGCGTCGACGGCTTCTTTGTCACCATTCACCACTTGCAGGATGCCCTTGGGCAGACCGGCCTCTTCCATCAATTCCGCCAGCATCAAGGGCACGGAAGGGTCCCGCTCGGAGGGTTTGAGGATGAAGGCGTTGCCGCAGGCGATGGCGGGCGCAAACATCCACATCGGGATCATCGCAGGGAAGTTAAACGGCGTGATTCCGGCCGTCACGCCAAGCGCCTGTCGCATGGAATACATGTCGATGCCGGGGCCCGCGCTATCGGTATAGTCGCCCTTGAGCAGCTGCGGCGCGCCGATGCAATATTCCACCACTTCGAGCCCGCGTTGCACGTCGCCGGCCGCATCCGGCAGCGTCTTGCCGTGTTCACGGCTGAGCGCCTCGGCCAGCTTGTCCATGTCGCGGTTCAGCAAATCCACGAATTTCATCATGACGCGCGCCCGGCGCTGCGGGTTCACGGCGGCCCATGCCGGTTGCGCGGCGGCGGCGATGGCCACGGCCTGCTCGACTTCGGCCTTGGAGGCGAGGGGGCATTTGGCTTGAACCTCACCCGTCGCCGGGTTCATGACGTCTGCAAAGCGCCCGGAGGTGCCTTTGACATGTGCGCCGTTCAGGTAGTGGGTTAATTCTTGCATGGTCTTCTCCGAATTCAGGGTGCCGTCATTGTATTACGTGTTGGACCGCCGCACAAAAGCGGGGAGTCGTTCTTGTTGGGCACCATAGGCTTGCAAAAACCAAGGTGAAAGAGGCAAGGTGGCAAAGTTATTTTGCGTTTTTGCATTATGCTCGCCTCTTATGGGGGCGAGCGGTGCCGCATTATGTCCGGAGAGGGTTCAGTTTGTATACCAATTGGGATGACCTGCGCTTGTTTCTGGCGGTTGCGCGCGAAGAAACCCTGTCAGGGGCCGGCAAGGTCTTGCGACTTGATCCGGCCACCGTGGGGCGCAGAATGCAGCGGCTGGAGGCGGCATTGCAGGCCACGCTATTTGCAAAATCACCCCAAGGCTACAGCCTCACCGATGCAGGGGCCGCCCTATTGAGCAGGGCAGAAACGGCGGAGCGCGCAATGCGCAGTGCGATCGCTGAGTTGCCGGACACAACGGATCGATTGACCGGACAAATTCGCATCGGCGCACCGGATGGCAGCGCCAATTATCTGTTGCCGCAGGTCTGCGCGGCCATTTCGGATGACAACCCGGATCTCGATATTCAGATCGTCGCATTGCCAAGGGTGTTCAACCTGTCGCGACGCGAGGCGGATATGGCGATTGCTGTGAGCGCGCCCACTGCAGGGCGGCTGGTCGTGCAGAAGATCACCGAGTATCATTTGCATCTGGCCGCATCTGAGGCCTATCTGGCGGCGCATCCGCCTATCCAATCCGCTTCTGATCTCAAGCATCACAGGCTTGTCGGCTACATCCCGGACATGATTTTCGATCGCGAGTTGGACTATCTTGGCGACCTGGGCATCACGCGGGTACCCTTGGCGTCAAATTCAGTGTCGGTGCAGATCAACTGGATCCGGCAGGGCGGCGGCGTCGGGGTCGCCCATGATTTTTCAATCCCTGCAATGCCGGGCGTGCGGCGGATCCTGATCGATCAGATCAGCCTGACACGCGCTTTCTATCTCATTCGCCACACGGATGATCAGCGTAACCCGCGTTTGAGCCGTTTTGCGCAGGCGCTGAGTACCGGGTTGCGGGCGGAAGTGGCGCGATTGGAAGGGCTGGCTTGACTTGAGGACGCTTTGCGGTGACGCTGGTTTTGTCTTCAACACGTTTTAAGGAGGTCCGGCATGTTGGTATCCCAGATCCTGAAAACCAAGGCACAGCAAGACGTTGTGACGGTTTCCCCTACATTGTCCATTGCGGAGGCCGCCAAGATCCTCTCGGAAAAGCGGATTGGTACGGTCGTGGTGTCACGCGATGGTGCGACGGCGGATGGCATTCTGTCTGAACGCGATATAGTGCGCGAGATCGGTGCGCGGGGGGCGGGGTGTCTGAGCCATACCGTCGAAACCCTGATGACCACAAGGCTTGTGACCTGTGGACAGGAGGAGGCCGCAGATTCGGTCTTGCAGCAGATGACCGATGGGCGGTTTCGTCACATGCCAGTGCTGAATGCCGGTGTATTGATCGGGGTCATTTCGCTAGGCGATGTGGTCAAGGCAAAGCTCATGGAGCTGTCGATGGAGAAAAATGCCCTTGAAGGCATGATCATGGGGCATTGATTTAATGTAATCCATTGCCTGTCTTAGTCGCGGTAAATGGCTTGCAATCATGGACGCAAAGTGGTCGTTTGTGACCAAATCTAATTACAGGAGAGACCACATGCGTGTTGGCCTCTATCCGGGCACTTTTGATCCCATCACATTGGGCCATCTCGATATTATCAGACGGGCAAGCACCTTGGTGGATCGTCTCGTCATCGGTGTTGCAATAAATCGCGACAAGGGGCCGCTGTTTGATTTCGAAGAACGTGTCGCGATGGTGGAGGCCGAATGTGCAGGCCTGGCCGCGCAGCAAGGCATTGAAATTATCGTGCACCCCTTTGAAAATCTGCTGATTGACTGCGCGCGTGACGTCGGGGCGCAGATCATCCTGCGCGGGCTGCGTGCGGTTGCGGATTTCGAATACGAATATCAAATGGTTGGCATGAACCGCCAGCTGGATGATGGGATTGAGACGATTTTCCTGATGGCGGAGGCACAACATCAGGCAATTGCAAGCAAGCTCGTCAAGGAGATTGCGCGTCTGGATGGGGATGTCAGTAAATTTGTGACGCCGCAGGTGCGATCACAGCTCATGGCGCGGTTGGGCAAGATTTAGAGAAAGCGGCCCATGCGTCCTGCCGTGTCCAGCAACCTGTTGGAAAATCCCCATTCATTGTCATACCATGCCAAAACCCGGACCCAGGAACCGCTCTGTACGCGGGTCTGATCCAGAGCAATGATCGCACTGTTAGGATCCTTTTTGAGGTCCGAAGACACCAGCCTGTCCGGGGTGGTCGCAAGGATTCCTGACAGCGCACCGGTTGCGGCCGCGTCAAAGGCTGCGTTGACGGTGCCGACGCTGACGTCACGGCGCAGTTCCACACTGAGGTCACAACAAGATACATTGGGCGTTGGGACCCGGATCGCCTGCGCGGTGATCCGACCGGCGAGCTCAGGCAAGACCAACCCGAGGCTTTCCCCGGCGCCGGTCGTGGTCGGGATCATCGACAGGCCCGCCGCGCGCCCACGATTGGGATCGACATGCGGGGCGTCCTGGATCGGTTGATTTCCCGTATAGCAATGTACGGTTGTCATCATACCGCGCTCGATCCCGAAGGTGCCATGCAATACCTGCGCCACCGGAACGAGGCAATTGGTCGTGCAGGAGGCGTTTGAAATCAGCAGGTCTTCTGCGGTGATGATCTCATCGTTGACGCCAAAAACGACCGTCTTTATGTCCCCTTTTGCGGGGGCGGAGAGCAACACGCGCCGCGTCCCATTTTGCAAATGGCGCAACGCCGCCTCGGGGGTCGTAAAAGCGCCGCTACATTCGAGCGCAATGTCAACGTCCTGCCAAGGCAAAAGCGCGGGATCGGGTTGTGCTGTGACGCGTATCGGCCCCAAACCAACATCGATGGTGTTTTCGGTGATCTGGACTCCGGGGCGGTGGCGTCCATGCAGGCTGTCATATTCAAAAAGATGGCCCAGAGTATCGCTGGGATGCAGATCGTTGACCGCCACAACCTCAAACTCACGCCTGCCGCTTTCCACCAGTGCGCGCAGAACGGTCCGCCCAATACGACCAAACCCGTTGATTCCCAGTCTGATTTTCATTTTGCGTATACTTTGCAAATGTTGTCAGGCTTGTTTGCAAATTGATTGAGACTCATCGCCAAAACGCCAGCCATTCTTTGAACTCGAAGAGTTTTTTGCCCCTGAAAACGATGGTATCGGCACCAAAAAAATAACTGATCCGTAAACAGAAGCACTAACACAATAAGCCCAGGGGCGATGGCCTTGCCACTCCTCATAGATTGCCTTCCGAATGCTCTTTGTCGGGTCCGCGATCGGTTCCGACTACAGATGCGTATGACAGTCTGTTCTGGAGCCCGCAAGTCTGCGGAAGATCAGCCCAGATGGCCCATACTGACGGCGACGTCGGCCATACGGGCAGAAAACGCCCATTCATTGTCATACCATGCAAGCACACGTACCGTCCGCCCCGCAACGACTTTGGTCTGATCCGGCGCCACAATGCAGCTATGTTCGGTATGGTTGAAATCAATCGACACCTTTGCCTCTGAGTCATAGGCCATAACGCGGGACATTGGACCCAGCGCCGCGGCTTGCAAGGCGGCGTTCACCTCCTCGACCGTCACATCACGCGCGGCTTCAAATGTCAGATCAACGGCCGATACATTGGGCGTCGGCACACGGATCGCGGTGCCATCGAGTTTCCCGGCAAGCTGTGGCAGAACTTCACCCAATGCTTTTGCGGCCCCTGTGGAGGTGGGGATGATGGCCATCGCGGCAGCACGTGCGCGATAGAGATCATCATGCCGCCGGTCCAGCGTTGGTTGGTCGCCCGTATAGGAGTGGATCGTTGTCATGATGCCGCGTTCGATCCCGATCGCCTCATCCATGACCTTGGCCAAAGGTGCCAGGCAATTGGTGGTACAGGACCCATTTGATATCATCGTATCGCTGGGCAGCAAATCGCGGTGGTTCACGCCATATACGATGGTGCGGTCCACATGTTTGGCCGGCGCGGAGATCAAAACGCGTTTTGCACCGCGCTCGATATGGGTTTTGGCTTTCTCGCCATCGTTGAACTGTCCGGTGCATTCCAAAACGACATCAACATCACCCCAATCGAGCGCGTTCATATCGTAAGTCGACATCATCCGGATCGGGCCTCGGCCCAGATCAAGCGAATTCGCCCCGACGATGACGTCACCGGGGAAACGGCCATGGACGGAGTCGTATTTGATCAGATGCGCCGCCGTTTCCAGCGGTCCCGTGGCATTTACCGCCACCACATCAATATCGTTGCGCCCCGATGTCGCGATGTAGGATAGCGTGCAACGTCCGATGCGTCCAAAACCATTGATACCAACTCTGATCGTCATGACTGCACTCCACACCGCTGAATTTCATGCTCTATAGCGGTTTTGTTGTTTTTGAGGAATGCTTAAAGCGTTTTGTTTTCATTATGTTAGCGTTAAACCTCGGCGCTTTATGGTTAATGCACGTCTTACGTGTGCGCTTAATCACGATTGCAAAGCGGCGTTGGGCGCTTTAAAAAATTATTGGCAGGTTTTTGGGGGTGGGGCGGCAAGAATGAGCGGATTGTTAGCGCTATTGGACGACGTCGCGGGAATCGCCAAGGTTGCGGCCGCTTCGGTCGATGACGTGATCGGGCAGGCGGCAAAGGCCGGAGCGAAGTCAGCAGGTGCGGTGATCGATGATGCGGCGGTGACACCCAAATACGTCCAGGGGTTCACGGCGGATCGTGAGCTACCAGTCATTTGGCGGATCGCCAAAGGGTCTTTTGTCAACAAACTGGTCTATCTTTTGCCCATCGGACTTTTGCTGTCGAATTTTGTGCCCTGGCTGATTACGCCTTTGCTAATGATTGGAGGGGCGTACCTTTGTTTTGAAGGCGCGGAAAAGATCGCCCATGCGCTTGGGATGGGCGGGCATGCGCATGTGGAGTCGCCCGAGCAAAGTGGCGAAATCCACGATCCTGCGCATCTCGAAGAGCAAAAAGCTGCGGGGGCCATCAAGACAGATTTCATCCTGTCCGCGGAGATCATGACGATTTCTTTGGCAGCAATCCCGCCAAGCAATTTCTGGATGGAGGCTGCGACGCTGGCCACGGTTGCGATCATGATCACGGTGGTGGTGTACGGTTCAGTGGCTTTGATCGTCAAGGCGGATGATCTGGGACTGGCCATGGCGGCCAGGGGGCGATTGGTTGTGACGCGCGCTTTGGGTCGCGCCATCGTAAAGGCCATGCCGGGGGTGATGTGGGGCCTCACTGTTATTGGTACGGCGGCGATGTTATGGGTCGGCGGCAGCATTATCGTTCATGGATTGGAAGTGCTGGGTTTGCCTTGGTTGGGGCACCATATTCACGACGTAGCCGAGGCGATTGGTCATGCGATGCCGGATAACGTGACAGGCGCGGGCACATGGGCGGCCAAAGCGATCATGGATGGTATTTTGGGCGTTGCATTGGGTTTGGCGCTGATACCGCTGGGCGAAAAACTCATCACGCCGATGTGGCGCAAGATCTTTGGCTAGGCGCGCAGTGCCGGAAACCTCTTCGTTTCGCGCAAGCCTCAATCTTCAGAAGCGGCGCTATGATCCGCTATCCGCATTCAGGCCGATGGTATGGAGGAACTTTCGGTTCACAATACGTGCCAGAGTGACCAAAGAGAAAACCGCTGCGAGGCAAATAAAGGCCGCCGCCGCCGCCCACCAGTAGTTGAGTAAAGCCTGCCAGAGGCCGTGGCCCGTGAGTAGGGTCGCGACCGCGGCAATAAAACCTGATATACCGCCCACAAATACGAAAGCAAAAGCCATCATTAGCCCTCCTATACTACATTGTGAGAAGAAACCCTTAACGGGTGGTTAAGAGGGTAGGGAATTACGTAATCAGAGTTAACAAGCGTTAGCGTTTTGTGTGTCTAAAGCGCGTGTTTCAGGTGACAAACAATACCGAACATAAGTTCGTCGAAGACGCCGTTCGGTATAGGCATTGTATTGAAAAAAAAGGTAAAGGGTCACGTAGCCTGTTGAAAAAAGCAGCTGGTACCACACGGGAGTTGATTGAAATAAGCTTTGATCGGCTGGCATCTGCGATCAAGCGTGACTAATTGATATGGCCACTCCCACAATGCCCTGCCATGTCAGTCTGTATCTCTCTGTGCTCATATCAATGGCTCCAGAACACGTGGACTTGCTCAAAGCCTGTATCGATGGTGAAGACATCATTGATTTCGATATCCCGCGCCATCGCTTCATAGTCGATGTAGAAGCGCAAGCTTTCGGGGATGTCGGTGCTTTGCTCGGTCAATTCCTCGGCAAACTCAGCCAAGGATTTGTACTCACCTCATAGGCGTCCTCGATGGCCTTCTTCGCGTCATCCAAACTGCTCAGATGGTTGACAAGCCGTCCGCCGATCTCGCCATGTTCCGAGATGAACGCCGCCAACTCTGAGACCTCGGCAAAACCCTCATACTCTGACAGTTGTACGCCACAAAAGCCTTCGTAGTCATGGATTGCCCATTCTTCAGCGTCTTCCATTGGTGACGCCGCAAGCATCGCTCTTACATCATCATAGATGGCGTAAGATCCCTGTTCCGCATCTATCCAGCATCCATGCAGGATGCCGTTATTAAAAGCTGCCAGACAGGCAACATATATTCTGATATCTCCTTCAAACTGTTTCATTTTTTCTTCCCCTTTCATTGGGTATGGGTTGCTCATGCAACCTTGCCCTTCGGCGAGAATGGGGGTGCAAACGGAAGGTGAAATCGGCGAAAGATTGTCGTCGTTGTTGGGGGAGACCTTCAGGGGGAACCGACAACGATCATAATCTGTTCGATCTGTTTTGCTTGAAGTGCGCCGGGGGCAAAGCCCTAATGCGCAAAGGCCTCTGGCACGGGCTCAACGATGACAGGCAAGGTTATCTCCCCGGAGGGCGTCATGATGTTCACGCGGTCCAGCGGCGGGTGCAGCGGATTAGGATGGAAACGTCCCGCCATCCAGAGCTGTCTCAAATAGGATTCGCGTTCGGCGTAGATCGGGCCAGACACGCGCCCAGCATTGCGACGATGTCTTATTCATTCGAGATACGCGGTGATCTGCCTACCCATACGGGCAGTAGATATCGGCTATTCGCGGGGGCTGGTCTTTGAGTGGGGGTCAATTTGCCATTGCCAGGGTGGATCAGGGTGCCAGGGTTTCATCGCAATTGACACCCTGGCATCCTTCGCATTCAGCAATCTATTTCCAAAGTGTTGATTGCGCAAACCCTGCGCCAGAATCAAATCATGAAATTCCCAAATATCGCCCCAAGGCCAATGCGCAGGAGGATCTTCTAGTATTTCCGCGACGTTGCCGAATTCAGGGAAGTCCTTCAACTTTTCAACACGCCCCCTTTGCGTTTCATTTTCACGATCATTCATTTCTGCCCTACATTCGATCAAAAGCCATTGCGATATTGGCAAAGGGTTAAGTTGAGTTCAGGAAACCAATGACCAGAAATTTGCCCTAAATCCTTTTATTTCATACAAAAAATTTCGAAAAATTGACCAGACTTTGCCCAAAATCGATGCCGAAACGTGCTATTTCTTGCCATATACGGCCTACCAGAAGAAATTCAAAAAGGCTCAGAAATAGCCTTGTATTATAGGTATTTGCGCGTTTATACCGATTGGTGGAGATGTGGCCGAGTGGTCGAAGGCGCTCCCCTGCTAAGGGAGTAGGCCCGGAAGGGTCTCGAGGGTTCGAATCCCTTCGTCTCCGCCACTACTCTTGTATAGTACGTTGATTTTTATGTGAAATTTCACCCAATATGAATTTCGTTCCCACATTTATTCCCACATCGAGCTGTTGCTTAGATTGGGCAGTTTCAATCCACATCAGACGTAGTTCCCGTAATCAACTTGCGTTGTGCATCGCGGCTGATTTGGCCGTAACTGCGCAAGGTGGTCAAGACATCTGTGTGCCCGAGGTTTTGAGAGGTGACGACGAGTTCTGCCACGGACGTGCAATGTTTGGCTGCATGGCGTGCAAGCATGTGACGAAAGGCATGCGGGCCGTAGTTGGGAATGCCTGCAGCATCATACGCTATGCGAACAATTTTGCGCACGGGTTCGGTGGTTTTCCAATGTTCACGGGTAAAGCCGTTTGCTGCGAAACCTAAATTTGAGTTGGCGGCTATAGCGGTTGCTGAAAACAATGGATCATCGGGACCGTAAAGGGCCACCTCATCGCAATAGGTCATCCAGTCCGCAAGGGCGGTTTCTGCATCATCAAATCCTTTGGCAAAGAAGGTATCAATGACCTTGCCAAATTTGGTGGCCACCTCGCGTGGGTTTTGGGTGACAGATTGTTCCCGCAGATTAATGTGTTTGATCTTGAGCGATACCAAAGCCGCGACACGAACACCTGTTAGGCAAAGAAGGGCAAAGACAGCCTTGTCGCGCTTTTGTTGTGGTGTGGCGCTGGGCATAAGGTCAAGGGCGCGATTGGCTTGGTTTATGCTGGGTGCAGGACGTGGCGGGGCCGCGCGGGCCTCTGCTTCATCGCGACGCGATAGATTGAAATAATCCGCGTCTGCCGCTCTGATACGGCTGCGAAACCCATCTTGCTGAGAAAGCCACAGGACAAATTCCCGCAAGGTTGCCAAGACAGATCGCATTGTGGATTTGCCCAAAGGCTTTCCAGTCTTCGTCTTGCTTTGTTCCAAGTGGGTGCGGAACCCCATAGCCTGCTCAATATGAAAGCGGGCAAAGTCCTTGCGCCCGTTCCAGACGTCAAACCGTTCAAGGGCTGCGATTTCACGATCCAGCGTCTTGTCCGAAAGCTGGCGGGCAAACTTGCGATATTCCAGAAAGCGGCGTTTCAGGCGTTCGTTCTTCTCGTTGGGGCGTTTGGTCATGGTAGGTTCCTAAGCTTGGGGGCCATTTTGGGATGGGGAGTTTTGGCGGGCCAGCACGGTATCTGGCAGTACAATTCCGAGTTTTCGTAATCAGAGAACACCCGCCATTCCGGCATTACCCGCAACAGGGTCGGTATGCTCAATACAAGGCTCAAAACAGTGCGTAGCGGGTGGCTTTTGAAGGCAACGCGGGGCAGTGGTCGAATGGGAAGTACAGGGGGGCTTATGTCCACCATTATAATGTCGCTTCCGCCCGCTTTATTGTGAGGTCCAGTTTGGAACGGATTTCTTGAAGGCGGGCCAAGGATATTGGCTTGCACACGATACCTTCACAGACGTCACACAGGGCGGTGAGCATGGCTTTGTTGCCTTCAATTTTACAATCCGCCATCTCGCCAGCAGGACGACGGCCCTTTCTGCAGCGCAGGCAATAAAACTCACATAGATCAGTTTTAACCTTGCGGCCTTCGCGCTGGGCGGTGATGTGACTGCGCAAGTCATCGCCGCGAATGAGGGGCGGGTGTGACGCGTCCAACAGGGGCAACCCATCCCGTGCCCAGTTCCCAATGGTGCGGGTGGAAACGCCGACAAGTGTCGCCGCCTCCGCTTTTGTGTAGCAATGATAAGACTTGATACCGCTCAGGCGGGCTTAGGTTTGGCACGGCGACTTACTCCGCGTCCGTTTGGTAGGATGCGAGCCACTCATGGATGGCCTCGATCTTGATCAAACGGCGCGAACCGATCTTTATGCTTTTCAGATCACCTTTGGCCAAAGCGGCGTAAAGGCTTGTCCTCCCAATACCTGCAAGCCGTGCGGCTTCGTCGGGTGATACCGCGATAGGGGGTGTTGGTTGGTTGATTTGCTTCGTGGTTGTCATGGTTCATTCTCCATCATTTGGTGACAGATGAACCTTGGCGGACGTGGGCTGGATCAAAACAGACGGCCCGTTTTGATCCAGTTATGATCCACTTCTGACTTCGGAAACATACTTTCTAACTGTCGGTAGCGATGGACATTTTGCGTTTGGATGCTGGGCCTTAAACTCCGCCTGCAGCGCCTTTGCTTCGGCGTTGCGTCCTTGCAAAGTGCGGCCTTGGCTGGCCCGAAGTGCGATCAGGTCGCCTAATGGTTTTCTGTAATCATTGGGCCGCCCACCAGTGCGTTGTTTAGGAACGCCCGCGATGGTGCATAGGTTTTCAATCACCACGACTGTTCCGGTTATTGGATCAATGCTTAAAACGTCCTGCAGTCGAGCCGTGACATAAGGCGGAACAGTTAATGTGCCTTGGACCGTAAGCATAATACCAAAGGGGGATTTTATTTCGTTCGTCACGGCTGACTGAAAATCCGTCACGTCCTGCGCGTGCTGAAGGCTAGGGCACATGTAGATAACGACGTCCCCTGCGTGGCTTTCAAGCGCCCCTATGCGCCAGATATCCTTATCTAAGGGCGATGACTTGCGTCTCTTGCAGGTTAGGCCGTCTGCAATCTGCGCAACGAACGCACTTAAGTTCGGTTGCGTGGCGATCAGTTCAGAACGGGCTTTGGATACGAAACCAAAATCAGGGCAATAATGGCCGTATTGCTCGCCCTGATAGACGACCCTGGTTTCATGGGACTGGCTGCATTCGTCGCAGATGATGGATGAAACAACACCAATTTCTTCGATTAGGCTTGCTTTCATCAACGCGCCATAGGCCGGAAGGGATGAATATTCGGCCCTTCGAACGCGACAGCGCTGGATCACTAAAGTGGCAAACAGGTCTAGCGCATTCAATTATACAGCCTCTATCACATCAAACGGTTCTGGCGGCGGCGCGATCAGTTTCCAGCGATCCAGCAGGGCAATGACAAACTGACGTTCTGCTTCGGTCTTGTTTGGAATGGTGGTGGTGTTGGGGCTGCGCAATGTCACAGTCAGCGTCGTGGCCCGCTTTCCGTCGTCTGGCGTTTGCATAATCCGAAGTGTTGCGCCAATGATCGTCCAGCCCGCTGCGTGAATGGGGGATTGCCCACCAAACTGGCGCTCTAGGAATTGATAAATGGTTTCGTCATCCCCGCGATGCTCAAACCGCGCAAAGCCGCCACCAACAGTCTAAAATTCAAGGGATGATACTTCGACCTCTGCAATGCGGTCGGCTGGTTCTGTGGGAAAGCTGGGATGTGAGCGCAGGTTGGCTAACAGCACGTCCCGCCGTGGCGTCTCAACGGGTGGGGCAGATTGCGGGGCAAAATGCTTTGAAAACGATGACGCGTATTCGTCACGCATCTTTTTTCCTCCACGGGCGCAAATTTCGACAATCCGCTCTTTGGCGTTGCAAGCGATCCCGACTTCCAAAACGCGTTGGACCACTTGGCGTTCCAACCCTTCGGATGGCCCAAAAGTCAATTCGCTTTCCGCGCTGGCCTCAACGTATATGGTGGCCTGTACGATTTCGGTTTCTTCGCCCGTGATTGGGTGGACCCGAATAGAGGTGTACCAATCAGCTTCACGCTTTCGATGTTCTGGCAATTCGAGAATAGCGATTGCATCGGCGACAAAGCTTGCACGGGCTATGTCATCGCCCAGCGCCCACGGCTTTCCGTCGTCTTCGAATTGAAAGGCGGACCAATTCTTACCGCCCGTGCGCTGCATTAAAGACCCCTGCACGGCAACGCGTTCCAATATCTTTGAGTGATCGATGGCCAGCATAAGCAAGATGTCCTGAATGCCCTGCAACCCTTCCAGATCAATGCGCTGGGCGCTGCATATTTGTTCCGCTGCGGTCATGGTTTGTGGAGTGGCCAAGCTGGCAAGGTGGTCCAATTCCGCTTTGACGCGATCTTGGTTGAGGTCAGGTAAGTTTAAGGTTTTTCGATGCGGGCCTGTGCGCGACTTTTCGGCTTAGTGTGAGTGTGGCCCGCGTTGGGAAACATGACTAGGAGGAAGCCGTGGGGTCTGGGCGCGCGCTATGGGGGAAGCGCCAATCAGGTTCAGCCGAGGATGCTGCGAGATGGAATTGCTTGGCATCATTTCTCATGGATTGGTGCCCTTGAGCGTCTTTTTCGGAGTGGCTTGGCACCAGTTTGGGCGCATTGGACGCCATCAATTTTCCTTCACCCAAGCCGATACCAGCCCAAAACGCGATGCAGTTCGGGGAATGGTCTTTGATTGATGACGTGCGCCCCGTCATGCTGCGGCCTTTCTGGGTGGTGCGCGGGATTGTGGTCTTTGGCCCCGCCGGAAGGTCTCGATGATGCGCATTTTCCCGCCGCAGCCGGGGCATGGGTCTCGCAGTGTGAGCGGGATGACCTCGGCGACTGGTGGGTCATCCTGTTTGGCGGTTTGTGCGCCAAGTAAGGTCCGAGCTTTTGCGATGTTAGCCTTACGGGTCGAACTGGCGAGCAGGCCATAATGGCGGATGCGGTGGAACCGGTCCGGTAGCACATGGATCAGAAAGCGGCGGATGAACTCTGATGTGGAAAGGTGCATGACGGATCGCCCGTCACCAGATTTGAAGCGATAATCTTTCCATCGGAACGCAACGGTGTTGGCATCGGCACTGATCAAACGGCTGTTTGAGATGGCGATGCGGTGCGTGTAGCGGCTGAGATAGGCGAGCACGGCTTCGGGCCCGCCGAATGGCGGTTTGGCATAGACCACCCATTTGGTTTTGCGCAGTGGGGCGAGATATGCGGCGAAGGCCTGTGGGTCCGACAGCCCGTTCAGATCGCCGAAGAAGGACAGTTCACCTGCGCGGTGCAGGGCAAGCAGCCCTTCGATAAACAGCCGCCGGAACAGTCGTGACAACACCCGCACATGTAGAAAGAACCCCGGCTTGCAAGCGATCCATCTCTTGCCATCTGACGACAGACCGCCGCCTGGGACAATCATGTGGACATGGGGATGGTGCGTAAGTGCCGACCCCCACGTATGAAGGACGCTGGTCATGCCAACCCGCGCGCCGAGCCGTTTGGGATCGGCTGCAATTGTCATCACCGTTTGCGCAGACGCTTTGAACAGTAGGCCATAGACGGCCTTCTTGTTCCAGTAGGCGATACGAGCGATCTGCGCAGGCAACGTGAAGACGACATGGAAATATTCCACGGGCAGCAGATCCTCGGCGCGCGCTTCCATCCAGTCGCGCGCGGCCGGACTCTGGCACTTGGGACAGTGCCGGTTCTTGCAGCTATTGTACGCAATGTGCATGTGGTTGCATTTGGTACAGGCCGCCACATGCCCGCCGAGCGCCTCAGTTCGGCAGGCTTCGATTGAGGACATCACTTTGAGCTGGGACAGGTTGACATGGCCCTTATTGACCTGCCGCCACGCAGGACCAAACTTTCGGAAAATATCCGCAATCTCCAGTTCTGGCCGGGGCACCCGGCCTCGGTTATTCCCGTCTGCGCTTGCGGGTCTGTACGTTCAGCCTTTTGAGAGCTTCAAACGGGCTGGGCGTATCCCGGATTGTTTTAGTCGCAACATGGGTATAACGCGCTGTCGTGCTCAGCTTGGCGTGACCCAGTAAGACCTGAATCACCCGCACATCCGTTCCAGCCTCCATAAGATGGGTGGCAAAGCTGTGCCGCAAGGTATGCAGCGTGGCTGGCTTTGAAATACCAACCAGATGTTTGGCCGAGTTGAACGCCCGACCCAATTGCCTCGACGTGACCGGATTGATCTTCGGCTTGCCCGGAAAGAGCCATCCCTCGGGGCGCGCTTCGCACCAATAGTCACGCAACAAGTCCAAGAGATCGGGTGACAGCATGACCTTGCGGTCCTTGCGCCCCTTGCCTTCATCGACATGGATTAACATCCGGTCACTATCGATATCGCTGACCTTGAGATTGCAAACCTCAGATGCCCGCAGACCCGCACCATAGGAAATACTTAGCGCCGCCCGATACTTCAGACCCGGGCCGGGTGCCGCAGCAAGAAGCTCCGAAACATCTTCGATACTCAGCACTGTTGGCAGCCTGCGTGGCTGCGTGCGGAACTGCATGTACTTCTTCATGTCTTCACGGTTGCAGGTTGTACCGAACAGGAACCGCAGCGCCATGATCCGCGCGTTGAATGTGGGCGGTGTCACTTCCGTATCGGTCATATGCAACTGATACGCCCGAAGATCATCTGGCGTGGCGGTATCGGGCGAGCGCCCAAGAAAACCAGAAAAGTGTTTGATCGCCCGAATGTGCGCCTTCTGAGCCTTGTCGCCCATCCCGTGGATGCGCATGTCTTCCATCATCCGCTCCCGAAGCGGGGTCATCTTCTCATGTGTCATGGGGAACTCCTGTCCGTTGATTGAGAAGCCTCAATCGTCAGACAGGTTCGTTAAATCTCAAAATCCACACGGCTAAAGTCAGCGCACAACACCCGCAACAATCGCCATTGCCGCGGCAGCGGCTTCGTCCAAGTCTGCAATGAGGCCGTTGATATCATTCACGAGCGTAGTTCCGCGCCCTTCGCTTTGCCAATTAAAGTCATCAGGGGCATGAACCCCTTTTGCATTTAGAAATGATGCCAAACGTGCGTCGGGGGATTTACGGATAAAGCCGCTGAATGAAGCCATGAGTTGTGCCTTTGAATATTTCAAAGTCTATATGTGGTGTTCACAGGCGTGTGATGCAAGTCGCGGTTGTGCTTTAGCTTGCTGGCGCGCAACTTTGTCAGGCAAACCAGACGCATCGAGAACGAATACCTTAATCCCTAGACTGGTGACAACTGGTCTCCTAAACAGATATGACGCAGATAGGGTGACCAATGAGCCAACGACTGATCACAGCTACCTTGCAGACTTGGATCGTATTCGTAAGGTCAGCGGATCACTTACCGAAGGCGTCATAAGTGAAGCGTTCAAAGACTTGCTTAAGTCGTGGGCCAAGTCGGACAATCTGATCTTCATTAATCAGTATCCCATGCAATCCAGCCTCAAGAAACGCATTCGCCCCGATGGGGCAATTCTGTACGATGTGCACGTCCCTTTGGGGTATTGGGAAGCCAAGGACACCGACGATGATTTGGACGCAGAAATTGAAGCTAAGCTGCGAACGGGCTACCCTCAAGACAACATAATTTTTGAAGATTCCCGCGTTGCCGTCCTATGGCAGGATCGTAATGAAATCACCCGTTGCGATATGACGGACATTGCTGGGCTTGAACAACTGCTGTCCTTGTTCTTCAGCTATGAGCGGCCCGAAATCGCCAAATTCCGGCAGGCCGTTGAGCAATTCAAAACCGATTTGCCCGCCGTCTTGATCGCTTTGCGTGAAAAGATCGACGAGGCATACAAAACCAACGCAACCTTCAAAACGGCAGCTAAGAAATTTCTTGCCCACGCCTGTGAAACGATCAACCCCACGTTGGGGCGCGATGATGTGCGCGAAATGCTGATCCAAAGGGACGCGAAACTGGTTTCTTGGGACTTCATCCAGAGACTGGCTCAAAAGAAAATCCAAGGCTTTCGGGCGAACATTGGCGACGCTGGAAATTATCTCGATAGGATTTACGAAAGCAGCGCGGAGCAGGCTGCGAATATCGTTACAGATTATCGCGATCGGTTCGTGATCGAATTGATTCAGAACGCTTATGATGCTCATCCAACGGATAAGCCAAAGTGCCGAGTGCAAAATCGCCAGCCGCTGCTCATCACTCCATTTTCCCTTATTTCCGCACAATGTTAAGAACGGGGGGTGACCATTCGCACGGAGTGATGAGTCCCCGTCTTCAACTTTTTCCGTAGGCTATCATTCGTGGGATGAGGGTGAGATTGCTCGCTTCTACGAGGCTCATCCGCTTGGTTCACCTGCTCATATCTGCATGACATTAATGCTCTACACTGGTGCCGCAAAAGTTGATGCTGTGAAGCTGGGGCCTGCCAACATAAAAGACGGACGGATCGAGTACCGCCGCCAGAAGACCAAAAAGAACCCAAGCGGAGTACTGATCAGCTTACCAATCCATCCGGCTTTAGCAACGGCATTGGCTGCCAGACCGGTTACGTTCACCTACCTCGAAACTGGCCAAAAGAAAGCCCGCTCTCCTAAGGGGTTGGGTACATCGATGCGCAAATGGTGCGACAAAGCTGGCTTGCCACTATGTTCCTCGCATGGTCTGCGGAAGGCTATTTGCCGCCGTATTGCTGAAGCGAGCGGAACACCACATGAAATCATGGCGGTAAGCGACCATGTAACGCTTTCCATGGCACAGAAGTACTGTGAGACGTTTGGTCGTCGTGATATGGCTGATACCGCCATTTCTCGGTTAGTCGGCACGAAAACGGAACAAAACTTGACGAACCACCCTGAAAGGTTCGTCAAAAAGTCACCTAACACCCTATAATAAAAGGATAATAAATAGTATTTGGTAGGCCCGGCAGGACTTGAACCCGCAACCAAAGCGTTATGAGCGCTCTGCTCTAACCAGTTGAGCTACAGGCCCGCCATAATATTGTGCTAAGCCGCACAGCTGCGCGCGTCAAGAGGGGGATCACCCATTGCCAGACATTGCAAGCAGGCCATGAATGCTCTAACCCGCAGACAGGAAATCGGTCGCGCGGAGAAGCGAAACATGACACTGCCCAAAAACGGGATCACCTATGCCGATGCGGGCGTGGACATTGACGCTGGCAATGCGCTGGTGGATCGGATCAAACCCGCGGCCAAACGGACAAATCGGTCTGGTGTGATGGCGGGTTTGGGCGGCTTTGGTGCCCTGTTTGACCTTCGGGACGCGGGCTACCGCGATCCCATTCTGGTGGGCGCCACGGACGGTGTTGGCACCAAGCTGCGCATTGCCATCGATACCGGACATGTTGAGGGTGTCGGTATTGATCTGGTGGCGATGTGTGTCAACGATCTGGTGTGTCAGGGCGCAGAGCCATTGTTTTTCCTGGATTATTTCGCAACCGGCGCGCTTGAAACGGAAAAAGCAGCGCGGATCATCGAGGGTATCGCCACGGGATGCGAGCGGGCGGGCTGCGCCTTGATCGGCGGTGAAACGGCGGAAATGCCGGGCATGTATCCGGCGGGTGATTTCGATCTGGCGGGGTTCTCGGTGGGCGCGCTGGAACGCGGTGCGGATCTTCCCAAGGATGTGGCTGTAGGGGATGTGCTGCTGGGGCTGGCCTCGGACGGGGTGCACTCCAACGGCTACAGTCTGGTGCGCAAGCTTGTGGAATTATCCGGCTTGACATGGGATGATGATTGCCCATGGTCTGACGCGACATTGGGAGCGGATTTGCTGACGCCAACGCGTCTTTATGTCAAACCGACCTTGGCGGCGATCCGGGCCGGGGGCGTGCATGCGCTGGCGCATATCACCGGCGGCGGGCTGAGCGAAAACCTGCCCCGGGTTTTGCCGGAAGGCACGGGCGTCGAGATCGACCTGACCACCTGGGCGCTGCCGGAGGTTTTCAGCTGGATGGCGCGCACCGGAGGCATGGCGGAGACGGAAGTGCTCAAGACCTTCAATTGCGGCATGGGCATGATCCTCGCGGTGGACCCGAATGAGGCGGATGCTTTGACCGCTCTGCTGGCCGCGCACGGCGAAGACGTCAGCCGGATCGGCAGCGTCACCGATCAGGCGGGGGTGCGCTACACGGGCTCGCTTTTGTGAGCAAACGCGTCGCAATCTTAATTTCCGGCGGCGGGTCCAACATGTTGAAACTGCTGGAAAGCATGACGGGGGATCACCCGGCACGACCTTGCGTGGTGCTGTCAAATGACGCTGGAGCAGGCGGGTTGGAGCTTGCCGAAGCGCGCGGCGTGCCGAGCGAAGTGGTGCGGCATCAACCCTTTGACGGTGACCGGGTCGCATTTGAAAACGCCATTTCGGGCGCCTTGGCGCATCACGCGCCCGATATCATCTGTCTGGCCGGGTTCATGCGTAAATTGACGGCGGGTTTCGTTGATCCGTGGCGGGGCAGGATGCTCAATATCCACCCGTCTTTACTGCCGAAATATAAAGGATTAAACACCCACGCGCGCGCGCTGGCGGCGGGCGACCGGGTGCATGGATGCACCGTGCATGAGGTGACACCTCTGTTGGATGATGGCCCGGTTTTGGGTCGGGCCGAAGTGCCCGTTTTGCCCGATGATACGGCCGAAAGCCTTGCCGCACGGGTTCTGGCACAGGAGCACCTGTTATACCCGGCGGTCTTGCGGCGCTTTGCGGCCGGGGACCGGCGATTGGTGCAACTGCCTTGAGGCCATGTTCAGAGTTCTGGTCAATCCTGCGGGGCTCGTGTAACAATTTTAGGACCGGGTTGATGAATAGCTGAACGAAAAGAAACGCCCTGATGAAAACACTCACGACGACTGACGAACTCGCTGCTTTTTGCAAGGAGGCAGCAGGGCATGATTATGTGACGCTGGACACTGAATTCCTGCGCGAGCGGACTTATTATTCTAAACTCTGCCTGATCCAGATGGCGATGCCGGGCAAAGATGACAGCAATGCGGTTCTGGTCGATCCGCTGTCCGGGAATATGTCGCTTGAGCCGCTTTATGAGCTTTTCCGGGATACCTCAGTGGTCAAGGTGTTTCACGCCGCACGCCAGGATCTGGAAATCTTCTATGTGGATGCGCAGGTCTTTCCCGAACCGCTTTTTGACACGCAGGTGGCGGCGATGGTCTGTGGCTTTGGTGAGCAGGTGGGATATGAAACCTTGGTGCGCCGCATTGCGAAACAACCGCTGGATAAGACCTCGCGTTTTACGGATTGGTCGCGCCGTCCGCTGACGGATGCGCAAAAGACATACGCGCTGGCGGATGTTACCCATCTGCGTGACATTTATGAATATCTGGCCAAGGAGCTGGCGCGTAATGAGCGCGCGCGGTGGGTCAATGAAGAGCTCACTGTCCTGACCACACCCGATACCTATATCGTAACGCCGGATCAGGCCTGGTTGCGGGTTAAAACGCGCACGAATTCGCCCAAATTTCTGGCGGTTGTGCGCGAATTGGCCGCGTTTCGCGAGACTTTCGCACAGGAGCGCAATATTCCGCGTAATCGCGTCTATAAGGATGACGCTTTGGTCGAATTGGCCTCCAATAAGCCCAAGTCCCTTGAAGAGCTTGGCCGTGCGCGGCTCCTGCTGCGCGAGGCGCGGCGGGGCGATATTGCCGACGGGATTCTCAAGGCTGTCGCCGCTGGCGTGGCGTGCCCCTCCGATCAGATGCCCCAACCGGACCGCACGCGCGACAAATTGCAGGTGAACCCGGCTCTGGCGGACCTGCTGCGCGTTCTGCTCAAGGCCAAGACGGAAAGTGCAGGAGTCGCGGCCAAACTCATTGCGCCCACATCTGATCTGGATGCGATTGCCGCCGGTCTGCGTGATGTGCCGGCTTTGTCGGGATGGCGCAAGGAGGTCTTCGGGCTGGATGCCTTGCGGCTGTGTGAAGGAAAAATCGCGCTGACCGCAGATGGATCCGATGTGCGCATTGTCGCGCTGGATTAACGGTCTTTTGGCCGATTGCCGGGCGTCAGCGCCGGGCAGTCATGCTGTTGTTTCGGGCCTCTACACGAATGGTGCGGGTCCCTTGCAGGGTTTGATTGCTCACTTTGCGGGCAACGATGATCTCCCGGCTCGCGGTCGGACCCCCGAGCGCGCCGGGTCCTTGCAAGCCTTCCAAACGATAGGTTAGCACGCCGTCAACGGCTTTTTGCTCTGCGTTGCCAGGGGTCAGCTGCACCGCATAAAAACCCTGTCTCGCGGCCAGGCCCGTAACGCGGATGATGATGCCATCCGCAATCCGTTCGATAACGACGCTGCTGACACTGTCCATGGGCTGACCCAGAAAGCCAACTTCTTCGTTGCTTGATTTGAACAGCCCGGTCCGTTCCGGAATCAGGGGATTGGTGTTTTCCGCCGCCGGGGCGACAGTCGTGCGGCTGGAACCAGCAAACCAATTAAACGGGTTGGCCTTGGTCGCACAACCGGAAACCACGAGTGTGGACATCAAAAGGGCGGAAATTGTAATGCGCATCGGGCCTGCCGTTTGTTCTTGTAAGATTGAACTATCTTATCTGCGCCCCGTTGAAAAGCGTCAAGGTTGCTGGACCTTTCGGCGCGCAAGCCCTACCTGAGGCAGAGGATAAGAGGACCGTTATGGCGCAGGCTGATTTTGAAGAACTGGTAGAAGATTTCGAATTCCTGGAGGATTGGGAAGACCGGTATCGTTTGGTGATTGAGGAGGGCAAGGCGATGCCCCCGCTGGAGGATGCGCTGAAGGTGCCGGCCACCAGGGTCGACGGCTGCGCCAGTCAGGTCTGGTTGCATGCGGTGATCGAAAAAGACACCTTGCATTTTGACGGGGAGAGCGACGCGATGATCGTGAACGGTCTGATTGCAGTGCTGCGAAAACTCTATAATGGGCTGTCGCCGCAGGACGTTCTGGAGATCGATGCGCGCGCGGCCATGGGACGGCTTGGTCTGAACGAGCATCTCTCTGCGCAGCGCTCCAATGGTTTACGTGCGATGATTGAACGCATCCGCCAGGTCGCCGCCGCGGCTTGATCCAAAGGAGGCGTCACAGACGCCACGCCATAGCTTAAATTTCCTTGCGGAAATTCTCAGGCCGCTGGCCGGGGTTTCATTGGGAGAGGTCAGGGTTTCAAATCAGCCAATGCTGTTGCAAGATCACCATATCCGGTGAGGCGGCGTTCAAAGGCGAGGCCCAGAAATGCCGCGCAGTCCTGTGCCTTTTGTGTCAGCGCCGGATCGTCGGTTTGCGCCTGATACACCAGTTTTTCATAGTTTCCGAAATACATGTCACGCAATTGCGGATGGCGATCAAGCCCCATGGGTTTGACCACAAAGGCATCAAATTGACGCACGAGGAAATCGGTCAGGTAGAAGGCCGTGATTTCGCTGTCGCTGTGCTCGGCAAAGCGCGCGTTGCCTTCGAAAAAAGAATAGCAGTGCGGCCCTGCGATCATCTCTACCGCAAGTTCGCGACAGGCGGCCTGCAAAAGCCCGCCCGTGCCGCAATCCGCATAAACAACGAAGATCTGATCATAGGCCGCACGGTGTTTTGTCACCGCCTCCCGCACGCCTTGCGTGATTTTTTCAGGGTAAAGATGATAGTTGGCGGGCAGGCAAGTCAGATCCAGGTGGGTCCAGCCATTGGCCTTGCGCAGATCGAGTATCTCGCGCGCCAAGGCACCGCAGGCGATCAGCAGGACCCTGCCGGTTTGCGCCGCCAACGGCAACCCGGTCCTGGTAAGGTCGCTATCGCTCAGTTTTTGCATCACCCACCCCGTAAGAAGCCCGCGCCGTTGACACGACACAGGCCCTGAAACCGGTGCCGCATTGTCAGGCGGATTTTTGATTGTGCTTGCGCGCAACCCATTCTTTGGCCGTTTCCACGGCGACCGCAGCATCCCGGCAATAGGCGTCCGCGCCAATGGCCTTGCCGAATTCCTCGTTCAGCGGCGCACCCCCGACCAGTACGATATAGTCATCGCGGATGCCCTGTTCGATCATCGTGTCGATCACGACCTTCATATAGGGCATCGTCGTGGTCAGCAGAGCGGACATGCCCAGAATATCGGGACCTTCTTTTTCCATCGCGTCAAGATAGGCATCGACCGCATTGTTGATCCCCAGATCAACAACTTCGAAACCCGCGCCCTCCATCATCATGCCAACGAGGTTCTTGCCAATGTCGTGGATGTCGCCCTTGACGGTGCCGATGACCATCTTGCCGACACGCGGCGCGCCGGTTTCGGCCAGCAGGGGTTTGAGGATGGACATGCCACCCTTCATCGCGTTGGCCGCCAGCAGCACTTCGGGCACAAACAGGATACCGTCGCGGAAATCTGCGCCCACGATGGTCATGCCCCCGACCAGCGCCTTGGTCAGAATGTCATAGGGTTCCCATCCGCGTTCCAGCAAGATATTGACGGATTCCATGATCTCGTCGCGCAGCCCGTCATAGAGGTCATCGAACATCTGCTGAACAAGTTCTTCGTCGTCCAGCTCTGACAGGATGATATCGTCTTCGTCCGACATTGGTTTTCCTTTGTTGCCGCACCGGAAAGCCGGGCGAGAAGTATAATCCCTTTTGACAGAACGTCCGCTTGTGACTTTCCAAATTACGACACGAAGGTAACATTGTGCGACGCTATGCCACCGTTGGTATCGCAAATCGGCCGCCCCCCGCAACCTGAGGGAGGTGTGTGGGGGGCCGAATTCTTTTCATAATCATCTAGAGCTTAACAGGGGGTTACTCGGCCGCCTGCATCACTTTGAGGGCTGTGGCCTGTGATGGTTTCATTGCTTCTTCTGGTGGGGTTGTTTTGGTCTTGCCCGCATAGAGCAGGGCAAACATCGGGGGCGTGAAGTAAAACGACACCACCGTCGACAGCAATACGCCACCGGCCACGGACATGGCAAAAGGCGGCCAGAAGCCACCTCCCGCCAGGATCAGGGGCAAGAACCCTCCGAATGTCGTGATGGTCGTGCTGATGATGTGGCGGCTGGAGCCCATCAACACATCGACCATCGCCTCCGGGTCTGCGAGGCGCGCGCCCGGATCATCGCGCAATCCGGTCATGATAATGATGGCAGCGTTGATGGAAACGCCAATGGAGCCGATGACGCCGATGATGGCATTGATACCAAAAGGGTATTGGAAAATCGCCAGCGCCAGAATGGAGAGCCCGGCAGAGAGCACGCTGACGATCAGGGCGATGGCCGAGAGCCGGAAGGAGTTGAAGGTCATCACGATGGCCGCAATGGACAGGGTGACAATCAGGCCCAGCGAGGCAAGCAGGTTGCCAAGTGTTTCGGCGCGCGCATCGCTGTCACCGCCAATTTCGAGGCGATATCCAGCGGGCAGCGTGAAGCCTTCGGCGTCCAGCGCCGCGCGGACCTGTGCCAGGGCTTCTTCGGGCAGCACATCGCGTAGAATAAAGGCCTGAATGGTATTGACCCGCTCGGCGTTGCGCCGGGTGATGATCGGCTCGCCGGGGGTCAGCGTGACATCGGCGATGGCCGAAAGCGGCACGCCGGGGAACAGCCCGCGTGCTGATTGCGCCGCCGCATCAGGAGGCAGAAGGATCATATCCGCAATCGCGCTCAGATCACTGCGTGTCGCATCGCCAAATCGGACGCGGACGGGTAATTCTTCGGAACCCTCGAGCAGAGAGCCGCCAGTGACGCCCTCCAGCCCTGCCTCTAGCTGGCGCGAGATCATGGAGAGGTCGAACCCCGTTTGGCGCGCCTTGGCTTCATTCACGGTGAGGCTGACCTCGGGGGCGCCTGTGCTCACGGTGCCACGGCTCAGCGTGACCGCATCCACATCCGAGATGATGCGGCGCATCTGCGCGCCCGTCGCGCGCAGGGTGTCCAGATCCGGCCCGACAAGGCGCAACTCGACCGGTGCATCCACCGGTGGGCCTTGTACCAGTCCCCGCACCAGAACCTGCGCTTCGGGCGCGACGGCACCGATCTCGCGCTCCAACCGGGCGATCAGCGTTTCGGTCGCAGCGGGGGAATGGGTCGTCACCAACGCCTGCGCAAAACGTGCGGCATCCGCGCGCGCGCTGACCATGTTGTAATAAAAGGCGGGCGCGGATTTTGCGATGACCCAGGACACCTGGCGGACTTCGGGTGCGGCGCGCAGCAGCGCATCAAGCCGTTCCGCGACCTGCCGGGTCTGGCCGATGGCGGCACCAGGGCGCAGATCGACCTCGATGTGGAATTGATCACGCTCCACGCCCGGAAAAAATTGTGCTGTCAGCAGCGGCATCGACATAAAACCCAACACCGGCAGGACCAGCGAAAAGGCGACCGAGCGCAAGGGGTTGCGCATGGCCCAGCGGAGCGTTGCGGCAAAACCCTGCGACAGCCTGCGGCTTTTGATGCCGTTGGCGATGATGCCGGTCTTGCCCGCGGCGGGCATGACCCATCCGGCGATGGCCGGGGTAACGGTCACGGCGATCACGAAGGACCATAGCAACATGGTGACCACGGCGATGGCGATGGAGCCGACGAAATCACCCGCAGGTCCGGGCAACAGGATCATTGGCGTGAAAGAGAGCGCGGTGGTCACGGTCGAGGCCAGCAGCGGAGCAAAGAGCCTGCGCACCGACCCCTTTACGGCTTTGTGGCGTGTCTCACCCTTGGCGATGCGCTGGCCGACCTCGTCGGTCATGACGATCCCCGCGTCCACCAGCAGGCCAAGCGCCACAATTAACCCGGTGACCGACATCTGGTGGATGGCAAGGCCGATAACATTCATCGTGGCCAGCGTCGCCAGCGAGACCAGCGGCAGGATCAGCGCGACAATCAGGGCCGCGCGCACGCCCATCGTGATCAGCAAAACACCAACCACCAGCGCCACACCGATCGCCATATTGCCGCCAACCTCGGCGAGGCGCTCAGCCGTATAGCGGCTCTGATCAAAGATCAGCTCGGCGGTGATGCTGCTGGGGACATCGCCCTGAAACGCCGCCAGCGCGGTTTTGACGCGGCCCATCCAGATATCCACCTGCAAGCCATCCTCCAGCTTGGCCGCGATCAGAACGGCAGGCGCGCCGTTGTGCAGGGCGGCCTCAGAGAGGGGCAGGCGCGGCCCCCGCGTGACCTCGGCAACATCGGAAATACGCGTCACCTGACCCTGCGGCCCCTCGCGCAGGATCAGGGTGCGGACCCGCTCCAGCGCGGTAATGTCGCCCGCTACGTCGATGATCATTTCATTGGCAAAACTGCGCAGGCGCCCCGCCTGACCTTTGCTGTCTCCCCGCGCAATCGCGCCCGCCACATCATCTGCGCTCAGGCCAAGAGTGGCTGCCTTGATGGGATCGAGCGTGACCAGCACTTCTTCTTGCGGCCCGCCAAAGGTCTCGACCTGTTTGGTGCCGGACAGGCTACGAATGTCATCGGCAAGGCTTTCGCCAAACCGCCCCATGATGCTCAGCGGCACATCCTTGTGATTGGCCGATAAGGCAATGATCGCACCGAATGTGCCTGCGCCGTCCGATGAAAAATCGGGCGTCATCACCCCTTGCGGGAAGGCGGCTTGTGCATCTCCAAGCGCGTCGCGGATTTCTGACCAGACCTGCTCGATCCGATCATCGGCCAATGTGTCCAGCAGATCGACCTGGACAATCGAGATGCCCGTGGCAGAGGTCGAATTGATTTCATCCACTTCGGGGATTTCGCGCAGCGCGTCTTCGATTTCCGCCGTGACCAGCGTTTCAACGCGGGCGGGATCCGCGCCGGGGTAGGGGGTCGTGATTGTGGCAAAGAGATTGGTGATCGTGGGGTCTTCCTGGCGCCCGATGGCCAGCAGGGACGACAGCCCCGCAGCAATGATGACCAGCAGGGCGAGTGCGACGATGCGGGGCTGGCGAAAGGTCAGCGTTTCCATCAGCTTGCGGCGTCGATTACGCGGACGCTCTGGCCCTTGACGACGCGGTGCGGCCCGTCGGTGATGTAACGTGTCCCCGGCGCGAAGGTGCCGCGCACAAAGGCGCGCTCGCCATCCGAGAACAGTATTTCCACGGCTTCGCTTTGGACCGTGCTCGCGCCCTTGGGTACAATCATCAAGCGCCATAATCCGCGCGGCGCGTCCTGCAAGGCCGAAAGCGGCACCCAGGCCCCGCGCTCCTTGACCTGTTGGTGCAGGGCCAACGTCCCGATGTCGCGCAACGGCGGCAGGCCATCCCCTGTGAAGTTGAACAAAACCGTACGGGTGCGTGTGGCATTGTCCAGTTCCGGCAGAATGGCATGGAATTCCAACGGATAGGCGGTCCCCGCGAAGACGGCCTCGAATGCAGCGCTGCGCTCCAACGTGTCAACGACGCCGGGTGCCAGGCCGACGCGAAATTGTTGCCCGTGGGTTTGCACCAACGACAGGATCGGTTGCCCTGCGCCAACAGCACCGCCCGTATCGACCAACCGTGTGGAGACGGTTGCGGGAAAGGGCGCGCGCAGTTCGGATTTTTCCAACTGTAGTGCAATGGATATGAGGCTCGCGTCAATTTCTGCGATCCGCGCTTCCAACTCGATGAGGCGCAGGGCGATGTTGTCCACCGCCTGCCTGGAGGCGAAGCCACGTTCGCGCAATTCGGTTTGGCGATCTGTCGTGCGTCGGGCGAGTTCCGCCTGCGCTTCCAGCGCGCGGCGTACGGCGCCCAGACGGGTTTGTTCCGCCTCAATCATGCGCGTATCCAGACGCGCGATCAGCGCTCCGGCGGAGACCGTATCGCCCTCATCCACCGCCAGCTGCGCCACTGTTCCGCCTTGCTCAAAGGCCATATTGGTGCGCTGTGACGCCTCGATCTGTCCGGGAAAGCGGCGCATCACCTGATACCCGTCCTCAAGCGTCAGGGGGGCCGTGAGCACCGCCATCGGCGCGGTGGCATCGGGGGCTGTTACCGCCTGTGCACGCGCGGCCAAATGGCTTTGTGCTACAATCACCAGACCGATTGCCACCCCGATCAGCAAAAGTGTAAAGACGCGCGTGCCCGCTTGCCGTACAATCAGATTCAAATCAGGTTTTGAAAGGGCAGTGGTGGACATTCTGCGGACCTGCGATATGAAGTAAGTATCACTAACATATGTGATAGGCTCTCACTTTAATCAAGCAAAAAGGGATATTTCTTGTCAGTTTCCTCGCCTGCCGCTCAGGATCGGCGTACAACCTATCACCATGGTGATCTGCGCGGCCAGCTTCTGAGCGTGGTGCGTGAACTGGTCGAACTCCATGGTCCTGAAGGGTTTTCCGTGGCTGAAGCCGCGCGCCGGGCCGGGGTCAGCACGGCGGCCCCCTACAAACATTTCAAAGACCGCACGGATTTATTGAATGCCCTCGTGTCGGATGCAATGGACCGCTTGGCGCTGCAAATGGCACGGGAACGCGACCGGCATCCGGCGGGCTCGCTCGCGGCGGTGGGAGGAATCGGCAAGGCCTATATTGATTTCGCAAAAGCCGAACCGGGTATTTTTCGGCTCATGTTCGGGTTGACCGAGGGACAGGAGGAAGATGATTGCCTGCAACAAAAAGGCGACGCCTGCTTTGACATCGTCGTGAGGGCCTGTGCGGATTATCTGGGATCGCAAGCCGCCCCTGAAATCGCAGCGCGTTCGGCTTACGTGTTATGGACCAGCGTGCATGGTCATGCGTTTCTGAGCATCGACAAAAAGAACAAGACGGAGGCCAAGGCGCTTGAGGACTGGGATTTTCTGATGGTGGTGGGCCGGGGCATTCTGGGACCATCCGCTACCGGGTAGGGCGGTTAACTGGCGCGGCGGCGGCGCGATGTGCGCCGTGCGGGGGCTTCATCATCGCCGGTGCCGTCGCTTGCCGAGGAAAACGCGCCCAGACGATCCACGATTTCTTCGAGCGCGGGCGGGTGATCCATGCTGCGCGTGTCCAGAGCCTCGCGCATATGGCGCAGGTGTTCGGGCATTGTGCCGCAACACCCGCCAATGATCCGCGCGCCGCAAGCCCGTGCCATCACCGCATAATCCGCCATCAATTCCGGTGTGCCATCATAATGAATGTGGCCCTCGACGTATTTGGGAATGCCCGCGTTGCCCTTGGCGATGATCGGGCGTTCGGGGCCCTGCGCAGAAAAGCCAAGGATCGTGCGCAACAGATCGGACGCCCCGGTGCCGCAATTGGCCCCGAAAGCCAGCGGCGCGTGATCACCCAGCCCGTCAACCATCTTTACCATATCCGCACTGGTCAGACCCATCATGGTGCGCCCGGCAGTGTCAAAACTCATCGTGCCAACCCAGTCGAGACCGGCCAGCGTGAAACCCTCAGCAGCGGCGCGGTATTCTTCGGGCGCGGAGATTGTTTCCAGCCAGCCGACATCCGCCCCGCCGGATTTCAGACCATCTGCGGCCTCATGAAACATCTCGACCGCCAGCGCATGGCTCAGCGTGCCGACGGGTTCCATGATCTCGCCGGTTGGACCAACCGAGCCGGCCACAATCACCGTGCGCCCGGCGGTATCGGCCACGTCGCGCGCGATCTCGGCAGAGACGCGCGCCAGCTCATGCGTGCGCTTTTCCGCATTATGCAGTTTGAGGCGCGAGGCATTTGCCCCGAATGAATTGGTCAGGAAAACATCACTTCCCGCATCAACAGCACCCTTATAGAGCGTCTTGATTTTGCCGGGCTCTTCGGTATTCCACATCTCCGGCGCGTCCCCGGACATCAGCCCCATGTTGAACAGGTTCGTACCCGTCGCGCCATCCGCCAGCAGCGTACCGTTTGCACTCAGCAGTTTCATCAGGGGGTTTGTCATCAGGAGCCTCGCGCGGAAAAACAGGCCTTGCTTTCGCACGCGCACCTCCTCTTAGCAAACTCATAAAACTCATCTTGGTTATGAGTTTGCTAACAGATCTCCGATTTCAGCGGCCCATACGAAGGCGCAGGGCCGCTGAAATCGCGGTTATCACATTTAGGTTTCTGTCATCAGCTGGGCTTTGGCTTGGACCATCAATTCGACCATCTTCGCACGGATCGTGGCTTCATCGGCTTTGGCGCCCAGATCGCCGGACACCTTGCGATAGACGTCCTCGTCGCCCGCCTCTTCAAAATCTGACTTCACGACTTCCTTGGCATATTCTGCCGCATCATCGCCGGATTTCCCGAGCAAGTCGGCCGCCCAAAGCCCGAGCAATTTATTGCGCCGGGCTTCGGCACGGAATTGCATGTCCGCATCATGGGCATATTTGTTCTCAAATGCATTTTCGCGGTCATCGAATGTACTCATGCGCCTGTCTCCTGATCAGCATGTTGGCCTCTCCTTGGATATGCGGCCTGGCGAGGCGTTTCGCAAGACCCCTGCGCTTGCAGCGACACAGAGCTTGCACTAAGAGAGGCTCATGGTGTCGCAACCCCTGTGGCATGTTCGCGAAAGGACGCCCATGGCCCGGCGCAAGAAAATCTACGAAGGCAAAGCGAAAATCCTCTATGAGGGCCCCGAGCCTGGCACCATTGTGCAATATTTCAAGGATGACGCCACCGCCTTTAATGCCGAGAAAAAGGCCGTGATTGAGGGCAAGGGCGTGTTGAACAACCGGCTGTCGGAATTTTTCATGACCGGTTTGGGCCAGATCGGCGTGCCGAACCATTTTATCAAGCGCCTGAACATGCGCGAACAGCTGGTGCGCCAGGTCGAGATCATCCCGCTTGAGATTATCGTGCGCAATTATGCCGCCGGAACCATGTCAAAGCGTCTGGGCATCGAGGAAGGCACGCAATTGCCGCGCCCGATCGTGGAGTATTGTTACAAGGATGATGCGCTTGGCGATCCGCTGGTGACCGAAGAGCATATCGCCGCCTTTGGATGGGCCAGCCAGCAGGACATGGAAGATATCCTGAGTCTCGCGCTGCGGGTCAATGATTTCCTGTCCGGCGTGATGATGGCCGTCGGCATCCGTCTGGTCGATTTCAAGATCGAAGTGGGCCGCGTTTATGACGGTGATTTCCAGCGCCTGATCCTGGCCGATGAAATCAGTCCGGACAGCTGCCGCCTGTGGGATATCGAGACCGGCCAGAAGCTCGACAAGGACGTGTTCCGCCGCGATCTGGGTGACCTCAAGGACGCCTACACCGAGGTGGCGCGCCGTCTGGGCGTCATGCCCAAGAACGCGACCCCGGTGAGCAAACCGACCTTGATCAATTAAACCCATCTTTAGGCACGACAAAAACAGGAGTTAAGATCACCATGAAGGCGCGGGTGCATGTGATGCTGAAGAACGGTGTGTTGGATCCGCAGGGCGAGGCCGTGCGCCACGCTCTGGGCGCTTTGGGCTTTGAGGGCGTCAAGGGCGTGCGTCAGGGTAAGGTCATTGAATTGGACCTCCAAGAGGGTGCCAGCGAGGCGGATGTCGCCGCCATGTGCGATAAGCTTTTGGCCAATACGGTGATCGAATCCTACACGGTGGAGATCCTCTGATGCACGCAGCGGTCGTTGTCTTTCCCGGATCCAACTGTGACCGCGACCTTGCCGTGGCCTTTGAGGCGGCAGGGGCCAAGGTCAGCCTTGTGTGGCACAAGGACAGCAATCTGCCAGACGGTGTGGACATCATTGGCATACCGGGTGGGTTCTCCTTTGGGGATTATCTGCGCTGCGGCGCGATTGCTGCGAATTCGCCGATCTGCCGGTCGGTGGCGGACCACGCAGAGCGGGGTGGCTATGTTCTGGGCGTGTGCAATGGCTTTCAGGTCCTGACCGAAACGGGGCTGTTGCCCGGTGCCTTGCTGCGTAACGCGGGGTTGAAGTACATCTGTCAAACCGTTGGTTTAAAAACGGAAACCTCCAATTCCATCTATACACAAGGCTACAATGCGGGTGACGTGATCAACATCCCCATCGCCCATCATGATGGCAATTATTTCGCGGATGAAGATACCATTGCGCGGCTCAAGGGCGAGGATCGCATTGCCTTTACCTATACCGACAATCCCAATGGCGCGCGCGCCGATATCGCGGGCATCCTGTCGCAAAACCGTCGCGTTTTGGGCATGATGCCGCACCCGGAACGGGCGGCGGATGTGGGCCATGGCGGCACCGATGGGCAGGCGCTCTTCCGCGCATTGGCCGACGGGCTCGTGACGGCGTGACTTGAGCCGGACGGGCGCTTTAGCGTAGCCTAGTGGCATGAACAACGCGGTGAACCCGGAAAATCAGACCCAGGCGATCAACTGGCGGGTGCGCATCGCCCTTGGCGTCCTGTTGGCCTTTGCCATCGTCACGGTGTCTGTCACCAACAAACTGCTGACTGATCGTTTTACGGAAAGCACGCGCAACCGCGCCGAATTGCGTCTGGCGCTCTATAGCGGGAACTTATTATCCGAATTGCGCCAGAACGCGATTGTCCCGCAGCTTTTGGCGCGCGATGCGGAGCTGATCGGCGCGCTGAACTCTGCGGATTACACGGCCTCGACACGGCGGTTGATTTCCTTTGTGGATGAAATCGGGGCGGCCTCGCTCATGCTGCTGGACATCGACGGGCGCACGGTGGCGGCCACGGATCGCACGCGTCTGGGCTCCCCCCATCGCGGCGCGCCTTATTTCGTGGATGCGATCCGATCCAATGCGACCATCTTCACCGTGGCGGAGACCGAATCGAACGGCTACCGCTTTGTCTATTCGCGCCGCGTGCAATCGGGATCGGATGTGCTGGGCGTGATCGCGGTCGAGGTGGATTTGCAGAAATTCGGCCGGGCCTGGGCGGGGATTTCGGATGCGGTCATTGTGACTGATAGCACGGGCAACATTATTCTGACAACGGAACCGCGCTGGCGCGGGCGCACTGAGGAAGAAGCGCTGGCGCGCCAGACCCCCAAAAACGCGATTCAGCGCGCCATTCAGGCCACCGCGGATTGGACCGCCCTGCCGCCGGATGCCTATTTGCAGGGCGAGGCGGTGATGCGCCTGGAGACGCGTATCCCGTTTCGCGGATGGCGGATGGCATCGTTCACAACCTATGCGTCGGTGCGCGAGCGGGTGAACGGGGTGCTGGCGCTTGAGATTATGGGATTCGCAATTCTGCTGGCCCTGAGCTTTTACGCACTGAGCCGTCGCAACGCGTTGCGCATGGCGCTTTTTCAGCGGGAATCAGCCGAATTGCGGGCTTTGAATGTTGCGCTCCAGCGGGAAATTGCCGAGCGCAAAAGGGTGCAGGAGACGCTCGCCGTGGCCGAGCAAACCCTTGAGCAATCCAGTAAACTGGCGGCCTTGGGCGAGATGTCGGCTGCCGTTAGCCACGAGTTGAACCAACCGCTTGCGGCGATGAAAACATACCTTGCCGGGGCGCGGCTTTTGGTGCGGCGTAACCGTCATGAGGAGGCGCTCTCCTCCTTTGGCCGTATTGATGATCTGATCGAGCGGATGGGTGGGATTACGCGGCAATTGAAATCCTACGCCCGCAAGGGGCAGGAGGCGTTTTCCCCTGTAGATATGGGCGATGCGCTGGCCTCGGCCCTCTCGATGATGGAGCCGCAATTACGCCAGCGACATGTGCAGATCGTCCGTGTGGTCCCGGATACACCCGTGCAGGTCATGGGGGATCGTTTGCGCATCGAGCAGGTGATGGTGAACCTGTTGCGCAATGCGCTTGATGCCACCAAATCAGAGCGTCATCCCAGCGTCGAAATCATGCTCTTCGCCGGGGAGACGGCCACCTTGACGGTGCGCGACAACGGCCCCGGCATCGAGGACCTCGATCAGCTGTTTGAACCCTTTTATACCACCAAACAGCCCGGTGATGGCGTTGGGCTGGGGCTTGCGATCTCTTCGGGGATCGTTAACGACCTTGGGGGAAGGCTCACTGCGCGCAACGGACAGGCAGGGGGCGCGGTATTTGAAATGCAGCTGCCCATATTGGACGGCGACCAAGAAACACAAGCGGCGGAGTAACCCATGGCACAAGCAATGAAAATCGCGATCGTGGATGACGAACAGGACATGCGGCAATCCATCAGCCAGTGGCTGGCCCTATCGGGCTATGACACGGAGACCTTTGGCAGCGCGGAAGATGCGCTCAAGGTCTTGGGTCCTGAATACCCCGGCATCGTCATTTCCGACATCAAGATGCCCGGCATGGACGGGATGCAGTTTCTTAAGAAGCTGATGGGCAACGACTCGGCGCTGCCCGTCATCATGATCACCGGGCATGGCGATGTGCCCATGGCGGTCGAGGCGATGCGGGTGGGCGCGTTTGATTTTCTGGAAAAACCGTTCAACCCGGATCGGATGAGCGAATTGGCCAAGAAAGCCACCGGCGCGCGGCGTCTGGTGATGGACAACCGTGCGCTGCGCCGCGAGCTGTCAGATGGCGGTCAGCTGATGAAGAAGCTCATCGGCCAAAGCCCGGTGATGGAGCGCCTGCGCGAGGATATCCTCGATCTGGGGCAGGCGGATGGCCATGTGTTGATCGACGGCGAAACCGGGACGGGTAAAACGCTGGTGGCGCATGCGCTGCATGCGGTGGGCTCGCGTGCGGGCAAGAAATTCGTGCTGATCAGCTGCGGTGCCTATGAGGAAGAGGCGCTGAGCAAGCGTCTGTTCGGCCCGATGCAGCCCGATGACACGCAGCTGCCTGCGATTGAGGAGGCGCGTGGGGGTACGCTTGTGCTCGAAGACATCGAGGCGCTGAGCGAGACTCTGCAAGCGCGGCTCTTGAGCGTGATTAATGAGCAGGGCGCGCCGGCGGAAACCCGTATCGTTGCGATCTCGAATTTGCAGGAGGCCGGGCGCACCTCCGAGGACGCGCTGCGGGCGGATCTGTTTTACCGATTGGCGGCTCTGCGCATCATCGTGCCACCGCTGCGCCAGCGCGGCGAGGATATCCTAACGCTCTTCACGCGCCTGTCCGAGCAGTTTTCCGATGAATATGGCTGTGACGCGCCGCAGGTCTCGGCACAGGAAGCGGCGCAATTGTTGCAGGCTCCCTGGCCCGGCAATGTGCGCCAGTTGATCAATGTCGCCGAACGCGCGGTGCTGCAATCGCGGCGCGGCTCAGGCACGATCGCCTCGCTGCTGATGAATGATCACGAGGATATGCAGCCCGTCATGACCACCGAAGGCAAACCGCTCAAGGAATATGTCGAAGCGTTCGAGCGCATGCTGATCGACAATACGATGCGGCGCCACCGCGGTTCGATTGCCAGCGTCATGGACGAATTATGCCTGCCACGGCGCACGTTAAACGAGAAAATGGCAAAATACGGGTTGCAACGCTCCGATTACCTCTGAGCGGGACGGCGCCGGTATAGTTACGGAAAAACCGCGTGAAACCGGGGGGATAGGGAGGTTTTCTGTCCCCCTTTGCACATTCCCCATTGTGTTTCGGGGCGCTGTCGCATTAATTAGGGGGAAGGAGACGCGTTACGTGATGATGCACACCCTCCTTATGAGATTCGCTGTGTTGGGCGCGGTGTGGACTTATCACATCTCCAACGCAGGCCGATTGGGCCGGAAACGGCCAACGAACCGCTGATGTGGCACAAGGCGAAGCGCCCCAAAACACTCAGTTCAAAATGGATGCGAGGCCGCTGATGCGCGCTCGTGTCGGAGAAGAAACGCGATGACGCGCGCCGATGCATTGAGCAGATACACCATGGCCCCACCGGGCCGGGTCAGCCGTGCGTCTCAGATCGCCCTGACAAGACATATTCCGCATCTCACTGATCCTCCTGGATCGGTGCGAGCGCGGCTATGCAAATTGGATTTATGGCTAAGAAAATGCTTATCGATGCCACCCACGCGGAGGAAACCCGCGTCGTGGTGGTGGATGGAAACAAGGTTGAAGAGTTCGATTTTGAATCCGAAAACAAACGCCAGCTCGCTGGCAATATTTACCTCGCAAAAGTAACACGGGTCGAGCCGTCGCTTCAGGCGGCTTTCGTGGATTATGGCGGCAATCGCCATGGCTTCCTGGCGTTCTCGGAAATCCATCCGGATTATTATCAGATTCCAGTGGCAGACCGTCAGGCGCTGATGGAAGAAGAGCGCGCCTATGCCGAAGCGCAGAAGGCCAAGGAAGACGAGGAAGAAAAACCAAAGCGCCGCACGCGCAGCCGCAGCCGTGCCAAGCCAAAGGCTGCCGAGGCGGCCAATGATGATGCGACCGCATCGCGTGATGTGGACGCCGATCAGATCGGCGGGATGGAGACCATTGATCTCGACGATGAGGAAGGCTCTTCGCCAATGGAGCGCGTGGCCGAGACGCCGGTGGAGGAGCCCGATGGGGACCCAACTGATGCGGGCGCAGATGTCGAGGCGCATGAGGATGATGATGACACCCCGGCGCGCAAAACCGATGCTGCCGCCAAGGATGACACCATCGAATCCGTGGCCGATGATGATGACCATGAAGACATTCGTCCCGTGCGCAAACCACGCCCGCGGCGCTACAAGATTCAGGAAGTCATCAAGGTCCGTCAAATCCTGCTGGTGCAGGTCGTCAAGGAAGAGCGCGGCAACAAAGGCGCGGCTCTGACCACGTATCTGTCTTTGGCGGGTCGTTATTGCGTGCTGATGCCGAACACGGCGCGCGGCGGTGGGATTTCGCGCAAGATCACCAATGCGGTGGATCGCAAGAAGCTCAAGGAAATCGCCAATGAGATCGAAGTGCCCCAGGGTGCCGGGCTCATCGTGCGTACCGCCGGGGCCAAACGCACCAAGGCCGAAATCAAGCGTGACTATGAATATCTGCAACGGCTGTGGGAGCAAATCCGCGATCTGACGCTGAAATCTGTGGCACCCGCGAAGATTTATGAAGAAGGCGATCTGATCAAACGCTCGATCCGCGACCTTTATAATCGTGATATCGACGAGGTGTTTGTGGAGGGCGAGCGCGGTTACCGCATCGCCAAGGACTTCATGAAGATGATCATGCCATCCCACGCGAAAAACGTGAAGCTTTACACTGAAAACCTGCCGCTTTTCGCGCGTTTTCAGGTCGAAAGCTATCTGGCGGGGATGTTCAATCCGACGGTTCAATTGCCCTCGGGTGGCTATATCGTGATCGGCGTGACGGAAGCGCTGGTGGCGATTGATGTGAACTCTGGACGCGCGACCAAGGAAGGCTCGATTGAGCAGACCGCGACCAAGACCAACCTGGAGGCTGCCGCAGAGGTGGCGCGCCAATTGCGTCTGCGGGATCTGGCCGGGCTGATCGTGATCGACTTCATCGACATGGACGAGCGCAAGAATAACGCCGCCGTCGAGAAGATGATGAAGGATAAGCTCAAGACCGACCGTGCGCGCATTCAGGTCGGTCGGATTTCCGGTTTCGGTCTGATGGAAATGTCGCGTCAGCGTCTCCGCCCCGGTATGATTGAGGCAACGACGCAGCCTTGTCAGGCCTGTCATGGCACCGGTCTGATCCGCTCAGACGACAATCTTGCGCTATCCATCCTGCGCCAGATCGAAGAGGAAGGCACCCGCAAGAGGTCACGCGAAGTGCTGGTCACAGCGCCCGTCGGGATTGCCAATTTCCTGATGAACCAGAAACGCGAACACATCGCCCATATCGAAGCACGCTATGGGTTGTCGGTGCGGATCGAAGGGGATCCGACGCTGGTCAGCCCGGATTTCAGCCTTGAGAAGTTCAAGACGGCGACGCGTGTTGTGCCGGTGGTCTCTGCGCATGTGGTGTCTGTCGATACCTCGCTGATGGATCAGGTAGATGCGGATGACGACGCCGACGTCGTTGTCGAGGATGAAGCCCCTGCACCGCAGGCACCGGAAGCGGAGTCCGCGCGCCAGAACGGTGAAGACGGTGATGGAGACGCCAAACCCAAGCGCCGTCGCCGTCGTCGGCGTCGTAGTCGCAACAAATCCAATGGTGCTGAGAGTGAGCAGTCCCACGAGGCCTCTGGCGAGACATCTGAAAGCGCACCCGCGCAGGAAGAGACGTCCAAGCCCGCCGAGAACGGCGCAGCGCCGGAAGCTGAACCAGCCTCCAAGGTCGAAGAGCCCGTTGCGGTGGCACCGGAGGGTGAGGCCGAAAAGCCGAAACCTCGGCGGCGGTCGCGCACCAGCAAGGCAAAGGCCGAAGCCGTGAGTGAAGCCGCGGCCTCAGAAGGAGCGGCCAGCGAAGCGCCAGCCCCGACAGAGGGTGAGCCGGAGGAGGCACCCAAGCCCAAGCGCAAACGTGCCAGCCGCGCCAAGAAGCCGAAGGTTGAGGAGGTCGGGGCCGCCGACGCGTCAGCGGACACCGCACCCGCACAAGCGACACCAGAGGTCGCGCCTGAGGAGGCCCCCGCAGAGGTTAAGGCCGCTGCTGCCGCGCCCGAGCCGGTCGCTGTGGCACCCGCCGCGCCTGTGCAGGCCGAGCCAGAGACGGTTGCAGCTGCGCCCGAACCCACCGCAGAGCCCAAGCCTGCCAAGCCAAAGCGCAAGGGCTGGTGGTCCTTGGGGGGCTAACCGCGAAACACCCGATATCACAGCGAAAGGCGTGCCACATCGGCGCGCCTTTTTGCGTCAGGCCTTGCGGATCACATAGACCTGCACGGCACCGTCCTGGCGCGAGGACACAAGCGTGTGACCTGCTTCGGCACAAAAATGCGGCACATCCACGACGGCGGCGGGATCATCGGCCTGAACGGTCAGAACATCGCCCGCAGCAAGCGCCTGCAAACGTTTGCGCGCCTTCAGAACGGGCAGGGGGCATAGCAGCCCGGTGGCATCAAGTGTGTTAAGATCATCGCTCATACTCCTCAGATAGGCGCGATGTTTCAATCTGTCCACAATGATGTGACTGCGCGCCGCGTGACGTCTGAATGCTTATCGGCTAGGGGTTGGGAATGTTTGGAATCGAGATCATCGACGCAGGCCTCGTCCCTGCCATGGTTGTGGCGCTGCTTGCTGGCGTCATCAGCTTCCTGAGCCCCTGCGTGCTGCCCATCGTGCCGCCCTATCTGGCCTATATGAGCGGCGTATCGCTCAACGAAATGTCGGGGGAGACTGCCGCGCGCCGTCGCGCTGTAATCGCCGCTCTGTTCTTTGTGCTGGGTCTGAGCACTGTCTTCCTGATCCTGGGCTTCACCGCCTCGGTCTTTGGGGCGTTTTTCCTGCAAAATCAGGTGATATTCGCGCAGGCCTCCGGTCTTGTGGTCATCATATTCGGCCTGCATTTTCTGGGGCTGTTCCGCATCCCGTTCCTCGATCAGGAGGCCCGCCTTGATGCGGGCGACAAGGGGGGGTCCAGCTTTGGCGCTTATATCCTGGGTCTCGCCTTCGCCTTTGGCTGGACGCCCTGCATCGGTCCGCAATTGGGTGCGATCCTGTCGCTGGCCGCCTCTGAGGCCTCAGTGAGCCGGGGAACGTTGCTGCTTGGCATCTACGCGGCGGGCCTGGGCATCCCGTTTCTATTGGCCGCGATGTTTATTACCCGCGCCGTCGGCGTCATGAACCGCCTCAAACGCCACATGAAAATGATCGAACGTGTAATGGGCGGTCTGCTTGTGGTCGTAGGGCTGGCCCTCGTGACGGGTGCTTTCACGACTTTCTCGTGGTGGTTGCTGGAGCGTTTCCCGGCTTTGGCAACGCTGGGCTGATCCGGGGAGATTGGCTCTCCAACCCCGGTGATCTTTTCGGGCGCGTGCAAGGCTGGTTCATGCGCGCCCTTTCTGCTGCGAAACTCACGACACTCATTTACATCTTTGGCCGTTCCAGCTGGTCTCGCAACCGCACCAGTGGCTTTGCGATAGACACGGTTTGAGGTGAGGTCCGTGTTTGTGATGCTCATCTGGGGCGTACTCTCGTGGTTCAAACCCGTGGAGTATCGCTTTTATGCGCAATAACTGCTGCATGATTTCGCCTGTAACACGTCGAAACGCGAGCCTATATCCTGCGTGAAGTGAGGGTCAAATTGAGCAATTACCCACCATCCGCGCCTGTTGCGTATCTGACGGTGCGGGCGCGGGGCGGTATTTGGTTGCGTATTGTCTGGCGCTAACATGTACCATCCTGCGCGCGACTGTTCTATGCAGAGGCGCAGGGGCGGAATCAAAAGGAAAAACCGATCATGTCAGACACCAACGCGATGCGAGATCAAATGAAATCCGGTGCCGGGTTTATCGCCGCCCTTGATCAATCGGGGGGCTCGACCCCCAAGGCGTTGAGCCTTTATGGCGTTGAACCCGAAGATTATTCTGGTGACGTGGAGATGTTCAGGGCGATGCACGACATGCGTGCGCGGATCATTTTGGCCGATGATTTCACCAGCCAGAAAATCATCGGGGCGATCCTGTTTGAACGTACGATGCATGATACGATTAATGATAAACCCGTTGCGGAATTGCTCTGGAGCAATCGGGGCGTCGTGCCCTTCCTAAAGATCGACAAGGGCCTGGAAGAGGAAGCCAATGGTGTTCAGCTTCTCAAGCCGATGCCTGGCCTGGAGGACGTTCTGAAGGTGGCCAAATCCAAGGGGATTTTTGGCACGAAGGAACGGTCGGTCATCAATGAAGCCAATGCCACCGGGATCGCTGATATCGTCGCGCAACAATTTGAGGTCGCGCGGACCGTGCTTGCCGCCGGGTTGGTGCCGATTCTGGAACCTGAGGTGAACATCCATTCCGCCAGCAAAGCCGAGGCGGAGAAAATCCTTGAGGCCGAAATTACAAAACATCTCAATTCTTTGGGGGGCGATGTTGATGTGATGCTTAAATTGACGCTACCGGATCAACCGGGACTTTATGACGGTCTAGCTGCGCATCCTCGGGTCTTGCGTGTTGTTGCGCTATCGGGGGGCTATTCGACAGATGTGGCCTCGGCGAAGCTTGCCGAAAACAAACACATGATTGCAAGTTTCAGCCGCGCTTTGACCGAAGGGTTGAACGTCAAAATGAGCGATTCAGAGTTCAACGCGGCCCTGGGCGGCAACATCGATAAAATCTATCGCGCCTCAGTCTGAGCGGGTTAAGCGGGCCTGCAAATCGCGCAGCACATAAAGACGGATCGCGGAGGCCAGCCCCATGGTGGTTCCGCGATCCACGTCAATGTCCTCGATCAACGCATTGATCGGCATTGACTTTTTCTGCGCCAGATCGCGCAAGGCCTGCCAGAATTCATCTTCCAGAGAGATAGAGGTCCGATGACCCTTGAGGGTCACCGAATGCTTCACGGGCCGCGCGTTCATGTCTCGCGCTTGTGAGCGTCCAGATTGCGCGCGATCTTCTCGGCCTTCGCCTTCAGCAGCTCTTTTTGCGCCTTGCTCTGACCAAAACTGACGGCGTTTTCATCGGCCCGTGCCTTGCGCGAGGCACGGTTGCGTTCTTTCTTGACCTTATTGAGGTTGATGGGCGTGCTCATTTGGGTCCAATCATGTTTTCCGGGCGCACGACGCGCTCAAATGTTTCTGCATCGACAAAGCCAAGCGCAATGGCCTCTTCCTTGAGGGTGGTGCCGTTCTTATGCGCGGTCTTGGCGACCTTGGTCGCGTTATCATAGCCAATCTCGGGGGCCAATGCCGTCACCAACATCAGCGACTCGCGCATCAGCCGTTCAATGCGTTCGGGATCGGCCTTGAGGTCCACCACCAGATTATCGGTAAAGGCCGAGGCCGCATCGCCCAAAAGCTGCATGGATTGCAAGACGTTATAGGCCATCATTGGCTTATAGACGTTCAATTCGAAATGCCCCTGAGAGCCTGCAAAACCCACGGCAGCGTCATTGCCAAAGACATGCGCACAAACCTGCGTCAGCGCTTCGCATTGGGTTGGGTTTACCTTGCCGGGCATGATCGAGGAGCCGGGTTCGTTTTCCGGCAGGACCAATTCGCCCAATCCACACCGCGGCCCGGAGCCGAGCAGGCGGATGTCATTGGCAATCTTGAACAGCGACGCCGCGACGGTTTTAAGCGCGCCGGAGATTTCGACCATCGCGTCATGTGCCGCCAGCGCCTCGAATTTATTGGGCGCGGTGATGAAGGGCAGGCCGGTGATGTCGGCCATATTCGCGGCCACCATCACGTCCCAGCCCTTGGTTGTGTTAAGCCCGGTGCCCACGGCGGTGCCGCCCTGCGCCAGCTCATAAATACGCCCCAAGGCGTCTTTGACGCGCTGGATGCCCATGGCGACCTGATGGGTATAGCCCGAAAATTCCTGTGACAGGGTCAGGGGGGTTGCGTCCTGCGTGTGCGTGCGCCCGATCTTGATGATCCCGTCAAACTCATCGACCTTGGCTTGCAGGGCCGCGTGCAGTTTTTCCAGCCCCGGCAGCAATACATCGCGCGCCGTCATCGCCGTGGAGATATGCATCGCCGTGGGGAAAGTATCGTTGGAGGATTGCCCCATGTTGCAGTGATCATTGGGATGCACCGGGTCCTTGGTGCCGATCACGCCGCCCATGATTTCGATCGCGCGGTTGGCGATGACCTCATTGGCGTTCATGTTGGATTGCGTCCCCGAGCCGGTCTGCCAGACCACCAATGGGAAATTGTCATCGAATTTGCCGCCCACGACTTCGCCCGCCGCCTGCACGATGGCATCGCCACGCGCGCTGTCCAGCTTGCCCAATTCAACATTGGCCTGCGCGCAGGCTTTCTTGATCACGCCAAGCGCGCGCACCAGGGCGATGGGTTGTTTTTCCCAGCCTATGGGGAAGTTGATGATCGAACGTTGCGTTTGCGCGCCCCAGTATTTGTCTGCGGGAACCTCTAAGGGGCCAAAGCTGTCGGTTTCGATGCGGGTCTGAGCCATGATGTCATCCGTATTTTTTTCTACCTGCGGTGTAGCGTTGACAGTGCTGCGGCGCAACATGCACTTGGGGGTCGGGGCATCACGGGTGGTTTGCTCTGCGCTGCGGGCATGTGTTGCAGATGGGGCGTTGAAGTGAGGGGACGACGTGCTATCTTACTTGGTGCAAGAAGCTCGTCTCACCCCGCACCCCCGCGGGACTGCCGCCAGAAGGACCGCCGACATGACATCCGCACTTCGATCGTTTCGATGGCCTGTCGCGCGGTTTCTGCTGGTTTTGATGGTGGTTGCCAGCGCCGCTGCTGCGCAGGCCGACATATCCCGTTTTCTGGGGGTATATGATGGGTCCGCCACAGTGACATCCGCGGATGGCAAGACGCATGACCGTGATATGAATGTGGTGATTTCCCATACGCGTAATGGGTTTAGGGTTGATTGGACCTCTACGACCTACCGCCCGGATGGGACATCCAAGGCCAAATCCTACTCCGTTGAATTCGTCCCCTCTGATCGCGGTGACGTCTATGCCGCCGCGATGAAGCGCAACGTATTTGGCCATGATGTGCAGCTCGATCCGATGAAGGGCGAGCCCTATGTCTGGAGCCGCATCGACGGTGACACGTTGAGTGTTTATTCCCTATTCGTGGCCGAAGATGGCGGGTATGAAATCCAGCAGTTCAACCGGACCTTGGCGGTCGGCGGGCTGAATTTGGACTACAAAAGCGTGCGAAATGGTGAAATCCAGCGTACCGTCTCCACGTTCCTGAAAAAGCAGTAACAAGCGTCACAGTTCTGCAATATAGCCGCCTTAATGCTTGCGGAAGCTGTCCAGCGACACGATCTCAGCATCTTTTGCGTCGGATTTTTTCGAATCCGCATCCGTTTTGGTTGGTGTTTTCACCGCTGGCAAGGGCGCATTTGGCCGCTTTGCCAATTCCGTGCCGGGGCGCGCTTCTTCCTCGTCCTGGGTTTCAAAGCGTAAACCGAATTCGACGGAGGGGTCGACAAATGTCTTGATGGCATCATAGGGGATATAAAGCGCTTCGGGGGCATCACCAAAGTTCAGTGTGATCGCAAAGCCATCCACACCCACGTCCAGATTTTCATACCAGTGCTGCATCACAACGGTCATCTCGCCCGGGTAACGGTCCGAAAGCCAATCGGCCAGTTCCGCGTCCGGGTGGCTGGTGTCAAACGTGATGAAGAAGTGATGCGACCCGGGCAGGCCGTTGGCGGAAATATCCTCAAGCACCTTCTTGATGAGGCCACGCATGGCCTCATGCATCAGGTTTCCATAGTCAATGCTGCTGCTCATCGGCTTCCTCTGAGCTATCCCGGTTTCTTGACCCGAGCATAGCCGATTCCCGCGCGGAAGAAAGAGCTTGCATGCGCAAAAAAGCGGATGGTCACATCAAGCTCACCACCAAACCCGCCAGCGCCGCAATAATCAGCGTTTCAACCATGGCGCGTTTGAACCCCAGCAACAGCACCGCGGCCAACCCGGTCAGGGCCAGCGCCTCGGGGTTCAGGGAGGTAAGCACAGGCACCGGGGCCGCGTGCCAGGGGGCGGTTGTGATTTGCTTGAACAGCACATGCAGGGCAAACCAGATCGCAAGGTTGAGGATCACACCGACGACGCAGGCGGTAATGGCCGAGAGGGCAGAGGCGAGGCGGGGTTTTTCGGATATGGCGTCGAGATATGGCCCGGCCAGAAAGATCCACAAAAAGCAGGGGATGAAGGTCACCCAGAGCGCGACCGCCCCCGCCGCCAGAGCCATCGGGATGCCCCCCTCGGCAAAACCTGCCAGCAGGGCCACAAATTCCGTGACCAAAATGAGCGGGCCGGGGGTCGTTTCGGCCAGTCCCAGCGCATCGATCATCTGCTGGGTGGTGATCCAGCCGAAATCCTGCACGACGGTCTGCGTCATATAGGCCAAAACCGCATAGGCACCGCCGAATGTGACGACTGCGAGTTTGGAAAAGAACAACGCGATTTGCGTCAGGAAGGTCTGATCCGTCAGCCAAAGGGCCAGAACGGGCAGGACCCAAAGCGCGCCCCAGATCAGGAGGGTCGCCGGGGTGTTCGGATTTGCGCGCATCGGTGCGGGGTCGGGTGGCGCGGTGGTCTGGCGCAGGAAGGCACCGTAAAGGCCCGCCGCGGCGATGATCAGGGGAAAGGGCAGGCCAAGGGCAAACAGCGCAAGGAAGGCCGCGCCCGCCAACCCCCAGGCGTCCCGCGTGTTCAGAGCCTTGCGCGCAACCTTGAGAAGGGCTTGCAAAACGATGATGATCACCGCCGCCTTGACCCCCTCAAATGCGGCTTGCACCAAGGGGAGTTGACCATAAAGCGCATATCCCATCGCTAGCAGGAGAACGACCAAGGCGCCGGGACCCACGAAAAGCACCCCCGCGATGAGCCCGCCCAGGGTCCCGCGCAACCGCCATCCGGCATAGGTCGCCAGTTGCATCGCTTCGGGGCCGGGCAGCAACATGCACAAAGACAGCGCGCGCAGAAAACCATCCTCGCTCAGCCAGTTGCGGGTCTCTACCAGCTCGCGGTACATGAGCGCGATCTGTGCTGCCGGACCCCCGAATGACAAAAGGCCGATGCGCCCGAACACCCGGATCATCTCGCGCGTGGACGGTGCCTTCATACGGGGGCCTCCTGCCAGTCGTGGGTTTCGTTCTGACCATCGCGCGCCCAGCGATAAAGCGCATCAAAGAGCGTCATGCCCGCCTCCAGTTGCGCCAGGTCCTCCCGAAATCCGCTAGACAGCCCGACGCAGAGCGCCAGAAGACCAGCGCATTCGGGAGCGAGGGTGTGATCATTTGTATCCGCCCCGCGAATGATCCGCGCCATTTTATCCAAGGCTGGCGTGTGAAGCTCGAAACCCGCCAGCATGGCGTCAAATGTGCATAGCGGGCCGTCATGGGTCCAGCGCGCGCCGGGGATATCAAAAGCGGTTGCGTCGAATTTTTCGGCAACACTGGCCACTTCACCGGGGGGCACAAACAGGAATTCCGCTCTGGGATCGATAAAGCGCCGGATCAACCAGGGGCAGGCGATCCGGTCGATTTTTGGCCGCCACCGCGTGACCCACCGCGTGGCTGCGCCCGATCTATGCATCTGTGATGCCGGTATGCGCGGCAAATCCTGCGCGCGCCAGGCAAGGCTGCCACCCTCCAGCACCTGCGCGCGCAGACCCTTGGCGCGCAGGACCGCAGCCGCGCCATGGCTAATTTTCAACCCTTTGTGGCAGATCACAACGACATGTTTGTCCAAGAGGTCCGGCACCAGATCCTGGATCCGGTCATAGGGGTGGCGCCGGGCGGTCGGGATCAGATAGGGATCAGTGTCAAAATCCTCATCTATGCGCAGGTCAAGCACCACAGGGGCCTGTGGTGTTGCGATCAGTCGCATAAGAGAGGTCGGGTTTATCGAGGCGAATTGTGCCATGCGTGCATCCTTTTGTCGTCATAACAGGATGCGATACTTGGGCCTGAGCCTCACGGGGCGATCGCGATATCCCCTTACGGCAAAAGTCGCATGAAACGGAATGCGCCGTCAATGCCGCAGTGCGTGTATGGTAGTCAGGGGTGAAAGTGCAGGCTTCTGTTGCCAGGTGCCTGCGAACCCCGCCTTAGGTCGCTAAACGTAAGGACTTAGATTTCAGTATCTCCGACCGCTTACGCGGCCATCGCTACTGGAGCACGATTGTCATTTGCAATTGTACATGTTTCGCCGATAACGGTGGCAGACAGCCGAAACAAAGCAAACCCCTTTAGACGTTCGTCGATCCTATTTCGACCCCATGATCCCCAAATGAAGGATGTTTGGTGGAGTCGCCGGGTACCGCCCCCGGGTCCGATCCGCGTATTACGAGCGCGTTTATGTTCATAGTCCCGAAGGACAATCTAAATATAGGCGAGATGCGTGGACATCTCAAGGGGAAAGCGTCGTATTGCAGTTCCTCCAGTCTCAGAAAAATTTCAGATTTAAAGTATATAAAACAACGCATAATGGATTGATCTTAATTTATAAATTTACTGATATTATATCGTTTTCTTGTCAGTTACCGCTTTTTGTGTGTCAGCAGCCCTTATGCCCCTCGGATCACATTATAAGTTTGCTGCTAAAAACGCTGCCGCCAAGAAGGCCTCAATGCCGCCAAAGGCCAGCACTTTGACCACAGGCGGTTTATCAAAAATCAAGGAAAGCACACGACCCAAGGCCGCGCCCAAAAAGGCAAATCCAATCATCGCGTAGGCCAGGGGCGCGTCCAGCCACAGGGCGGCGATACCGGCCACCACGAACAACCCCCCCACCGAGGCGCGCATTTCGCTCAGACCCATGGTGGATGTGGTCGGCTCCAGATCAAGCGCGTTTGCCGTGTAGCGCGGTGCCAGAAGGCCAAAGAGACCAAAACCGATGGTCAACAGGGTGCAAGTCACGTTCAGGAAATCAATCATGCCTGATATATATAGATCGCGCCTGCGTTAATACACCTCATCAAAGGGTTAAATCGCCCGGTCATCGAGCGATGTAATGAGGTCAGCAGTCGCCGTGTTTCGATGGGTGGTGTAGCGGGCGAACAATGCCGCGCTCACAAGGTCAATCAGGTGGTCCCGCAGCGTACTAATTTCGGTGTGGTATATTAATTTCTTCCGATCACGGGGGTTTTTTTCGAGCGCGGCTTCGATGAAATCAATCTGCCGTTTGGTGCCATGCACCAGACTGCTCCTGAGGCCATAGGCCTGCTTGATGATCTTGGTTGTGTTCCGCCGCGTCTTTTTGGGCTGCTCCAACAGACGCGTCAAACGCTGGCTGATCTTATGCGCAATCGCCATCTCGTTATTACCGTTGAACAACGCCTCCAATGCGATCACCAGATCGAGGATACTGTCATCCAGTTGGGTTCGTTTCAAAGCTCTGAACAGTCTGAGGCTAGCGAGATAGGCTTCCGGGTGCTGGCGCTCAAAGAGGCTGTGCGCGATGGATTTGAGCGCAGGTTCGTCTGTTTTTTTCAGGTGGAATACAGGTGACGGAAACGGGATGCGTTTCAAAAAGTGATCATGTGACGTGCTAGCGCTAATTTTCTGGCGGGGCCACGCCAGAAAACTGATAGGCCTTATTGAGGAAAAGGTTTTTGGCGCAAATATGATCATGGCGATTAATGCTACGCGGTTTTTTGCTCATATGCGATCTGAAAAGCACCCATATCATTGAACGTAGAACTGACGCTTTCGATGTAGTGATTGGAATGTTTTCAGCAACACTCATAAGTGAACGGTTCCCGTTTGGACTCTTTTGCACCACGGTATGCAGAAATTGTTTCAAAGCTATTTGCGCCATGTTTAGTGTGATACTCACGTCGCCGCGCTTCGGGCCAGCAGGCCTCCCCTTTGAGCGCAACACTGATCGGGTTGGTCATATGTTCGGAATGCACGATACGCACACCGGGTAAGACTTCGATGTCAGTACTTTCGGCCGTGAAATTCTGCAATCGCATCAGACTATAGAAAAGCCCGTTTTCGAATTCCGAAACACACTTATTGAGTGCGGTAAAGTCGGGGTTCCACATACCAGCTCTACGCCTTTTTGGCGGCGCGCGCGGCAAACACACTGGCGGCCAGGGTCTGGGTCTCCGCCTCAAGGGCGGAGAGGGCCGTGCTGGTGGCCGTGCCGTCCTGCGTCTCAAGCGCGTCGGCCACATTCGTGTGCAAGCACACAATCCGCGCCCGGTCGCGCGCGGTGAAGGTGATCATGTTCATCAGCGGCTGCATCGCCTCAACGGCACCGGCCAGTTGATAGCTGAGCACCGGGTTGCCCGCACCGTCGACCAACGCGCGGTGAAAGGCGACATCGGAGGCACAAAAGGCCTCATCCGTCAGGCCCGGCTGAGCTTGGCGGTGAATTTCGGCGCGCATTGTCGCCAACTGGTCGGCCGTGCGCCGGGCGGCCGCGAGCGGCGCGCAGGCCCGCTCCAATGCATAGCGCGCCTCGCAAGCGGTGCTGAAACTCACCGCATTCATGCTCAGCAACAGCGTCGAGGTGGTGATCTGCTGCGGGTAGGCGGCCTCGAAACTCAGCCGGTTCACAAACGCGCCCCCCGTGGCCCCGCGTTGCGTGCGGATCAGCGACTGCGCCGCCAGCCGTTTCAAGGCTTCACGCACCGTCGGGCGCGATACCTCGAATTGTTCGGACAATTCGGCCTCAGAGGGCAGGCGCGCATCAACGATCAACGTGCCGTCTACAATCGCATCCCGGATGGCCGCAGCAATTTGTGCAGAGAGATCGGCGGGGCTGTCGGGATCAATTTTCATATGTCTTACATTTAATGTTTGTGCGAAACCTAATTGTCTGGCATTTGATTGGCAAGAAATAAGGACTCACCCCTTGCACGTTACTCTGCGCTCCACCCTCTGGCTGGCCTTTTTCGCAGCAATATTGGCGGCATGGTGGGTGATGTATGCCATGAGCGTGGATATGGACCTTGATCTGCTGGGTCGCCCCGGTGAGATGGGTGCCGCGATGGCGGCGATGGATCCGCGCATGCCCATGTATATGCCGATGGCGAATTTCGGACCCCTGTTTTGGATGTGGGCGATCATGATGGCGGCGATGATGTTGCCGACGCTGGTCCCGACCTTGCGCGCCTATGAGGACCTGATGCGCAGCGCCAATGGCACGCGGGCCGGGTGGCTGGGCGTGTTGCTCGGGTATTTCATCATCTGGGTGGGCTTTGCGGCCCTGATTACCGGTGCGCAGCTGGCCTTGCTGTTTGGGGGCGTCGTGGACATGCTGGGCATTGCAAAATCGCCCTGGGTTGCAGGCGGGTTACTCCTGATTGTTGGATTGTTTCAGTTCAGCCGTGCCAAGGAAATCTGCCACGGGGTATGTCATGCCCCGGCACTGTATTTCTTGGGCCACTGGCGCACGGGCTTCATGGGTGGGTTGCGCATGGGGCTTGGTTTGGGCGCATTTTGTGTCGGCTGTTGCTGGGGCTTCATGTCGCTGGGCTTTGTCGGCGGGGTCATGAACCTCGCGTGGATGGGTTTGGCGACGCTTTTCATGGTGCTCGAAAAACTGCCCCAGGTCGGGCATTATATTACAAAACCAATGGGTTTCGCCCTGTGCATCGCGGGTCTCGCGGTCATGGGCTGGCCTGTGTTGATGGGAGGATAAACCATGGCGACAAACAGACGCGAAGACGCGGATAAGCTGCCGATCAGTCAGCGGATCGACCAGCGCATGCCCAACCCGAAACGCCGCTCTGCAACGCCTACGGAATGGGCGATCAAGGGTGAATTGTTTCTGAACTGCTCCTGCACGGTGTTTTGTCCCTGCGTGGTCAGCCTTGGCGCGCATCCGCCCACGGAGGGGCATTGCCACGCCTGGATGGCCATCGCCATTGACGCCGGCCATTATGAGGGCGAGGATCTTGCCGGTCTGAACATCGGGCTGCTGGTGGATATTCCGGGCCGCATGGGGGAGGGCAACTGGAAGGTGGCCGCCTATGTGGATGAGCGCGCCACGGGCAAGGCCTATAACGGGATCCTGCAAATTTTCAGCGGGGCCGCGGGGGGGACAACCGGGCTCTTTACCATGCTGGTCAGCGAGATCATCGGGGCCGAACGCGCGCCGGTAGAGATCGTGCGGGAGGGCAATCGCCGCTCGATCATGATTGGACGCAAAATTCAGGGCGAGATTGAAATGCTGACGGGCAAGGACCCCGAGCACCCGGTGATGGTCAGCAATTCCAAATATTGGATGGGGCCGGATATCATCGCGGCGACCGGCCTGAAAAGCCGGGTGCGCGATTACGGGCGCATCTGGGATTTTGGCGGCAAATCAGCTGAGATCTGTCCGATTGATTGGAAAGGCCCCAAACCGTGATTGATCCGGCATTTGTTCGGATGATGGCGCAATATAACACTTGGCAAAACAATCAGTTGAAGCCGGTTCTTGAAGCGATGGATCACGACGACCTCATACGCGACAGGGGTGCTTTCTTTGGCAGTATTCTGGCGACGGCGAACCATTTACTGTGGGGGGATACGATCTGGATGAGCCGGTTTGATCCGTCGGTGGAGGCACCCGCTGTTACGGGTGCGCGAAGCACTGATTTGCATCCGACCATTACCTCCTGGTCGGCGGATCGTTTTCGCATGGACGGCAAGATCCGGTTCTGGGCCGATGGCCTGCGTGCGCTTGATCTGAAGGGAGATTTGACGTGGTTTTCTGGCACTATGGATTGCAACATGACCACCCCGGTGGCGTCGAGCATCGTGCATTTCTTCAACCATCAGACCCATCATCGCGGACAAATCCACGCCATGCTGACCGCAGCAGGACAGAAAGCCCCGGTGAGTGACCTGTTATTCATGCCAAAGGATGCCTGAAATGGCGCTGATTTCTCCCTCACGTCGCCTGCGTCGCACGCCCTTCTCCGACGGTGTCGAAGCCGCAGGCGTCAAGGCCTATACTGTTTATAACCATATGCTGTTACCGACCGTGTTTGAGAGCGTGGAGGCGGATTACCATCACCTCAAGAAACACGTGCAGATCTGGGATGTTTCGGTGGAACGTCAGGTGGAATTGCGCGGACCTGATGCCGCGCGCCTGATGCAGATGCTGACGCCCCGCGATCTGCGTGGCATGTTGCCGGGGCGGTGCTTTTATGTCCCCATCGTCGATGAAACGGGGGGCATGCTGAATGATCCTGTCGCGGTGAAGCTGGCCGAAGACCGATGGTGGATTTCTATCGCGGACAGTGATCTTTTGCTATGGGTCAAGGGGATCGCCAACGGGTATCGTCTGGACGTGCTGGTGGATGAGCCGGATGTGTCACCGCTGGCGATACAGGGTCCGAAGGCGGATGAGTTGATGGCGCGCGTCTTTGGCGAGACGATCCGCGACATCCGGTTTTTCCGCTTTGGTCTGTTTCAGTTTGAGGGCCGTGATCTGGTGATCGCACGCTCGGGCTATTCCAAACAGGGTGGTTTTGAGATCTACGTGCAGGGCAGCGATATCGCCATGCCGATTTGGAACACGCTTTTCGCCGCCGGGGAGGACCTGAATGTGCGCGCCGGGTGCCCCAATGCGATTGAACGGATCGAGGGCGGATTACTATCCTATGGCAATGATATGACCGATGACAACACGCCGCATGAATGTGGTCTGGGCCGCTTTTGTGACACCCAGACGGCGATTGGTTGTATCGGGCGGGACGCCTTGTTGCGGGTCTCCAAAGAGGGGCCGGTGCAGCAGGTACAGGCCATCACAATTGATGGGGATCCGGTGCCACCCTGTGATCGCGTCTGGCCGCTGTTTGCGCAGGGACGGCGCGTCGGGCAGGTCACCTCCGCGATCTGGAGCCCCGATTACAGCACAAACGTCGCGATCGGTATGGTGCGCATGACGCATTGGGATAGCGGCACGAAGCTCGAAGTTGAAACGCCGGCGGGCAGGCGCAGCGCGACCGTACAGCCGGGTTTTTGGGCCTGAAGACGGCGTGAACCCCTCTGATCGGCGCCAGCATTAGCGATAATTATCCTCGGAAAGGAAGACGATATGTTCAAGGCACTTGTGGTGAACAAGGACGAAGAGAGCGGCAAAACCTCTGCTGCAATTGAGGAGATGTCGCTGGAACGCTTACCTGCGGGGGATGTCACCGTTGCTGTGGAATACTCCACAGTGAATTATAAGGACGGGCTGTGCATCGGGCCGGGTGGCGGTTTGGTGCGCAACTATCCGCATGTGCCGGGCATTGATTTTGCAGGAACCGTCGAGGCATCACAGGATGCGCGCTACAAGCCCGGCGACAAGGTCGTGTTGACCGGTTGGCGTGTGGGCGAGGCGCATTGGGGCGGGTATTCGCAAAAGGCGCGCGTTAACGCGGATTGGCTGGTGCCTTTGCCCGAGGGGCTGGATACGCGTGCGGCGATGGCCGTGGGCACGGCGGGTTTCACGGCGATGCTGGCGGTCATGGCGCTTGAGGATCACGGGTTAAAACCGGGCGATGGTCCGGTTCTTGTGACCGGGGCTGCGGGTGGTGTCGGCTCGGTTGCCGTGGCGTTGCTGGCAGCACTGGGTCATGAGGTGGCCGGGGTGACAGGGCGTCCGGAAACGGCCGATTACCTCACGGGGCTCGGGGCAACACAGATCGTTGCGCGCGAGGAGATCAACGAAACGGTCAAGCGCCCGCTGGAGGCTGAAACTTGGGCCGGTTGCGTCGATGCTGTGGGGGGCGCGATGCTGGCGCGTGTTCTGGGGCAGATGAAATATGGTGCATCCGTCGGCGCGGTTGGTCTTGCGGGTGGTGCGGGCCTGCCGGGCACGGTCATTCCGTTCCTGCTGCGCGGCGTGAACCTGCTTGGGATCGATTCCGTGATGCAGCCCTATGGTAATCGCGTTCGGGCATGGTCGCGCATCGCGGCCGATTTGCCGATGGACAAACTCGAAGCGATGGTGGTGCCCGCCACTTTGGGGGATTTGCCGAAGCTTGGCGCAGATATCCTGAAGGGTCAGGTCAAAGGGCGTGTCGTTGTTGATGTCAACGCCTGAGGCGCGCGACCTCCAATGCGGTGTTCGCGTATTTAAGGTGTAGGAGAGTTGCGTGTTTTGCGACCATGAAACACGGCTTATCATGGCGCAATGAAAGGTTTGCAAAGTTCGGCCTTGGGCTTTGCAAACTTCTTTTCCGGTTTCGGGTCTGGCATGTATTGGATGGGTTATCCTGCTATTCTACCGCTTCGCCCGCGTCCAAAATACACTGTCTGAGCCACTTGTTCCGACCGGATTGGTCGTTGCGCCGATGCCAAACAAGATCATACATGATCCTTGGCACTGGCATGGGCAGGGGGGTGCTCGACAGCCCCTTATACGTGAAATCTCCGAGACGCCGTGGCATTGTCGCTATGATATCTGTGCCTTGAATAAGGTTTCCCAACATTGAGGCCGTCGGTGCCGATAAGGTGATGTGGCGACGCAACCCCTGGGCGGCAAGCACTTTTTCGATCTCACTTTTTACGTTGCCGCCAAAGCCTACGACAGCATGGCGGGCATCGGTATATTGCGTCACCGTCCTGACCGGCCCACGGCAGGCTGGATCATAAAACACCACCAGTTCCTCGCTGCCATAAGAGCAATGATTGATGATCGAAGGGTATCGGTGCCCTGCAACTGTAATGGCCAAATCCACGTCGTTTTGTGTGAGCATATCTGCAATGCGATTGCGCGGAGAAACCCGCCGAATATCAAGCAGTAAGCGCGGTTGCAGCTGCGTCAGTAAGCGGTGCAGGTTTTTCATTTCAATCAGCAAGGCCGGCGTTGCAATCGCGAGAACAACAGGCCTTGCATCCAAGGTAACATCGTAGTTTTCGGTCGCAACAAGCCCTTCGATATCGGCGAGCAGATTGTGAATACGGGGGATGAGCGCCAGCGACTTTTCGTTTGGAATGATGTTGCGGCCACTCTTGATGAACAGGGGGTCCCGCAGCGCGCCGCGCATTTTATCCAGAGTGTGGCTGACAGTGGATTGATTGAGTTCAAACAACTCCGCCGTTCGGCTGACAGACCCGGTTTCACAGACCGAGACGAACACGCGCATGGTATGGCCATCAATACGAAATAGATCGAAATTTTCCATAGGTTATTTCTGATCAATCCGTTGATCTGTGTAAAGATCATTCTTTATTCCATACTTTGACCGGCTTTTTCAGGAGCAATCCCTTGGTACAGAAATCAGTTTGCAAACATTTGGATGAACTTCAGGCACTGAGCGCAATGCTTGATTTCATAGCGGACCGTGCGCGAAGGTTGAATGCGACAAATCTTGTATCCGCCGTAGAGGAAGCACGCATCTTGGCGAGCCTTGAAATAAAGAACACAAGGCAGTCGCAACCCGAAATCCTTCGGGTAAGATCCGGTTCTGCCAGTCTGACTTGATCCCTCGCCTGCGCGAGAGATGACAGGTTGAGACATGAGCTTTCGCAAAACCACGCGGGTCGTAGTATTAACGCGATGACAATGCGGCGCAAAAATCCGATGCCTTGTGCACTTGCGACGTAATATGTCGCCAACGCGCAATCCGGTGACATTCACCTGCGTCACTAATTGAAGCAGGGCACTCAAACAGGATGTTTTTAATGCGCACCCACGCTCAGGCCGTTGTCATCGGGGGCGGTGTTATCGGCTGTTCCATCCTTTATCACCTGACGAAGTTGGGCTGGCGAGAAGTTGTTCTGCTGGAACGAGATGAATTGACGTCCGGCTCCACCTGGCATGCGGCGGCCAATATTCACGGCCTGCATGACAGCACAAATATCAGCCGCATCCAGCATTATACAATGAACCTTTACAAGGCGTTGGAGGAAGAGACAGGGCAGAGTTGTGGCGTTTTTCAGCCCGGCTCACTCTATCTGGCGCAGACGGTGGAGCGCGAACATCAACTGCGCCTGCAAGCGGCCAAGGCCAAGCTTTATGGTATGAATTTCCATGAAATATCGCGCGATGAGGCCGAGCGGCTGCATCCTCTGGTGAACTTTGACGGCATCCGCTGCATCATGTGGGAACCTGATGGTGGCAATGTGGATCCATCCGGCGTGACCAATGCCTATGCCGCTGGCGCACGCCAGAATGGGGCGGAAATTATCCGCTTTTGCCCGGTCACCGCAACAGAGCAGCAGGGTGATGGGACCTGGATTGTGCGCACGCCAAAGGGCGACATCGCAACCGAATGGGTGATCAATGCCGCGGGCCTCTGGGGGCGCGAGGTCGCCGCGCTTGCCGGGATCGCATTGCCGTTGCAACCGACCGAGCATCAGTATTTCGTGACGGAAACCATTACCGAAATTGCAGCACTTGACCGCCGGTTGCCATCGGTCGCGGATCGGGATGGCGAATATTATCTGCGCCAGGAGGGTAAGGGCCTGCTTGTGGGAGCCTATGAAAAAGACGTGCGGTTCTGGGCTGAAGACGGCACGCCGCAAGGGTTCGGTCATGAACTTTTCGCCGATGATCTGGAGCGGATCGAAGAGAACATGATGCGGGCGATCGACCGTGTGCCAGCCGTCGGGCTGGCGGGGATCAAGCGGGTGATCAATGGTCCGATGATCTGGTCGCCTGATAGCAACGTGCTGTTCGGACCAGTGCCGGAATTATCCAATTACTTCTGTTGCAACGGGATCATTCCGGGGTTTTCGCAATCGGGCGGCATGGGGTTGTTGGCAGCCGATTGGATCGTGGCGGGCGAAACGCGCTATGATATGTTTGCCTGGGATATGGCGCGGTTTGGGCTTTGGGCTGACAAAAGTTTTACAAAGGCGCGGGTCGGGGATCAATACGCCAACCGGTTCAAGATTCACTTTCCTAATGAGGAGCGCACGGCAGGTCGCCCGATGCGCAAACGCCCAGCCTATGATTTCCAGAAGGATCTTGGCGCTGTGTTTGGGTTGAATTACGGCTGGGAACATCCGCTTTGGTATGCGCCGTCGCCCGAGATGCGGGAAACCGAGGGCTTTACCCGCCAGAACTGGTGGCAGCCGGTCGGCCAAGAATGTAAAATGTTGCGCGACACCGCGGGGATCATAGATATTGCAAACTTTGCAAAGTATCTTTGCAAAGGTCCAGGCGCGCAAAATTGGCTGAACGCAGTCTTTGCAAACACCGTGCCGCATGCGGTTGGGCGCTCTTGTTTGACGCCGCTGATTGGCAAAAACGGCGGGATCGCGGGGGATTTCACCGTGACGCGCGTCGCAGAGGAGGAATTCTGGATCATCGGTTCAGGCATGGCAGAACGCTATCACAAACGGTTTTTCAAATCGGTCCCCCTTCCCGATGGAACCACCTTCGAAAGCAAAACCGAAGAGATGTGTGGGTTCAACGTCGCCGGCCCCAAATCGCGCGAAATGCTGCAACCTTTGGCCGATACATCGCTGGCAACGCAGGATTTTTCTTTCATGCGCTCAATGTGGATGAGGGTTGGGGGCATCCGCGTCTTGGCGCTGCGGGTTTCCTTTACGGGCGATCTGGGGTGGGAGTTGTATTGCGCAGCACAGTATCAGCCCCGCTTGTTGCAAACGCTCTTGCAGGCAGGAGACGCGGTGGGAGCTGGCCCGGTTGGTTCGCGCGCGCTGATGAGTTTGCGCCTGGAAAAAGGCTATGGATCTTGGGGGCGCGAATATTCTCCGGAATATTGGCCCCAGGAGGTGGGGCTTGAACGCCTGTGTAAAACCGAAAAAGAATTCTTGAACAGTCAGGCGGTCGTCCGGACCTTGGCAAATGAGCCGCGCGAAAAACTGGTTCTCCTGGCTCTGGAGGATGGCCCCACCAACGCATCAAACGCGGATGCAACAGGCGGGGAGCCGATTTTCATGGACGGAAAAGGTGTGGGTCGGGTGACTTCCGGGGCTTATGGCTATTGCGTCGGGATGAGTCTTGCGATGGGTTTTGTGAAGGGGGTCAAACCGGGGGATGCGGTGGATGTCATGGTGTTGGGCCAACCCCACCGTGCTCGCATTTTGCACGAACCGCCTTTTGACCCGCAAGGCTTGCGGCTGCGCGGGTAAACACATCGCTCGCAAACAAAAAGCCGCGCAATGACATGCGCGGCTTTGGAGATTTTTGAGGTTGGGTTCAGCTTTTGCGCTTGGCGCGCCGCATCAGACCGAGGCCACCCAAAGCCCCCAGAAGCATCAGCCCCGCCGCCGGGAGCGGCACGGGTGCCAGCTCAATATTGTCGATGCCCCAGCCGATGTTGCGTTTTCCGCCCGGCGTGGTGCCAACGATTGTCACCTTGTCAAACAAGCCGGTATAGCTGACGCGGATGACACCGGCGTCATTCAGAGGGCCGGTCAGGTCGCGCGACGTAAAGGTTTGCGAAGCTTGGACGTCCAGGCCGTTGATAAATGTAAAAACGAACTGCTCTTCGCTGTTATCCCCGACATTATTGTCGTTGCCGCCGTCAATGTCCACGATATCAAAGGCTGCGGAGGTCACCGCTTTGGAGAACGACAGCGTCATATCGGTATCATCGTTGAAATCGCCGGTCAAAAAGACCTTTCCGAAATCCGCAGGGCCGGTCGCCGATTGGCCAGGATCGTCATTGGGTACGAAAGCGGATCGCGGGTTGGGGCCGACACCGACGAGCTGCATCACTTCTGTGGAAGTGAAGGTAATCATCCCATTGATATATGCGGTTCCGACCCCGAACAGGGTCGGATCAGCGGCGAGCGGTGCTTCGTCCTCAAAATCCACAACGGCCCCAAAAGCGGCGGTTGTTGAAAGAGCCAATGCCCCGGCAAGAATCAACGATCTATACATAATAATACCTCAGAAAAAGATCTGCGCGATGCCCGCAATACGTGCGTCGCGCCAGAATTGGTTAATGAAAGATTTATACTGAAATTTCGACCGATGTGTCCAGCAAAAATCCGCCTAAAACGGCCAAAGGGTTGGAGGTTTTTCGCTCAGAACGCGCTGCAACGTCTCATTTGATCTCTTTTTGCGCGAAATGATGACCCCCTGTGCAAAGCGGGGGCACATTTTCTGGCCTCGGAATCGGGGGCAGTTTGCTGGTTACACGCGTGTTTCTGCGCCTTTCATCATTTAAAAACCGAACATATTTGCCGGTTCACAGAGGGCGAATCTTCAACTCCGTAATCCGATTGCCCTCGCGCGCGCAAACCTCAAAGCGGAAGCCGTGGAAAGAAAACACCTGTCCCGAGGTGGGTATCATCTGTGCCTCGTGAATAACCAGACCGGCCACGGTGTTTGCCTCCTCATCTGGCAGGTTCCAATCGGTGGCACGGTTGAGATCGCGTATCGTCATCGACCCATCGACCACGAATTGCCCATCTGGGTCGCTGGTCACGCTTTGCGCCGCGTCCTGATCAAATTCATCGGTGATCTCGCCGACGATTTCTTCCAGAATATCCTCCAATGTGATCAGCCCCTGAAGCGAGCCATATTCATCCACCACCAGCGCAAAATGCGTGTGGCGGCGCAGGAACTGGCGCATCTGCTCATCCAGCGTCGAGGTTTCGGGCACGAAATAGGGCTTCATTGCCACGTCGATGATCTTGAAATCGCGCAGGTGCCCCGCGTCGCCTTCCGGACCGCCGATGGTTTTATACATGGCGCGCAACAGGTCCTTGGCATGGATCACGCCGATGATGTTTTCGGGGTCGTCCTTATAGACCGGCAGGCGGGTATGGTTGGAGGTCAGGCATTGCTCCAGGATATCTTGCGGGCTGTCTTCGGCGTTGATCATCTCGATGCCGGAACGGTGCAGCATGATTTCTTCAACGGTGCGATCGTTGAGATCCAGCGCGCCCAGAATACGGTCACGGTCTTCCTTTTCCACAACGCCCTCGGAGTGGCCAAGGTGCAAGGCACCGGCGATTTCCTCGCGCACCGCGAGAATGTTGCTATCGGGATCAATCTGCACACCAAAGACCCGCAACACACCGCGCACCAGCAGGCGCACCACGGCGACCACCGGGGAAAATACTTTTACCACGAGGGAAATTGGCAAGGACACCATGGAGGCGGCGGTTTCTGAATTGGTGATCGCGTAGGTTTTGGGCAGAACTTCGGCAAATATCAGGACCAGCAGGGTCATGACCAGCGTGGCCCATGCCACACCGCTTTCGCCAAAGGCGCGGGTAAAGATCACCGTGGCCAGGGAGGCCGCCAGAATATTCACCAGGTTATTGCCGAGCAGGACCGATCCGATCAGGCGTTCGTTATCCTCGGTAATCCTGAGCGCGCGTTTTGCACCGACCGATCCCTTGTCTGCCTGCGCGCGCAGTTTGCCGCGTGAGGCCGCCGTCAGCGCGGTTTCGGAGCCTGAAAAGAACCCCGAAAGAACGAGAAGAAAAAGGATCACACCACCGGTGATCCAGAAAGTACTGTCAAGCGTTGCGCCTGCCGTTTCCATTTGGAATGTTACCTTTGATTTTGGATAAATAGGTTATGGGGTTCGCGGGAGCGTCATTCAAGAGAGGAGCAGCATATGCATTGTGATCTGGGCATAATCAACGGGCCATTGTTGCTGTTTGGAGGGCCTTATTCGAACCTTCAGGCGCTGGAGGCGGTTTTGGCCACGGCTCGCGTCCGTACGATCCCGGAGCATAACATGATCTGTACCGGGGATGTTGTGGCCTATTGTGCGGGGGCGCTGGCGACGGCGGATATGTTGCGCGCCAGTGGTGCTGCGGTGGTAGCCGGGAATTGCGAAAAGCAACTGGGGCAGGGGGCGCAGGATTGCGGCTGCGGGTTTGAGGAGGGCAGCACCTGTGATCTGCTGAGCATGGGGTGGTATACCTTTGCTCGCTCACAATTGGATGACACCACGCGTAAATGGATGCGGGAGTGTCCCGACATTATCAGCTTTCATCATCAGGGTGCGCGATATGCGGTGATCCACGGCGGCGTCACAGAAATCGCGCGCTTCATATGGCCCACCGACCCGGAGGCGGTGTTCATGCAGGAATGGCAGGCCCTTGAGAGCGCAATCGGTCCGGTGGATCATGTGATCGCAGGGCATTGTGGGTTGGCATTCGTAAAGGATACGTCGCGCGGGCGCTGGATCAATCCCGGTGTGATCGGGATGCCCGCGCATGATGGCAGCATGCAGACACGCTACGGAATTCTGGAACAGGGGGCGGTGCAGCTCCACGCTTTGGAATATGATGTCGAGGCGGCGGTGCGGGAGATGCGCGCGGCCGGGTTGACGCAGGGGTATGAGCGGGCTTTGCGCAGCGGTTACTGGCCGTCTGAGGATGTTTTGCCCCTGGCCTTGCGGGGGGCATCATTGGCCAGCGGGTGATGGGTCAGCACCAGGTCTGACAGTCGCGCTTCCAGCACATGGGTATAGATTTCCGTCGTTGCCACATCGGCGTGGCCCAGCAATGTCTGGATGGAGCGCAGATCAGCCCCATTGGCCAGCAGATGGGTGGCAAAGGCATGGCGCAATGTATGCGGTGTGACTTTGCCGGGCGAGACGCCGGCGGCCACGGCAAACTCCTTGATCAACAGATAAAAGCGGTGCCGCGTGAGGTGACCCGCCGCAGACCCGGAGGCAAAGAGGTATTTTGAAGGCGGTTTGCCCGTCGCGCGGCGTGCGTCATCTTTCGCGTCGCGCAGTTTTAGCCAGGCCGCGAGGGCTTCACGCGCAGGCGGGGACAGCGGCACCATACGCTCCTTGCCCCCCTTGCCGATGATCAGCAACATGCGCGGATCGCCCCGCGCGGCGCTGACCGGCAGGCCGACCAGTTCAGAAACACGCATGCCGGTCGCATAGAGCAACTCCATCAGGCAGGTGTTGCGCACCCGGTCCGCCGCCTTGCGCGCCGAGGCGCGCGCGGCCTCCAGAAGGCGATCAACCTCCGCCTCCGACAGCGTCTTGGGCAGACGCTTGTCACGTCCGGGGCCCGAGATTTGGATTGCCGGATTGTCGTTGCGCCAGCCTTCCTCAAAAGCAAAGCGGTACAGCTGTTTGATCGCTGACAGGCGGCGGGCGCGGGTGGCTTTGGACAGTCCTTGGGCATCGCAATACACAAGATAGGTTTCAACGTCTTGCTTGCCAACGGTCTCAAAACCGTTGTCCTGTCGCGCCAGCCAGCTTTCGAAGTCCTTCAAGTCGCGGCCATAGGCCAAAAGCGTGTTGCGCGCGGCCCCCAACTCTGCGGCCTGCGCCTCCAGAAAGGCGGAAATCCAATGGGTGCGGGCCATCACCCGAACCGATCAAGCAGCAGGATTTGCAGGCTGGCGCGCCGCGCGGTTTCCTCGAACCCCAAGGCGCGCAGGGTGCCCAAGCCTTTGCGCAAGGCACCGGCATCTCCCTCAATACCCTCTTGCAACAAGGCCAGCGCACGCAAAATGACCTCGCCCTCCCGGCCTTGTTTGGCCATGGTGATGAGACGGGCATCCGCCGCATCCGGTTTGAACCCCTCAATGATCGCCTGCCCGAACAAATCGTCCGATGTGATCAACGACGGATCCCCCGTGGCCACCGCCTGCACCAGCGGTGCCACCTCGGGATAGCGGGCGTCGCGGTAGAGAGGGGAAAGATAGATCAGCCGCTCTGCGATCTGTGCGGCCTGTCCGCTCAGGGATAACCCTTGAAGCCGTTCGGCCAAAATCCCGGCAAAGGCGGTCTCCAAACCAGCGTCCTGCATGGCGTTCCAGGCATTCACAAGCGTCTTGTTCACCGCCTTCGCGGACCCGGTGTCCAGCGCGGTATCCAACTGCTGGATCGCCTCAACCCGGTCCCAAATGCCACCGGATGCTGCGGGCAGACGTTCGGTATAGAGCCCGAGCAGGCGGTTTTCGGGCAAGGCACCGCTTTGCGCCAGGCGCTCGGCGGCTTCCAACTGCGCCTTCCAGCCCGCCAGGTCGCGCAGGTCCGCGACGGCATAAGCGCGCGGCAGCAGCCGGGTTGTCAACGGCTCACCAATCGCCTCATGCAGGCGAAACAAGAGCGGTGTGATCGGAGAAGGGGGGCGCAAAGGTGCGAGGCCTTCGAAATATTCCGGGTGCAGAAAGCGATCCAGCAGCGCGGTTTCCTCTTTGGAGATCACATCAAGGGCGCTTGCGGTATCAAACAGCAGCGCCGCCGTAGACCAATTCCCCTTGCGCGCCGCGCAGAAAATACGATGCGCCATGCCGGGGCTGAGGTGCAGCTGCGCGCCTATAATATTGCAGGCAGCCCATTCCTGGCCAGTCAGAAGTGCCACATCCATATAGGTCGCGAAATGAGCCTTGTCGCGCGTCACGCCGGCCTGTTCGATGAGGGCCAGCGCGGGATCAAGCGCGCCAAACCGCTGCAAAGCCGACACGCGTGCGAGGGTAAAGAGATCTTCGGCGGCCGCGTCATTTCCGGGGCCACGGGTCTCGGTGAGCAGCACGGTATACAAAAGCGCCTGTGCTGCGGGCAGTTGAAACTCAGGCAGGTTCAATAGTCTGGCGCTTAACTCCGCGGGGTCGCTGCCGCGCCAGATGTCTTCGCCCAACCCGGTCACGCGCGAGGGCACCAGACCGATAATGCGCAACGCGTCACCCTTGAGCGGTTCGACACTTACCTGCGGGATTTGCCCCGATTGCGCCACCGCGGGCTCGGTGCGCGGCATGGCGACGGATGTGATCGCAGGCTGATCCGGGTTTTGCTGCACCCAGTCGATCACGGAGAGGGGTTCGCTTGCACGCACCCCCATAGCCCCGAGCACGGGCGTGAGCATCGCGCTCAGGGTCAGCACGGCGACATATGCAATGGGTTTAATTGGCATCCAGCGTTACAGGCACGCGCACTTCGTTTTGGGGGGGCGAAAAATCAGCCCCGAAATAGGGACCGATATAGGCATATCCCACCAGCCCGATCAGGGCGATGACGATGAGATAGGCCAGAAATTTGAATACGCGCGACATTATAAAGTCTGCCTTGATTGCCTGCCGATTTTTCGCAACTTATATATGGCCTTTCGAGCAATATCACGTCATTCAGAGAATTATGAGCGAAATTCAGCAATCCGTGGCCAATGAGGCCCAGACGCGCCCATATGTGCTGAAAAAAACCGTTGTGATGGTTGGAATGATGGGGGCGGGCAAGACCGCCGTGGGGCGTACGCTGGCGCAATTGCTGAATGTGAGCTTTCTTGATTCGGATTTGGAGATCGAAGCGGCGGCCAATATGAGCGTGCCGGAAATTTTCGCCCGTGACGGGGAGGCGTTTTTCCGCGCGCGCGAAACTGAGGTCATCCACCGGCTTTTGCAGGATCGCAAATGTGTGCTCTCCACGGGGGGCGGGGCGTTTTTGTCACCCGAGAACCGCGCCAATATTTCGCACAGCGGTGTTGCGGTGTGGCTGGATGCGGAACTGGAGTTGTTGTGGAGCCGTGTGCGTCACCGCGACACGCGCCCGCTTTTGCAAACCGCTGATCCCAAAGCGACCCTCGCGGAACTTTATGCCAAGCGCGTGCCGGAATATGCCAAGGCCGATTTGCGCGTGTCCTGTGCGCCGCCGGTATCGCTTGAGAATATGGCGAAACGTGTGGCGTCGGTTTTATTGACGCGACCAGATGTCTTGGAAGGCCCGGATGCTTGAAACCGTAAACGTTGATTTACCGGGGCGCGCCTATGAGGTGCGCATCGGGCCGGGTCTTGTCGCTGTGGCGGGCGCACATATCGCGCCGCTTCTTTCCCGTCCCAAGGTTGCGATCCTGACCGATGAGACGGTGGCGGCTCTGCATCTTGAAACGCTGAAGGCGGGTATGGCGGCCGAAGGGATCACGGCGCAGGCTTTGGCGCTCCCCGCAGGCGAGGCGACCAAATCATGGGCACCGCTGGAACGTGCCGTGGGGTGGTTGCTGGATCAACGCGTCGAGCGCGGCGATATTGTGATTGCCTTTGGCGGCGGTGTCATCGGCGATCTGGCGGGATTTGCCGCCGCCATTTTGCGGCGCGGCGTGCGGTTTGTGCAGATCCCCACATCGCTTTTGGCGCAGGTGGACAGTTCTGTTGGCGGCAAGACCGGCATCAACGCAGCGCAGGGTAAAAACCTGATCGGGGCCTTCCATCAACCCTCGCTGGTGCTGGCGGATACAAGCGTTTTGGGAACGCTGACCGCGCGCGATTTTCTTGCCGGTTACGGCGAAGTGGTGAAATACGGCTTGCTGGGGGATGCGGCATTTTTCGACTGGCTGGAAGCGCAAGGGCCGGCACTGGCGGCGGGGGATATGGCCGCACGCGTCGAGGCTGTACGCTGGTCGGTGCAGATGAAGGCCGATATCGTCACCCGTGATGAAAAGGAACACGGGGACCGCGCGCTTTTGAACCTTGGCCACACTTTCGGACATGCGCTGGAAGCGGCCACGGGATATTCGGACCGGTTGCTGCACGGTGAAGGCGTGGCCGTGGGCTGCGCGCTGGCTTTTGAACTTTCGGCGCGTTTGGGGCTTTGTTCACAGGAAGATCCCAGCCGCGTGCGGGCGCATCTCAGGGGCATGGACATGAAAACCGATATCGCCGATATCCCCGGCGATCTGCCGGATGCGGAAGGTCTGTTGCATCTGATGGGGCAGGACAAGAAGGTCGAGCAAGGCCGGTTGCGGTTTATCCTGTCGCGCGGCATCGGTGAGGCATTCATCACGTCGGATGTGCCGGGGGACGCGGTCCGTGACGTGTTGCACGACGCCCTGCGCGCGCGACCCTAGGGGCGTCGCAGGACCATGGCGAATTTATCCTCGCTGTCAAATCCCAGCGCCTGATAGAAGCCCTGCGCGCCGCGTTTCTGGCCGGTCATCAGCATGATTTTATACGCATTCTGGTCCCAGGCCGTGTTGATTGCGGCCTGCATGACGTGGCGTCCAAGCCCGCGCAGGCGGAAGGCCTGCTCAGTCGCCACGTTTTCGATCAGCGCATAGGGCCGCCCGCCAAAGGTCGCGTTCGGCAGAACGTGCAGTGTGGCCATTGCGACCACACGCGCGTCAACCTCAGCCCCGAAAACCGAGGTGCCCGGATGCGCCATGATTTCAGCGATTTGTTTGGGCCGGGCCGTTTTCGGCCCAAGCGTCAGCGCATCGTAGAGTGAAACGAGATCGTGCCGGTCCGCCGGGGTCAGCGGCCGGACTGCCGGTTCATCAGAACGGGATTTCATCGTCCAGATCGCGCGAAGGGGCCTGGTTGCCGCCACCCGAACTGCTGCCCCCGCCGCCACCGCCGCGGTCGTCATACCCCATCGAGCCACCGCCGTCGTTACCACCATAATTGCCACCGCTACCGCCGCCGTCGCGACCATCCAGCATGGTCAGCGTGCCGCCGTAGCCTTGCAGCACGACTTCGGTGGAATAGCGGTCCTGACCGGATTGGTCCTGCCACTTGCGGGTCTGAAGCTGGCCTTCGATATAGACCTTGGAGCCTTTGCGCAGGTATTGCTCGGCGATGCGCACGAGCCCTTCCTGGAAGATCGCCACCGAATGCCATTCCGTGCGCTCTTTGCGCTCGCCGCTATTGCGGTCTTTCCAGGTCTCAGAGGTCGCAATGCGTAGGTTGCACACTTTGCCACCGTTCTGAAAGCTGCGGACCTCCGGGTCACGCCCCAGATTGCCGATGAGAATTACTTTGTTGACTGAGCCTGCCATGGTGCCCCCTTTGACCTCGTGCTGCTGTGCGAATCCCGAAAAATTCGAATGCCCCGACCCTATACACCGGGCGAGGGGAATTAAACACGACTATGCCTGGGGTTGAACAATCATTTGTCCGGTTCAAAATGCTGGAATCCTATGTGTTTTCAGGGTATCGGGGAATGTGATGAGGGAATTGTGCAAGACTTGGGGCAAATTGACGTGCTGCGGTGCGTTTATGGCGGCGTTCATCGCCGTGAGCGTGCCGGTGCAAGCCCAGACGGTGTCCAGCAAGAACCGTGCCAAGCTGTTCTCCTCGCAAAAGCGCGTTCTGGATACGCGTGCGGCGGGGCAGTATAACAACTCCGTCAGGCTCAAACCGCCAACGGTCTACACGCCCAGCAAATGGGGCAACCCGGCATATGAGGGGGCGTATCGTGGCGAGTTTCTGGAGATGGCCAAGCGTGCGGCGCGCAAGCACGGCGTGCCGGAAAACCTCTTTCTGCGCCTGGTGCAACAGGAATCCAACTGGAACCCCTCGGCAAAATCACACAAAGGCGCATTGGGCCTTGCCCAGTTGATGCCCGGCACCGCGCGCAGCCTGCGCGTCAACCCGCTGGACCCCGAACAGAACCTCGAAGGGGGTGCGCGTTATCTCAAAGCGCAGTTTCGCGAATTTGGATCATGGCCATTGGCCTTGGCGGCCTATAATGCCGGACCCGGTGCCGTGAAGAAACACGGTGGCATACCGCCTTTCAAGGAAACACGTAATTACGTGAAAATTATCGCCGGGCCATAGGGGCGCCGGGCTGATATCGCGTCGCGGCTGGTCTTCTGTTTGATGTTAATACCATTCTGACCAAACGAAGTGGATTGTGGTCGCGCCTAAGGTCGCCGCACTGGGGTGCTTGGCCCGCCATCGTTTTTTACTCCGCCGCGACGCCTACTTCGATAACCGGTTCCATTTCAGCAAGCTTTTCGTCGCTCAGATGGCATTTGATCTGATGATTCCCTGCGAGCATGCGGACGGGCGGAACCTCTTTTTCGCAAAGCCCGCCCGGAACTTGCGCTTTCCAGTTGCACCGGGTTTGAAACGGACACCCCGAGGGCGGATTCATGGCCGATGGAATATCCCCGTCCAGCACGATGCGCTTCTTTCTCACCGATGTATCCGCAATCGGCACCGCCGACAAAAGCGCTTCCGTATAGGGGTGATAAGGCGGGGCAAAGACCTGATCGGTGGTGCCCAATTCGACCACATGCCCCAGATACATCACCATGACGCGGTCGCTGAGATAGCGCACGATGGACAGATCATGACTGATGAACAGCAGCGTGGTTTTATGTTCACGCTGGATTTCCATGAGCAGATCGGTCACGGCGGCCTGCACCGATACATCGAGTGCGGAGACCGGTTCATCGGCCACCACAATACGCGCATCCCCCGCGAAGGCGCGCGCGATGCCGACGCGTTGTTTTTGTCCGCCCGAGAGCTGGCGCGGCATGCGACGGGCAAATTCGCGGGGCAGCTTCACCAGATCGAGCAGTTCCAGCATCCGGCTCTGGCGCGCCTGATCCGAATCGCCAATGCCGAATATTTCGAGCGCCCGCACGATTTGCCGCCCCACGGTCATGGAGGGGTTCAGCGTGTCAAAAGGGTTCTGAAACACCATCTGCACCTCGGAAATCGTCTTGGTGTCGCGGGCCTCGATGGGGATGTCCTGAATTTCGCGGTTGCCCAGCAGGATTTTGCCCTCAGTGGCGGTTTCCAGGCCCATCAACACTTTGGCGAAGGTGGATTTGCCGCAGCCGGATTCGCCCACGATGGCCAATGTCTCGGATTCGCGCGCTTCAAAGCTCAGGGTTTCATTGGCCTTCACGACCTTTTTGCTGCCCCCGCCAAAGAGCGCGTTGCCCGCCACCTCATAGTATTTCTTGAGGTTATCCATCTTGAGAACGACATCGCCGATCTCGCCCTTGGTCTTGACGGCGGCCAGTTCCAGCGGCGCGTCCCAGTCGATCTCGTCGAATTTGACACAGCGTGTTTCATGCAGTTCTTTGGAATTCAGCTGAAACATCGGCATCGGCCGGTCATCGCAACGCCCCGCTTCAAAATAATCACAACGGGGTCCGAAATTACACCCCTGAGGCCGTTCATGGGGCAGGGGAAAGTTGCCAGGGATCGCCACCAGCGGGCGCGCGTTTTTATCCGCACCCGGCAGGGGAATCGAGCGGAACAGAGCTTGCGTATAGGGATGGCGCATCTTGTCAAACACATCCCCGATGGCACCGCGCTCCACCGCTTCCCCGGAATACATCACGCAAATCCGGTCGCAGGTTTCCAGCACCAGACCGAGGTTATGTGAGATAAAGAGCATGGAGGTGCCGTATTTCCTGCCCAGATCCTTGACCAGTTCGACCACGGCGGCCTCCACCGTCACATCAAGTGCCGTGGTGGGTTCATCCAGGATCAAGAGCGAGGGTTCAGACATCAACGCCATGGCGATCACGATGCGCTGTTGTTGCCCGCCCGAAAGCTGATGCGGATAGGCGTTCAGGATGCGTTTGGGGTCGGGGAGTTTGACATCGGTGACGACCTGCAAGGCGCGCGCGCGCGCGTCCTTTTCATTCATGTTCTGATGGATCATCGGAACTTCCATCAACTGCCTGCCGACCTTCATCGCAGGGTTCAGCGAGGCCATGGGCTCCTGATAGATCATCGCGATTTCCGAGCCGCGAATGGCGCGCAATTCATCACGGCTCATCTGGGAGAGGTCCTGGCCTTTGAACTTGATCGACCCGCCGACAACACGCCCGTTTTTGCCCAGATCCTGCATGACACCCAAAGCCACAGTCGATTTGCCGCATCCCGATTCGCCCACCAGCCCGACCGCTTCGCCCGGTTGCACATGAACCGAAAAATCCATCACGGCGGGGATTTCGCGCAACCGCGTGAAAAAGGAAATCGACAGCTTGTCGATTTCAAGGATGGGCCCGTCATAGTCGGTTGTTGGCATGGTGTTGTCCTTGAGGAGGGCCGATCAGTCGCGCTTTGCTTCTTTTGGCCAAAAATACTCATCCGGACCGGGAACCGGTCCGACTTTTATCAATCGCGCAAGCTCTCCTCGCGCAGCCCATCGGCCAGCAGGTTCAACCCCAACACCAGCGTCAAAAGCGCCAGCGCCGGTGCAATCGCGGCATGCGGATAAAGCGCGAGCAAACGACGCCCCGCGTTGATGGTGCTACCCCAGTCTGGGCTTTCAGATTCCAGCCCCAACCCGAAAAAGCCCAAAGTGCCGAGCAGGATGGTAGTATAGCCTATGCGCAGGCAGAAATCGACAATCAGCGGCCCGCGCGCATTGGGCAGGATTTCCCAGAGCATGATGTACCAGGGCCCCTCGCCGCGGGTCTGGGCGGCGGCCACATAGTCACGCGTTTTGATGTCCATCGCGAGGCCCCGCACGATCCGAAAGACCGTGGGCGAATTGACGAATACGACGGAGACGAAGACCACCAGAATGCCCGGATCAATGTCGAAAAGATCAAAGCTCGCGGGAATGCCGGGGATGACATAGGTCGGCGTCGCCACTACCGCGCCATTGCTCGAGACCAGTGACAGATAGAGCCAGCCCAGCCCCGTCAGCACCACCAGCAGAAGCGGTGTGCGCACCTTTGGCTGCGTATAATAGCGCGAGTTCAGCAGGATGCACATGAATATCAGCGGGAATACGAAGAGGAAAAGCGCCATGTAGTTGGGGATGCCCGTCAGCACGATTTCCGGCGTGACCAGCAGATAGAACAGCAAGATCACCGGGAAGGCGAGGATGAGGTTGGCCAGAAACGAAATGACCGTGTCCAGACGCCCGCCGTAATATCCCGCCGGCAGGCCCAGCGTGATCCCGACCATAAAGGCAAAGAGCGTGGCAACGGGCGCGATCTGCACCACGACCCAGGCACCTTTGATCAGGCGGCTGAAGACGTCGCGCGCGAGGTTATCTCCGCCGAGCAGGAAATAGGCATATTCGCCTTCTTGTGCGCCGCGCATCGGGGTGCCGGGGAGTTTGTTTTTCATCCCCGAGACCTGGCTGAGCGGGTCATGGGTCACCAGCATATCCAGTGGGCCGCCGAAGATGCCGACAAAGACCCAGAACATGACCAGCGCGAAACCGATCATCCCGATCGTGCTGTCAAAAAGTTTGCCGTAAAGGCCGAGGCGGCGTTTATAGATGATCGAGACGGCAAAAAGCACGACCAGCGCGATCCAGACGGGGCCGAGCTGCATGAACATGCGGCTAAAAATGGCCCCCCAGGTGAGTTCTTCCATTGAACCAGCCCTCCCTTATGCGATCCGGATGCGTGGGTTGAGGTAGACATAGCCGATATCCGATATCAGCTGCGTCACCAGCACCACGATCACCGAGACGACCGAAACGGCCAGCAGCAATTCGATGTCATTATTGGAGGCGGCCTGTACCAGCAGCCAGCCAAAGCCCTTGTAGTTAAAGAGCGTCTCCACGATCACAACGCCGTTCAGCAGCCAGGGAAATTGCAGCATGATCACCGTGAAGGGCGCGATCAGCGCGTTCCTGAGCGCGTGTTTGAGGACGATGTCGGAGAATTTCACGCCCTTGAGCCGGGCGGTGCGGATGTATTGCGCGGTCATCACCTCGGTCATGCTGGCGCGTGTCATCCGCGCGATATATCCCATGCCATAAAGCGCGATGGTGATCACCGGCAGGGTGAAATTCTCAAATGTGACACTCTCCATGGCGGAGGTCGCCGAGCCCTTGAACCATTTCAGCCCAAAGGCGGAGGAGGCAAAGACCGCGATGAAAATGACGCCCGAGACATATTCAGGCGTCGCCGTGGAGGCGATCGAGAAGGTGGAGAGCGAGCGGTCCAGCTTTGAGCCCTCCCGCATCCCCGCCAGCACCCCGATCAGCAGCGCCATCGGCACCATCACGATCATCACAAAGAACATCAGCTTGCCCGTCAGCCCCAGACGGGTGGCGACAATCGAGCCGACCTCATCCTTGAAAACGGTGGATTGCCCCCAGTCGCCCTGCAAGATCCCACAAAATTCGCGGCGCTCCTGTTCGGCTGTGTTCGCATCGAAACATTTGCCCGTCATCACCCCGTCAGTGTCCAGCGTCCAGCCCGGCAAGACGCCCAGCCATTGACCGAATTTAACCGGCAGCGGTTGCAGATATCCGTTCTTGCCGAGGTAACTGGTCACGGCCTCATCGGACATGCGGAAGTTACCTTGGGTTTTGGCGAGTTTTTCGAGGTTTGGATAAAGGTTCGTCAGCCAGAAGACCACGAAGGTCAGGCAAAGCGCCGTCAATACCATGACACTCAGCCGTCTGAGTATGAATAGTCCCATTTGTGCCCCTGTTGTCAGGCTCTGGTGCGTTGATCACACCGGTTTTCGGAACCCAAGCGGATCCTTGCTTTGTATTGCGCGCCCATCAGGCACGGTTTCACGCCCAGCGTCAATGCATCGGCGATCATTTGGTTGTCTGTTTGCGGCATGAACAGGTCGCAAATGGATGTGCGCAAGCGGGCGGGTGCTGCCTCAGGCCGCAACCTCCAACGGTCTTGAGGCCTTGCGCAAAGCGGTCGGTGTGGCTTTGGTGTGATGCAGCATGAAGCGGGTGAAATAGGCCGCACTCCCAAAGCCGAGATGACGCGCAATATCCTGGGCGGGTACTTTTGTGGTCGCGAGCAGGCATCGTGCTTCATATAAGATCCGCTCCGTCAGCAAATCCGCCGCCGTCTTGCCCATCGCCGCCTTGCAGGCCCGCGTCAGATGGGTCGGTGTCACGCCAAGGGCATCGGCATGATCTGCCATCGTCATCGGCTCGGCGAAATAGGTGCTGATCCGCTTGCAATAGGCCGCACACAAGCGCACGCCCGCCCGGCGGCGTTCTGCGGCATGCTCATCAAGCGCCAATTGGCGATGCACCCAAACGGCGATCAACGCACCATAAGCGTCCATGGATTGCGCCCGCAGTGGTTTGCCGCTGATCTGTTCGCGCGTGGCCGCATCAATCAGGGTGGTCAGTTCGTTCATCACATTGCCGTCCCGGATGCGCAGCAGGCGCGGCACCTGCGGCACTGTCAATTCCGTCGCCTCCGGGATGACGACCGCCTGACCGACGCCCTGTCTGCCAAGATCGAGTGCGAAAAGCGCGCGCGACGGGATGATGATTGCGTTATGGGTCCCGACACCGAAACGTTGCCCATCCAGCAGCAGGCGTCCTTGTCCGCGCGTGATCCAGATCACCAGATGCTCCGCGCGGTCATGGGCCAGCGAGAGACGCCAGTCCTGACCTTTGCTCAGTTGAGACAGCGACATGATCGACAGCGCGCCCTGGTGCATGAGTTTCTCCCGTGACGCATCACATTTGAGACAAAATTATCATAAATTAACCATCAAATTAGTTAACAGCAGTTTAATATATGCAAGTATCATTGCTGTGAACGGGCGCTGAAAGGCGGCCAATCGCTCATTTTGGAGCGAAACCATGTCCTTTGACGCTTGGCGAACTGGCGCGTGGCGATATTGATGCGCTGGCAGGCCTCTTTGAGCGAAATTTCGCCGCGCAGATGCGCCATGAGTTCCGGGGCACCAATGGCGCGGTGCGCGGGCAGGGTCGGGTCGTAATCGGGCTGGACGGCGCGCGCTTCTTCCACGGCCCCCGCCGCAATCATCTGGTCGATACGCATTTCTATGCGCGTATTGAGCCAGTCCCTGTCTGTATCAATCACGACCGTATCGGCCTGTGCCGTGGGCAATATGGCGGGCGGGGTCTGGCGTTGCCATTCGATCAGGCTGCGGCCCGTGGCGCGCTGCACCTCCCAGGCGCGTTGCACCCGCGCGCGGTTGGCAATGTCGATCCGGGTTCTCGTTTCCTGATCAAGCGCGTCCAGAAGCGCCTGCATCTCCATGGCATCGCCCTGCGCGCGGATCGCCTCAGGTGTCTGGGGGATATCGGCGAGGCCTTGTGTCAGGGCGGTGAAATAGAGACCGGTGCCCCCGACAATGATGGGGCGGTGTTCCCCCTCCAACAGCGCGGAGACCTCCCGCAGCCAATGCCCGGTGGAATAGGGCGCGCGCGCGCTTTTATGCCCGTACAACCGATGCGGCGCACCGGCCTCTTCGGCTGGGGAGGGGCGCGCGGTCAGGATGCGCCAACAGTCATAGACCTGGCTTGCGTCGGCATTGACGATGACACCCCCATGGCGCGCGGCAATTTCCAGCGCCAGCGCGGATTTTCCGGAGGCGGTCGGCCCCGCAATCAGTACCGGACGCTCGCGCGACAGGGTTTTGAGCAGCCCCTGCAGGGTTTGATCGCCTGTGGATGTCATTTTTGCGCGCGCTCCTGTCAGGATGCATTGAAGTCCGCCCGCTTTTGCGACATTTTGCGGCCAAACGAAACCCCGCGCCTCAGGAGCCCGCCCCCATGACAGAAACAGACCAACCTGCGGCCTTCAAACGGGTCATGCTGAAAATCTCCGGTGAGGCGCTCATGGGGGATCAGGGGTTTGGCCTGCATCCGCCCACGGTCGAGCGCATCGCGCGCGAAGTCCAATCGGTGCATGATCTGGGCGTCGAAATTTGCATGGTGATCGGGGGCGGCAATATTTTTCGCGGCCTGCAAGGTTCCGCGCAGGGCATGGAGCGCACCACGGCGGATTACATGGGGATGCTGGCCACGGTGATGAACGCGCTGGCCATGCAGTCCTCGCTTGAGGGGCTTGGCATCCATACACGCGTGATTTCGGCCATCACCATGAATGAAGTCGCCGAGCCCTATATTCGCCGCCGCGCCGTGCGACATCTGGAAAAAAAGCGTGTCTGCATTTTTGCCGCCGGAACCGGCAACCCTTATTTCACCACGGATACGGCGGCGACGCTGCGCGCCAATGAGATGTCCTGCGAGGCGATCTTCAAGGGCACCAAGGTCGATGGTGTCTATGACAAGGACCCGGTCAAACACGCAGATGCCAAACGCTATGACACGGTCAGCTATGACGACGTTCTGGCCAAGCGCCTGGGGGTGATGGATGCCTCCGCCATTGCGCTGGCGCGTGATAACAACCTGCCGATCATCGTGTTCTCTCTGGATGAGCCGGGCGGGTTCAAGGGGATATTGGCCGGGCAGGGGACTTACACGCGGGTCCAGGGATAAGACGGGAATTCAGGAAGCCGGGGTGTCACAAACCCTTACAACTCGCGCTGGCCTTTCGCGATCATCCTGAATTATAAGGTCGCTAACCACGGTGTCCTCGCGTCGGCACCTCAGAAACTTGTGGCAGGAAAATGTTATGTCAGACGACTTTATGCTCGACACCGATGACCTGGAACGCCGGATGGATGGGGCAATGGCCAATCTGCGCACGGAATTTGCCTCATTGCGCACCGGGCGTGCTTCGGCCTCCATGTTGGAACCGGTGATGGTGGATGCTTACGGCTCTATGACCCCGATTAATCAGGTCGGCACGGTGAACGTGCCAGAGCCGCGCATGGTCACGATCAACGTTTGGGACAAGGGGCTGGTCAGCAAGGTCGAAAAGGCCATTCGCGAAAGCGGTCTGGGGATCAACCCGCAGCTTAATGGGACGATCATCATGCTGCCGATCCCGGAGTTGAACGAGGAGCGGCGCCGTGAGTTGACCAAGGTTGCGGGCCATTACGCCGAAAACGCGCGCGTTTCCGTGCGCAATGTGCGCCGTGACGGCATGGATCAGATCAAAAAGGCCAAATCGGACGGGCTTTCCGAGGACGATCAGAAGATTTGGGAGGGCGAAGTGCAGGAAATCACCGACCGCGCGATCAAGTCAGTGGATGAAATGCTGGAGACCAAGCAAGGCGAAATCATGCAGGTCTGAGCGGGAAGGCGTTGCAATTCTGCCGACCTGTGGTCGATAAGGTCTTATATTGCGACGTATTATTACCTGAAACGCTATGAATTAGCCACGTTCTACGTGTAAAAGCGATTTACCGTTGGGTAACGGGCTGTCTATATTGACACAGGCGAGTGGGCAGCAGGAGAAGATAATGGCAGGTATGCCCCAAGCGAAACTCAACCTGATCGACGGATGTCCGCGACATGTTGCGATCATCATGGATGGCAACGGCCGCTGGGCGACACAGCGCGGACGCCCGCGTCTTTATGGCCACCACGCTGGCGCAAAACGGGTGCGCGAAATCGTTGAGAGTTGCCCGCGCATCGGCGTTGATTACCTGACAATCTTTGCCTTTTCGACTGAAAACTGGAAGCGCACGCAGGTAGAGGTCGCCGGGTTGATGAGCCTGTTTCGCCGTTACATTGTCAAGGAAACGCGCGCGCTGATCACCTCGGGCGTGCGGGTGCGCTTTATCGGGGATCGGTTGCGGCTGGATGACAAGCTGATCTCCATGATGAACGATCTGGAGGCCGTGACCGCGCAAAACACCCGCGTCCATCTGACGATTGCCCTGAATTACGGCGGGCGCGATGAGGTGGCGCGCGCCACCAAACGCCTCGCAGAGGATGTGGCGGCGGGACGGTTGCTGCCCGAGAACGTGGACGAAGAAACCCTGCCGCGCTATCTGGATACGCATGTTTTGCCCGATCCTGATCTGGTGATCCGCACCAGCGGTGAGGCGCGGATTTCCAATTTTCTGCTCTGGCAGTCGGCCTATTCGGAATATGAATTCGTCGATACGCTCTGGCCGGATTTCACCGGCGAGGAATTTGAAACGCTCTGCGCGGCTTACGGCGGGCGCGAGCGGCGCTACGGCGGCGTGCGCGGATAATGGCGATGCCCGAAAAATGGTCCGATCTTGCCGCGCGCCTGGGCTCCGGGGCGGCGATGGTGGTTTTCGGCCTCTGGGGTGTTTGGGTCGGGGGCCATATTTTCCACGTGATGGTGGCAGCGATATGCGGGCTGATGATCTGGGAACTGGCGATCATGCTGCGCGCAGGCTCGGGCAAGGCGATACAGTTGGGGGGCATTACAGGTGCTGCGACACTTGTGGCGATTTACCTGCCCATCGGCTTTGCCCTGCCGATATTGCTGGCGGCGGCGCTGGTTGGTTTTGGTCAATTGCGCCAGTTCAGGACGATCTACATGATGTTTTCCGTCATGGTCCTGTTGGCCGGTTACGGTATGATGTCGGTGCGCGATGATCTGGGCTTTCACTGGATGCTATGGCTGGTGCTGGTCGTTGTGGTCACGGATGTGGTGGGGTATTTCGCGGGCCGCATGATCGGCGGGCCAAAATTCTGGCCGCGTGTCAGCCCCAAGAAGACATGGTCCGGCACTGGCTTCGGCTGGGTTGGTGCAGCACTTGTGGGGGCCGTGTTCATGGCCAATACCGGCGCAGGGGCGCAGCTGATCGGCATATCGGTCGCCGTCTCCATGGCCAGCCAGATGGGCGATATCGCCGAAAGCGCGATCAAGCGGCGCGTCGGGGTCAAGGACAGCTCGAACCTGATACCCGGCCACGGTGGTCTGCTGGATCGGTTTGACGGGATGTTGGGAGCAGCAGTGTTTATATTGATCATTGGCGGCCCTTTGATGGGCGCGCCAGTGGTGTCTGGCTAAGCGATGCGCCGGATCAGCATATTTGGTGCGACCGGATCCATCGGGCAGAACACAATCGATCTCGTTGCACGGGTGCCGGGTGAATATCACGTGGTGGCGCTGACCGGCGCGTCAAACATCGCGCAACTGGCGGCGGATGCGATCCGTCTGAACGCGGAAATCGCCATCACCGCGCATGATCATTTACTGTCGGACTTACGTGCGGCTCTGGCCGGATCTGGCGTGGAGGCGCAGGCGGGCAGTCAGGCCTTGATTGAGGCCGCCGCGCGTCCGAGCGATTGGACCATGTCTGCCATCGTCGGCGCGGCAGGGCTGGCACCGGGGCTTGAAGCCCTCAAACACGGTGGCATTCTGGCGCTGGCCAATAAGGAGTCGCTGGTTTGTGCCGGGGCCTTGATGCTGGAAACGGCGCGGGCGCATCAGGCGCGGCTTTTGCCCGTGGACAGCGAACATTCAGCGGTTTTTCAGGCGCTCGTCGGTGAGGATATCGAGTCTGTGGAGCGGGTGATCATCACTGCCAGCGGGGGTGCCTTTCGCGACTGGCCCATTGAGGACCTCGCCCATGCGACGCTGGATGAGGCCTCCAGCCATCCCAATTGGGACATGGGGCAGCGGATCACAATCGATTCCGCCTCCATGTTCAATAAGGCTATGGAGCTCATTGAAACCCGTGAATATTTTGGTGTTCGACCGGATCAGATCGAAGTGCTGGTGCACCCCGAATCGCTGATCCACGCGATGGTTGGATTTGTCGATGGGGGCCTGATGGCGCATGTGGGGCCGCCCGATATGCGCCACGCCATCGGCTATGCGCTGCATTGGCCCGAACGGCGTGGCTTACCGGTGGAGCGCCTTGATCTGGCGGGGATCGGGAGTTTCACCTTCCGCGCGCCCTGCGAGACACGCTGGCCCGCGCTGCGCCTGGCGCGCGAGGTGATGCAAACCGGGGGGCTGGCGGGGGCGATTTTCAACGCGGCCAAGGAAACCGCGCTGGATGAATTCATCGCCGCTCGCATCGCTTTCAACGAAATGGCAAGCATTGTGGAGGATGTTCTGGACAGCGTTGCGGGCATGCCCGGTCACATTGATGCCGCCATGACCCTTGATAACGTCGCGCAAGTGGACCATGTCGCAAGGCAGGAGGCCCATAGGGTCGCAAAGAAAAGAGCAGGGTAAAGTTTGGATATTTTGGCGTTGATACCGCAATTTGGCGGGTTCATCTGGACGATTGCGGCGTTTGTCCTGGCGCTCTCGGTGATCGTGGCGATCCATGAATACGGTCATTATATCGTGGGGCGCTGGTCGGGTATCCATGCGGATGTATTTTCGCTTGGCTTTGGTCCGGTGCTCTATTCCCGCGTGGATAGGCGCGGCACGCGGTGGCAGATCGCAGCACTCCCCTTTGGCGGTTACGTGAAATTTGCCGGTGACGCGAATGCGGCCTCCGGGCGCGATGATGCGGCGATGGCGCAGGCCGCAAATGATCCGGTGCGGCTGCGCGCGACCATGCACGGCGCACCCCTCTGGGCGCGCACGGCAACCGTTGCGGCGGGGCCTCTGTTCAACTTTGCGCTCTCCATCCTTGTTTTTGCGGCTGTGGTTTTGACCAGCGGTGTGGCGCGTGATCAACTGGCCGTTGGCGAATTGCGCCCCTTGCCGGTGGAGCAGCGCGGGCTTGAAGTCGGCGATGAAATCCTGCGCATCAACGGGGCCGTGGTCCCAAGTACGCAGGACGCACAGGCCTATGCGGATTTCATCGATGCGATCCCGCAGGAAGCGATCCTCGAGTATACCGTGCGACGGGACGGCTCCGAGCGCCGGGTTGCGGATGCCTATATCCTGCCGCCGCTGGTGAACGGGGTCAGCCCGCAGAGCCCTGCCTTGAGCGCCGGTTTGGAAGTTGGTGATGTCATCACCGCGATTGATGGCGCGCCGATCTTCTCTTTTGCGGAACTCAAGGTGGCGGTTGAGGGCGGCAATGGCGCGCCGCTGGCTCTGACAATCTGGCGCGCTGGCGATACACTCGATGTGACGCTCACACCCAAACGCGTGGATGAACCCCAGCCCGAGGGCGGCTTTGCCACGCAATGGCGCATCGGCATCGCGGGTGGGCTGGCCTTTGAGGCCGCCACACAGACCCCCGGCGTGGGTGAGGCATTGATGAGCGGTGTGCGCCAGACCGGGCGCATCATCGAAGGGTCGCTTTCGGGTCTAGGCCATATGATCACCGGTGCGATCAGCACCTGCAATCTCAGCGGCCCCATCGGTATCGCGCAGACATCCGGTGCCATGGCCAGTCAGGGCGCGCAGTCCTTCATCTGGTTCATTGCGGTGCTGAGTACGGCGGTTGGGCTCTTGAATCTCTTTCCGGTTCCCGCGCTCGATGGCGGTCACCTGGTTTTTTACGCTTATGAGGCCGTGACCGGCAAACCGCCCAGCGACAAGGCGCTGCGGGTGTTGATGACTTTTGGATTGGCCACGGTTTTGACCTTGATGGTCTTTGCATTGGGGAATGACCTCTTCTGCCCCTGATTGGTGCCTAAAAGATGCCTTGATCCCGTTTTATTATGTCATAGTCACGCCATATTCACGTTTTAATCTGTAAATCGAACCATTGGAGATGATCGATGCAGACGATTGAACGCGGACACCAAAGCCTGAGCCTTCTGTTGGAACTCAATGGGGACCGGGTCCTTTATATCACAACCATCATGCTGGCCCTGGGGGCGGCGACTTGGATAAATGCCATCATTGGTTGAATTTCCTGGTATTTTCGGCCCCTAAATCGAAAAATCCGCGATAGGCGCAAACCCGGAGTGTTGCGCTCATGTAGTTGTCGCAGGTTTTTTGGCCACATGGTTTTGACAACACTTGCCATAATGGGTACTCAGATAGACATAAAAATCTGAGGATCGGGGCAGGTCATGACAGAGGGCACATCGAGCAACGGCTCGCAAAGGCTTAAGCAATTCAAAAAACTGAAACAATCGCTGCAACTTGGAAGCGTTTGTCTGGTTTTATCAGCGGCTTGGATCGCACCCGCGACGCAGGTTCTGGCGCAACAATACACTTTGAATTCGGTCTCGATCGACGGAAACGTGCGGGTGGGGGATGCAGCGATCCTGACACGCGCGGGAATCGTTCCGGGTCAGACGCTGAGCGCGGCGCAGTTGAACGCAGCACTTCAGCGGTTGAACGGGTCCGGATTGTTTGAATCCGTGAATTTCGACCCGCAGGGCAATTCGCTTCGTATCACGGTGGTGGAATTCCCCACGATCAACCGGATCAGCTTTGAGGGCAATGCGCGCATCGATGATGAAGCGCTCGCCGCGGCAATCAATTCCAATGAGCGGCGCGTGTTCAATCCTTCTGAGGCGGAGCGCGACGCGGGGTTGATCGCGGATGCCTATGCCAATGAAGGGCGTCTTGCGGCCAAGGTGACGCCGACCATCATCCGCCGGTCCGACAACCGTGTCGATCTGGTGTTCGAGATTTTTGAGGGCGATAACATCGAAATCGAACGCCTCAGCTTTGTCGGTAACCGCAATTATTCGGATCGCCGGTTGCGGCGTGTTCTGGATACCAAGCAGGCGGGTTTCCTGCGTGCCTTTGTACGTTCGGATTTGCTGGTGGCAGACCGCATCGAGTTCGACAAGCAACTCTTGCGCGATTTCTATCTCTCGCGGGGCTATGTTGATTTCCGCACGAATTCCGTGAATGCCGAGCTGACCGAAGAGCGGGACGCCTATTTCCTGGTCTTTGATGTTCAGGAAGGCCAGCAGTTCCGTTTCGGCGAAATTACCGTGACCAGCGATGTGCCGGGGGCGGAGTCCGATATCTACCGCGCCATTGCCAAGATCAAGCCGGGCGTGGTCTATTCGCCCTCCTTGCTGGAGGCCGACATCGCCCGCATGGAGCGCCAATCGCTGCGCGATGGCGTAGATTTTCTGCGGGTCGAGCCGCGCGTGACACGCGATGACCAGAACCTGCGCCTAAATGTGGAATATGTGCTGACCCGCGGGCCGCGCATCTTTGTTGAGCGCATTGATGTGGAGGGCAACACGACCACTCTGGATCAGGTGATCCGCCGCCAGTTCAACAGTGTCGAGGGCGACCCGTTCAACCCGCGCGAAATCCGCGAGGCCGCTGAGCGCATCCGGGCGTTGGGGTATTTTGAAAATGCCGAGGTGAACGCGCGCGAAGGGTCCTCGCCCGATCAGGTGATTGTGGATGTCGATGTGGTGGAGGCCCCAACCGGATCCTTTAGCTTTGGTGCGTCCTTCTCCAACAACGACGGTATCGGCTTTGCCATTCGCTTTGCCGAAGAGAACTTTCTCGGGCGGGGCCAGCGCCTGGCATTGAACGTGCAGACTACCGAAGATTCGCGTCGCTATGGGATCAATTTTGTGGAGCCCGCCTTTTTGGGGCGCGAACTGGCCTTTGGTTTGCGACTGGATATTGCAGAGACGGACAGCTCCTTTACCACCTATGACACCGAGCGCTTCCTGTTTCAGCCCTCCCTGACCTTCCCGGTGGCCGAAAACACCCGTCTCCAGTTGCGCTACACTCTGGACGAGTCCGAGATGCAGGCTCGCAGCACACCGATCAACGGCCCGGTCATTGGCAATGAGATCGCCGTGGGCGAGCAGCTGACCAGTTCGCTTGGATATGAGTTGACCTATGATACCCGTCTGACCGGGCTGGATCCCAATTCCGGCTATTTGTTGGAATTCGGCCAGGATTTCGCGGGTCTGGGCGGGGATGCGCAATTCATCAAGACCACGGGTCGCATTGTCGGGCAGACAAAAGTGCTGAGCGAAGAAGTGACCCTGCGTGCCACGCTTGAGGGCGGCGCATTGTCGTGGTCGGGGGGGACAAACCGGGCCGTGGACCGCTTCTTGCTGAACACCAACATCATCCGGGGCTTTGAGCCCGGCGGGATTGGCCCGCGCGATCTGACCACGGGCGGCGAAGATCCGCTTGGCGGTAACCTTTATGTGGCGGCGCGTTTTGAGGCGGAGTTCCCGCTCGGTCTGCCAGAGGAATACGGGATCACCGGGGGCTTGTTCTATGACGTGGGCAACCTGTGGGATCTGAGCGATGTGAATGTTGCGGGCGGAAACATCGTGGGCGAGGGGGGGTCGTTCCGCCATGTCATCGGCTTTGCGATCCTGTGGAACACGCCTGTAGGCCCGCTGCGGTTCAACTTCACGGACGCGCTGGTCAAGGAAGATTTCGACCGGGACCAGACGTTTGAACTGACGCTCAGTACGTCTTTCTGATCCGATGCGGCATGCGGCGGCGCTTTTCACACTCCTGATCTGCCTGTCGATCTGGGGGGGGCAATCCACAGCGCAATCTACGCGTATCGGTCCTGTGCAAACGCCGATCCTGACCATTGATTCGGATCGTTTATTTGCGGAGAGCGCTTTTGGGAAACGTGTGGTGGAGGAGTTCGAGGCGCGCGGCGCAACACTTGCCGCGGAAAACCGCAGGATCGAAGAGGCTTTGAGCGCCGAAGAAAAGGCGCTGACCGAGACCCGAGAGACGTTGCCGCCGGCGGATTTCCGACTGCTTGCCGATGAGTTTGACGAGAAGGTGCAGGCGACGCGGCGCACGCAGGACGCCAAGACGCGAGACCTGAATGTGGCGCTGGAGGGACGCAGGGTTGTATTCCTCAATGCGGCAGCACCGATCCTTGAAACGCTGATGCGGGAATCCGGTGCCGCCGTCATCCTGGAGCGGCGGTCGATTTTTCTGAGCGCCACTGCCATCGATATCACCCGCACCGCCATCGCGCGTCTGGACAGCGTCCTCGGGGACGGCATTGCGGCACCCGAACAACCCTGAGACAGCGCTTGCTTGCCCTGTCGCGGTTGAGTTGTTACTCAGATGCTCAAGCCCTTGAGGACCAAAGGAGCCCTATCATGACGAGCCCTCAAACCAGCGCCGATATTCAGATGATCCAGCGCATCCTGCCGCATCGGTATCCCTTCCTTCTGGTTGATAAGGTGGTCGATATCGACGGCACGGCTTCCGCCATGGGCATCAAGAATGTGACGATGAACGAGCCCCATTTTCAGGGGCATTTTCCGGGCTTGCCGATCATGCCGGGCGTTACAATCGTGGAGGCCATGGCCCAGACGGCGGCGGTCATGGTTGGCGTGACGCTGGAGATGGCGGATAAAGAGATGAAGGTCTATTTCATGGCCATCGACAAGGCCAAGTTCCGGCGCAAAGTCGTGCCGGGCGATGTGTTGGAGATGCGCCTGCAGACCCTGCGTGGCAAGCCCGGCGGCAAGGTCTGGCGCTTTGGCGGCGTGGCGTCGGTGGAGGGTGAAATGGCGGCGGAATGTGAATTCACCGCGATGATGGACCTAGGCTAGCGCATGGGCAACATTCATGCCAGCGCCGTAATTGAAGAGGGCGCACAGATTGATGAAACGGCCATCATCGGCCCGTTTTGCATGGTTGGTGCGGATGTCTCGCTGGGCGCGGGTGTGCACCTCAAGAGCCATGTGGTTGTGACCGGGCGCACCGAAATTGGTGCGGATACGGTGGTGTTCCCCTTTGCGGTCATCGGCGAAATCCCACAGGACCTCAAGTTCAAGGGCGAAGCGACGCGGCTGGTGATCGGTAAACGCAATCGTATCCGTGAGCATGTGACGATGAATTGTGGCACCGAGGCGGGGGGCGGTGTGACGCGCATCGGTGATGATGGGTTGTTCATGGCGGGCTGCCATATCGCGCATGACGCGGTCATTGGGGATCGTTGCATCATCGTGAATTCGGTGGCGATTGCCGGGCATTGCGTGCTGGAGGATGATGTGATCGTCGGCGGGTTGTCGGGCGTGCATCAATTCGTGCGCATCGGACGCGGGGCGATCATCGGGGCGGTCACGATGGTGACGAATGACGTGATCCCATATGGTCTGGTGCAGGCTCCGCGGGGCGAACTCGATGGGCTCAATCTGGTCGGGCTGAAGCGGCGCGGCGTGGCGCGCTCCGACATCACCGCCTTGCGCGCGGCGTTTCAGATGTTGGCGCAGGGCGAGGGGACGTTCCATGATCGTGCAGTGCGTCTGTCAGAGGAAACCACAAGCGATTACGTGCGCCAGATCGTTGATTTCATTCTGGCCGACAGCGGTCGTCATTTTCTGACGCCGCGCTGATGCTTGCCCTTATCGCAGGACGCGGGGGGCTGCCCGCACGGATCGCAGGGGCGCAACCGGTGGCACCGCTGATCTGCGCCTTGCGGGGGTTTGAGCCCGAAGGTCTAGAGGCCGAGATCGTGTTTCGTCTGGAACATCTGGGTTCGCTTCTGGCGGATCTGAAGGCGCGCGGGGTGGATGAGATCTGCCTTTGCGGGGCGATTGAACGCCCGCCGCTGGACCCTTCGGCATTGGACGGCGCAACCCTCCCGTTGGTTCCCACGATCATGAAGGCGATGAGTACGGGAGATGACGGGGCGCTGCGCGCGGTCATCGCGGTGTTTGAGGCCCAAGGTTTCAAGGTAACGGCGGCGCAGGATCTGGCCGCGGACCTCCTGGTGGGCGAGGGCGTTTTGAGTGCTGTGCAACCGGATGAGCGGATGCTGTTGGATGCGGATCGGGGCGCGGCGGTGCTGGCGGCTCTGGCCCCCTTGGATGTCGGGCAGGGTTGTGTCGTCGGGGCTGGATTAGTCTGGGGCATCGAGACGCTGGGGGGGACGGATCATCTTTTGGAAACCTTGCCGTCTGGCGTCGCAAAGACGCGGGCCATTTTGGTCAAACAGGCGAAAACAGGTCAGGATCGCCGTGTCGATATGCCCACAATCGGCCCCGATACTATCGCCGCCGCAGCCCGTGCGGGCCTTGCGGGCCTTGCGGGGATACGCGTTGAGGCAGGGTCGGTCATTTTGTTGGAACCCGATGCCACCATCGCCGCTGCGGATGCGGCGGGTTTGGTGCTTTGGGCGCGCAAAAGCCCCTGATGCGCGTTTTCATCATTGCAGGCGAGCCGTCGGGCGACAAATTGGGCGGTGCGTTGATGCGAGGGTTGCGCCAATTGCGCCCTGACGTTGCGTTCGAGGGTATTGGCGGCGCGGACATGCAGGAACAGGGGCTGCAAAGCCTGTTTCCCATGGAAGAGTTAAGCGTCATGGGGATTGCCGAGATATTGCCGAAATACCGCTCCCTGATGGCGCGGATCAATGAGACGGCGGCGGCGGTGGTGCGTTCAAAACCGGATGTGTTGATCACCATCGACAGCCCGGACTTTTGTCTGCGCGTGGCGCGCCGTGTGAAATCGGTCAGTCGGATCAGAACGGTGCATTATGTGGCCCCCACGGTTTGGGCGTGGCGGGCGGGGCGTGCGAAAAAGATGGCGCAGGTCATCGATCAGGTTCTGGCCCTGTTTCCCTTTGAGCCGCCCTTGATGTCAGTCGATGGCATGGTGTGTGATTTTGTCGGGCATCCGGTGGTTGCAGAGCCCAGGGCGACCCCCGAAGAGGTATCGGCGTTTCGAGCCGCACATGAGATCGGTACGGGCCCCATGCTTCTGGTCTTGCCGGGATCGCGGCGGGGTGAGGTTGCGCGTTTGGCCTCAGTGTTTGGGCAGTCGATTGCGTCGCTCAAAGCGCAGCATGAGGATTTGAAGGTGGTTGTACCGGCGGCGGCCCCTGTTGTGGAGCTGGTGCGCGCGGAAGTGTCGAAATGGCCTGTGAACGCGACAGTGTTGGATCCGCGTGGTATGTCGTTGATGGATGCGGGGCGTTTGAAGCGCGCAGCGTTCCAGGCTGGCGATATTGCGCTGGCGGCCTCTGGCACCGTGTCGCTGGAATTGGCGGCGGCGCGCACGCCGATGGTGATTGCCTATAAGATGAATTGGTTGAGCTTTCGGTTGATAAAGGCGATGGCGCTGGTGGATACGGTCACCTTGGTCAATTTGGTGTCGGACACGCGCGTTGTCCCCGATTTTCTGGGACCGGAGTGTCAGCCTGACCGCATTGCCGAGGCGCTCTTGGGGTTGCTGCGCGCTCCAGAGGCGCAATTGGCGGCGATGGAGGTGACCATGCAGCGCCTTGGTGAAGGCGGAGAAGACCCCGGTTTACGCGCGGCAAAAGCGGTTCTGGCGCGTTTGTGACCAAGTGCTTTTGTTAAAAGGACAGGCTACGCCTGACGCCATGCGTTTGACCCTGAGAGGGTCAAACAGTTTGTCGCCAATGTGGTCGTGTTGGGTGAATGACGCGCTTTTCAGCCTTTGTGGATCCAGCCGCCGCCGTAGATGCGCGTGCTGTCGGGGTCATAAAAGACGCAGGCCTGACCGGGGGAGACGCCCTGTTCAGGGGTCACGAGCTCCACGGTGGCTTGTGTCGCGCTCAGAGGACGGATGATGGCGTCGGTCGGCGGGCGGGTTGAGCGCACCTTCACGGCCAGATGCCATTCTTCTCGGGACATGAAGTCTTCATCGCCGAGCCAATTGATTTCGCGTACGGGCACTGTTCTTGTCGCAAGCATTTCTTTGGGGCCGACAACGACGGATTTCGTGTCCGGGTCCAGCTTTACCACGTAAAGCGGATCGGCAAGCCCGCCAATCCCGAGGCCGCGCCTTTGGCCAATCGTATAGTTGATCACGCCGTCATGCCGTCCCAGAACGCGCCCGTCTGTATGGATGATTTCACCCGGGTCAGCGGCTTCCGGGCGCAGTTTCAGGATCACGGAAGCATAATCCCCGTTTGGCACAAAGCAGATGTCCTGGCTGTCGGGTTTATCCGCAACGCTGAGATCATATTTGGCGGCCAGCGCGCGGGTTTCGGCCTTGGATTTCAGATGTCCCAGCGGAAAGCGCAGGAAGTCGAGTTGTTCGGGGGTGGTGGAAAACAGGAAGTAGCTTTGATCGCGCACACCGTCCGCGGCGGCGTGCAATTGGGCACCTTTGCTTCCCTCATGTCGCTGGATGTAATGCCCTGTGGCCATGCAATCCGCCTCCAGGTCCTTTGCCGTTTCCAGTAGATCCTTGAACTTCACCCTCTCGTTGCAGCGGATACAGGGCACCGGGGTTGCACCGCCCAGATAGCTGTCAGCGAACTCGTCAATCACCGCATCCTTAAAAATGTTCTCATAATCCAGGACGTAATGGGGGAAGCCCATCTTCTCTGCGACCCGCCGTGCGTCGTGAATATCAAGGCCCGCACAGCACGCACCTTTCTTGGCCAGAGCCGCGCCGTGATCATAAAGTTGCAGCGTGACACCGACCACATCATAGCCCTCTTCGGCCAGCATAGCAGCGACAACAGAGCTATCCACGCCGCCCGACATCGCAACGACCACGCGTGTTTCGGCGGGGGATTTGGCAAAGCCAAGTGAGTTCAACGGGTGCACGTGATCCAGCGGCATATCTAAATCTCCGGGTATTTCGAGGAAATATAGGAAAATCCTAACTACTCTCAAGAGCGCGCTTCATGGGTCTTTAAGCCGATAAGGTCAAGGTTTGTTCAAATTAGTAATGATGGGTATGAGTAATGTATCTGAAAAAAGTAGATGGTCCGCGGTCAGTAACGCTAGCGGATGGCAGTGTCATGACGCTTGCGGATTTGCCGCCCGATAATACCAGGCGGTGGGTTGCATCCCGAAAGGCAGCGGTTGTGCGCGGTGTTGCCTATGGTTTGATAACGCAAAGTGACGCGTTGAAGAAGTATCAGATCAGTGAAGATGAGTTTCATGAATGGGTCAAAGCGGTGTCTGAGCATGGTGAAAATGCTCTGAAAGCGACGGCGCTACAAAAATATAGACAACCATAAGTTGTTAACGTAAGTTTCCCGGATACGGTAACGTGTAGTTAACCTTTTTTGTTCAAGGTTACTACAAGTTAAACGTTCATCCGATGCGGAGATTATTATGCGCGTACTTCTAGTGGAAGACGATCCGACCACCTCAAAAAGCATTGAGCTAATGCTTACTCATGCAAATCTGAACGTCTATGCGACGGATCTTGGGGAGGAAGGGATCGATCTTGCGAAATTGTACGACTATGATCTGATACTGCTGGATCTTGATTTGCCGGATATGAATGGTCATGAAGTTTTACGGCAGCTTCGATTGTCCCGGATTGAGACACCCATTCTGATCTTATCGGGTGCTGATGATACCGAGAATAAGATCAAAGGGTTCGGCTTTGGCGCGGATGATTACCTGACGAAACCTTTCCACAGAGAAGAGCTTGTTGCACGGATCCATGCGATCATCCGCCGTTCCAAGGGGCATTCGCAATCGGTGATCGATACCGGGCTGATTTCTGTCAATCTGGACGCCAAAACAGTCAGCTCTGACAATAAGGCGGTCCATCTGACGGGCAAGGAGTATCAGATGTTGGAGCTTTTGTCGCTGCGTAAGGGGACGACACTGACCAAAGAGATGTTTCTTAACCATCTATATGGCGGGATGGATGAGCCTGAACTAAAAATCATCGATGTTTTCATTTGCAAGCTGCGCAAAAAACTAAGTGTCGCAACCGGTGGTGAGAACTACATCGAAACGGTCTGGGGCCGGGGATATGTTCTGCGGGACCCGGAGCCTAGCCAGGTAGATGATCCACACCGCCTGGCTGTTGGTGCCTAAGGACGCAATACGCCATTGAAACAATCGAGCCGGCTATGCGCGTGCTGTGTTTCTGAATTCAACTGGACCTGATCCTGACCTGCGCCTATCTACGAAGACAGGCAGCAAAAAAGGGTCAGAGTTTGTCGTCGTTACAAAATATCGAAAAGATGGACGAGGCGTCCGCCCAAATTGAATTGGCGCGCTTGGCAAAGCTGCTCCGGCAGGCAAATGATGACTATCATGGCCGTGATGATCCGGCGATATCTGATGCGGATTATGATGCTCTGAAATTGCGCAACGTGGCGATCGAGAAGATCTTCCCACATCTGAAGCGCGCAGACAGCCCGTCTGAGCAAATCGGGGCCGCACCTGCGGATGGGTTTTCCAAAGTCACTCACGCGGTGGCGATGCTGTCCCTGTCCAATGCCTTTGATGACGAAGACATCGTTGATTTTGACGCACGCGTGCGGAAATACCTTGGAAAAAGCGCTGATGAAAAGCTGGAATACACGGCGGAGCCAAAGATCGATGGTCTTTCGTTGTCGCTGCGGTATGAATCTGGTCATTTAGTCCAGGCGGCAACGCGCGGCGACGGGGCGGTGGGCGAAAACGTTACCGCAAATGCACGCACGATCACCGATATCCCACAACGTCTGAGCGGTGCGCCGGATGTGCTGGAGGTGCGGGGCGAAGTATATATGTCCCACCCGGATTTTGACGCTTTGAATGCCCGCCAGCGTGAGCGCGGTGGTAAGGTTTTTGCCAATCCGCGCAACGCTGCCGCGGGATCCTTACGCCAGTTAGATGCAGAGATTACGCGTGTCCGGCCCTTGCGGTTTTTTGCCTACGCCTGGGGGATCACATCAGAACCTCTCGCCGACACGCAGATGGCAGCGATTGACCGACTGGCCGGCCTTGGTTTTCAGACAAACCCCCTGACCAAAAGGTGTATGGGACCGGATGATCTTTTACAGCAATACGCGCACATTGAGACGAGTCGCGCTACGCTCGGGTATGATATCGACGGTGTCGTTTACAAGGTAAATGATCTGAAGCTGCAAGAAAGGCTTGGTTTCCGTTCGAGCACACCCAGATGGGCAACGGCGCATAAATTTCCTGCCGAACTCGCGTGGACCCGTCTGGAAGCGATTGATATTCAGGTTGGCAGGACGGGTGCGCTCTCGCCGGTCGCGCGGTTAATCCCGGTGACGGTTGGAGGGGTGGTTGTTTCGAACGCAACTCTTCACAACGAGGACTATATCGCCGGACGGGACAGCAAAGGCGATGTCATCAGGGACGGCAAAGATATTCGCATCGGTGATTGGGTGCAGGTTTACCGCGCGGGTGATGTCATCCCGAAAATTGCTGATGTTGACTTGGAAAAACGCCGGGATGACGCGCAACCTTTTGTTTTTCCAACCATTTGCCCGCAATGCCAAAGTGCTGCGATCCGGGAGGAAGGCGATGCTGTCAGGCGATGCAGTGGCGGCTTGATTTGCCCGGCGCAGGCGGTTGAGAAACTCAAACATTTTGTGTCACGTGCGGCCTTTGACATCGAAGGGCTGGGGGCCAAGCAGGTCGAGCAGTTTTACAAAGACGGCTGGATCAGGGAACCGGCTGACATCTTTGAGCTCCGCACCCGTTATGGTGACGGGATACAACAACTTAAAAACCGAGAGGGTTGGGGCGAGAAATCCGCCGACAACCTCTTTGACGCCATTGACGAGAAGCGTAAAATTGCTCTGTCGCGGTTGATTTTTTCTTTGGGTATCAGGCATGTGGGCGAAGCTGCGTCGAATATGATCGCCCTGCATTATGGCACCTGGGAGAGTTTTGATACGGCCATGCGCGCTGCGGCGGATCAATCAGGTTCTGCCTGGGAGGAATTGATCGCAATTGATGGTGTGGGGGCTGTCATGGCGGGATCCTTGACGCAAACCCTGGTGCAACAGGCAGAACGGGACTCGATCGACCGGCTGATAAAACATCTGACGGTGCAACCCGCGGCACGCCCTGACACGCAAGGCAGCCCTGTTGCCGGTAAAATCGTGGTCTTTACCGGAACTTTGGAGAAAATGACCCGCGCAGAGGCCAAAGCACGCGCTGAACGTCTTGGTGCAAAGGTTGCAGGGTCCGTGTCGGCTAAAACGGATTTGCTGGTGGCCGGACCGGGCGCGGGATCAAAGGCAAAGAAAGCCGTCGCACTCGGCATCGAAACGCTGGATGAGGACGGCTGGCTTGCTTTGATTGCGGACGCATGAGCGGGCGGCCTGAACTGCTGTTCCCGCTGTTTGGCGAATTGCAATCTCTCGAAGGTATCGGGCCGAAGACTGCGGCCAATATGCACCCGCTCGGTCTGGCGGCACCGCGCGATTTGCTGTTCACGCTGCCCCATTCGGGCATCGATCGACGGATCAAAACGACGATCAAGGACGCGGTTCTGCCAGCAACCTTGACGGTCGTTGTCACGGTTGGAAAACACACCCCGTCGCGCACGAAGGGGGGGGCATATCGAATACATGTCGAGGACGGAGCCACAAGCTTTCAACTGGTTTTCTTCCACGCGCGCGGGGATTACTGGCAAAAAGCACTGCCGGAGGGCAGCCGGCGCGTTGTGTCGGGCAAGGTCGAAGCCTTTGATGGTTTTGCGCAAATGGTCCATCCTGATCATATCGTGGCAGAAAGTGACGCGGCCAAGATCCCCGAATTTGAACCGGTTTACCCCCTGAGTGCGGGTGTCACGCAAAAGCAGATGTTCAAAGCGGCCCGCAATTGCTTGGCACTGGTGCCGGAATTTCCAGAGTGGATTGATCATGCCCAAAAGGCGCACGCGCATTGGCCTGATTTTGCGGTAGCTGCGCGCGCGGCGCATCAGCCCTCAACACAGGCTGATTTATCGGCGACTGCACCCGCACGGGAACGGCTCGCCTATGATGAACTCTTTGCGCATCAATTGACCTTGGCGCTGGCCCGGTCCCGGGCGCGGCGCAAACCGGGGCGTGCCACGCAGGGCGATGGCCACTTGCAGAGCAAGGTCATGGCCGCCTTGCCCTATAAGCCCACCAGCGCCCAGAGCCGCGCAATTTCGGAAATAAACGACGATCTCGCGGCACTCACACGCATGAACAGGCTGTTGCAGGGGGATGTCGGCGCGGGAAAGACGCTGGTGGCTTTCATGGCGTTGTTGCGCGCGGTTGAGGCTGGCGGGCAGGGGGTCATGATGGCACCAACGGAAATTCTCGCGCGCCAGCACTTTGAGAGCCTGCTGCCCTTGGCCGAGCACGCAGGCGTTGGTCTGGATGTGCTGACCGGGCGCGACAAGGGAGCGGCGCGGCGTGCCAAATTGCTGGCGCTGCAAGAGGGCGATATTCAAATTCTGGTGGGCACCCATGCGGTGTTCCAGGCGGATGTGGCTTTTGGCGATTTGCGCCTTGCTGTGATTGACGAACAGCACCGCTTTGGCGTGCGCCAGCGGCTTGAATTGGGGCGCAAGGGGGAGGCGGTCGATGTTCTGGTCATGACCGCGACGCCGATTCCGCGGTCCTTGTCGCTCGCACAATATGGCGACATGGATGTCTCGGTGCTGGACGAAAAACCCGCAGGCCGCCAACCGATCAAGACCGCATTAATCAGCACGCGGCGCATGGAGGAGGTGGTCGCACGGCTGCAAAGCGTGATTGCATCTGGCAGCCAATGTTACTGGGTCTGTCCGTTGGTTGAAGAAAGCGAAGTGCTCGATCTGACCGCTGCAGAGGATCGTTTCAAACACCTGCGCGCGGCTTTGGGGGAGGGCATTGTGGGGCTTGTGCACGGGCAAATGCCACCCGCCCAGAAGGACGCGGCCATGGCCCGGTTTCAGGCGGGGGAGACCAAGGTTCTGGTGGCGACAACGGTGATCGAAGTCGGTGTGAATGTGCCGAATGCGACGATCATGGTCATTGAGCGGGCCGAAACTTTCGGGCTGGCGCAGTTGCACCAGATGCGTGGCAGGGTCGGTCGTGGCACCGCTGCATCAACCTGTTTGCTCTTGTATCAGGCCCCGCTTTCGGAAAACGGGCGCAAGAGATTGGAAGTGTTGCGGGAAACAGAAGACGGGTTTGTCATCGCGGAGACGGATCTGCGCATGCGCGGGGCGGGCGACGTGATCGGTACGGCGCAATCTGGTGTTCCGAAATTCAAGGTCGCCGATCTTGAGACACAAGCGGCTCTCATGGCGATTGCACAAAGTGATGCACGCCGCCTCCTTGCGGATGACCCCGACCTCCAAAGCGACCGGGGGCAGGCTGCGCGGCTGCTTTTGTGGCTCATGCGGCAGGAAGATTCGATTCGTTTGATTTCAGTAGGTTAGGGAATTTTCGGTCAATTTGTTCGCTAATGTTCTCATTAAGTTCTTTACAGAGAGTTAAGAATATGAGAACAAAGTGGCAACAAATAGAGGAGAGTACCATGTCGACGATGTCACAACTCAAATCCATCGCAGCGCGCTCACAGGCCACATTGTTGCAAGATGCGGCAGGCGTGGCCGCTTTGATTGTGATGCTCGTCGTCGGACTTCATCTGCCTGCGTTTATCTGATTTCTGCCTGCGATTTCGCGCCGGAGGGGCGTGCGTCCTTTCCCCAAATGATGTGTAAGACAAACACTGCCTGTTCGATGTCTTACGGAGGTTTTCCTCAACACGCGTCTCCGGGTTCCACGCGATAATTGCTCTAACTTGCGCCGCCGTTCTGTCCGGAACGTGCGGCGTTTTTTTGTCTTGGTAAGACGTCAGCCGTCAGGCGCAATCCGCGCGCAATGCCTGCTCCATGGCCTCGCAGGCGCCCTCGATGCTCAACAGGATAGAGGCATGGCGATTCTTGTATTCGCGTGCAGGCTGCAGCACCTCGAACCCGTCAAAGGGGACATCTGGCACCGCGCCGTTTGCCTTTAGCATCGCGCGCAGCTGATCGCGCGCCGCTTCCAGCTCACTCAGGGTCCGCCCGATCAATGCCCCCCCCGTCACGGCGGCGGCGGCCTGGCCCAGGGCGCAGGCTTTGACGTCCTGGGCGAAACCGCTGACCCGGCCCTCGCGCACATCAATATCAACGGTGATGGCGGAGCCACAAAGCGGCGAGCGTTTCTTGACCGTGGCCATGGGCGCATCAAGCCGGCCCACATGTGGAATATCCGCAGCCAGCGCCAGGATGCGGCCGGAATAAAGATTGATCAGGTCGTTTTCACCAGACATGTATTACCTTAACTCTTTCCATCAACGCTCAAACCCATACATAAGTCCTTGTGCCAAAGATGCAAAAAGGTTTTCACAATGTCTGACGCTCTCAAGCCCTTCGATCCTGCCACACTCAAATATGACGGTGCTGGTTTGATCCCGGCCATTGCGCAGGACAGCGTAAGCGGCGAGGTCCTGATGATGGCCTGGATGAACCGCGACGCCGTGGCGCGCACGATGGAGACACGGCGCGTCACCTATTGGAGCCGTTCGCGGCAGGCGTTTTGGGTCAAGGGCGAGAGCAGCGGGCATGTGCAGGAGTTGATTGATGCGCGGGTGGATTGTGACCGCGATTGTCTGCTGTTGCAGGTACGCCAGACCGGACCGGCTTGTCACACCAATCGACGTTCGTGTTTTTACACCGAAGTATCGCAAGGCGTTGAGCGCGAACTGATGAAGCCGGAACCTATAGGTTAACCCAAGCCGATCATCGTTTTGATGTCGGATACGGAATATCCGTCGTCACGATAGGTGCGGATCGCGCGCGCATCATCGCGTTTGGCAAGCCGTTTGCCTGCGTCATCCCGGATAAGGCGGTGATGATGGTATCGCGGCACGTCGAACCCCAGAAGACTTTGCAAAACGATGTGAATCTGCGTCGCGTCAAACAGATCATGCCCGCGTGTGACGGTGGTGATCCCCTGTGCAGCATCATCAACCACGACCGACAGGTGGTAAGAGGTGCCCATGTCGCGCCGCGCCAAAACCACATCGCCGGTGTTTCGCAGGATATGATCCCGCGCCAGCGTTATGTCGCCAGTTTGACCATCCGGCCCCCTGCCGGTTTCCGTAAAGCAGTACTGCGCTTGTCCCAGGGCCTGCGCCATATCCAGCCGCAAGGCGAGATCTGGGGGGCGGGTTTTCGGCCTTGGTTTATCGCGACAAGTGCCGGGGTAGATCAGCCCATCGGGTCCAAAACTCTGCGCCGCGCCCTCCTGTGGCGCAGTGGCGGCGTTCAGAATGTCACGGCGATTGCAGTTGCAGGGATAGAGCAGCCCGTCACGCCACAGCCGGTCCAGCGCGCGCTGATATTCGGAAAGGCGATCCGATTGGCGCATCACGGGTGTTTCCCACTCAAGCCCCAGCCAACTCAGATCCAGATAGATTTGCGCTTCCCATTCCGCGCGGGCACGGGTCTGGTCGATGTCTTCGATCCGCAGCTGGAAACGTCCCCGTTCACGGCTCGCCAGATCAGCGGCAACCCAAGCCGCATAGGCATGACCCAGATGCAGCGGCCCCGTCGGCGAAGGTGCAAACCTTGTGCTAAGAGTCACGCCTTTTCAAGCACGTAGACGTTTGAGTTCAAGTTAATACCAGGCAGATGCGGCCCATGTTCGCAAAACAACAAATGGGCTGCACAGCAATCAGTCCATTCATTGATCCGCCCCTCATTGGCACGGTCTTCAAGCGCGTGATCATTCAGGGAGAACACCAACATCCCCCCCGGACCCAGCGCATGCAACAGCCTATCCAGCAGCGAAATCGGCGCAGCGCCCGCGCCGATCACACCAATGGCGGCGATGGCGGGATATGTGCCTTGCTTGAAAGGCAAGGGGGCATCCGCCTCGATGGCCTGCAAATGACGGTAAAGGCGCTTGGCTCTGGCGTGATCAAGCATCTCCTGAGACAGATCGACACCATCGATTTCAGCAAAGCCCGCCAGTTTCAGTGCCAGACCCGACAGCCCGGTGCCGCAGCCAAAATCCAATATCGGTTGGGTCTGGTCTTTGCTGTACTTGGCAAGTGCCTCAGCACAGCGGCCCGGCGTGGCGTAGCCGTTCTTGGCGACCTCCGCGTCGTAACTCCCGGACCAGTCGTCATAAAGCGAGCGTGTATGATCCGGGTCACGCGCCGCATATACTTTGTCTAAATAACCTTGGGCCATGCCCTATGATAACCGCGTCGCTTATGCCGCGTCCAGTGCCTCTGCCTTTAACCAGGCGTGCCAGGCCGATTTCGCACGATCCGTATAGGCCTTATATCGGTCCTTGCGCCCGCGCCGCCCGCCTTTGAACCCCTCAACGGGAGGAAAGAGGCCGAAATTAACGTTCATCGGCTGGAAGGTCTTGGCCTCCGCACCCCCCGAAATATGCGTGATCAACGCGCCGGTCGCGGTATTGGCCGGGGGGGTGTCCAGCGCAGCCCCGAGGATTTCACTGGCCGCCAGACGCCCCGCCAAAAGCCCCATGGCGGCTGATTCGACATACCCCTCGACACCGGTGATCTGCCCGGCAAAACGGATGCTGGGCTTTGAGCGCAGCCGCATTTGCTGATCCAGCAGCGTCGGCGAGTTCAGGAAGGTGTTGCGGTGGATCCCCCCCAGCCGCGCAAAGCTCGCGTTTTCAAGGCCTGGGATGCTTTTGAACACCTCCGCCTGCGCGCCGTATTTCATTTTCGTCTGAAAGCCGACGATGTTGTAAAGCGTGCCGAGCTTGTTGTCGCGGCGCAATTGCACCACCGCATGGGGCTTCACGTCCGGCTGATGGGGGTTGGTCAGACCGACCGGTTTCATCGGGCCAAAGCGCAGGGTCTCGCGCCCGCGCTCCGCCATCACCTCGATGGGCAGGCAGCCGTCGAAATACCCCGCCGTCTCGCCCTCGTGGAATTCGGTTTTATCGGCCGCCATCAGCGCGTCGATGAAGGCCTCATATTGATCGCGATCCATCGGGCAATTGAGGTAGGCGGTGCGTTCCTCTTCGGTCTCACCCTTGTCATAGCGCGATTGCATCCACGCCTGGGACATGTCGATGCTGTCAAAATAAACGATGGGCGCGATGGCATCGAAAAACGCCAGCGCCTCGGCACCGGTTTCTGCCGCAATCGCCTGTCCCAGCGCGGAAGAAGTCAGCGGACCCGTTGCGATGATCCATTGCCCGTCTTCGGGCAGCTCGGTAATCTCGCCATATTCAACGCTGATGTTGGGATGCGCCATCAAGGCGTCCGTCACGGATTGCGCAAAGGGGTTGCGGTCCACGGCAAGCGCGCCACCGGCGGGCAGGCGATGTTTATCCGCGATCTGCATGATCAGCCCGTTGGCCTGGCGCATTTCCCAATGCAACAACCCCACCGCGTTTTGTTCGTCATCATCCGAGCGGAAGGAGTTGGAGCACACCATCTCGCCCAAAAGCCCGGTTTGATGCGCAAAAGTCCCCACTTTTGGGCGCATCTCGTGGATGACGACCCGCACGCCAAGGTTTGCGGCCTGCCATGCGGCCTCGGATCCGGCCATGCCGCCGCCAATAACATGCAATATCTGTGTCATGAGGATCATTTAGGGCTGCAAGGCGGTGCGTGCAACATAAGCTTGCGGGGTTTTGCAATCAGTTGGACCGCCACCCCGTTTTACGGGCGCGTGGAATTCGGAGGCCTGCGCGCGCAAATACGGGTCGGGTGGGCCGCGACCGGTGGCCTCAAAGCCCTGCGTGCGACTCAAAAGGTCATTTTATGCCAATGCCCGCTTGCTCTTAGCAAGTGTTTGCCACAGTTTTGCGGCACAGATCGGGGGATAAAATGGACGTCAAAATGACCGCTGCGGATATGAGCGCGTTTCTGGATCAGGAATTCGAGCAGGTCAAAGGTGATTTCACCATTGAACATGTTGCCGCCAATCAGGTGACGGTGCGCCTGAACATACAGGAAAAGCACCTGCGCCCGGGCGGCACGGTATCGGGGCCGTCCATGTTTGCGTTGGCGGATGTGTCGGCCTATTTGGTCACGCTTGCAATGATCGGGCCGGAAGCGCTGGCGGTCACGACTAATTGCTCCATTGATTTCATGCGCAAACCCGCCGCAGGCGTCGATTTGATTGCCCATGTGCGCCTTTTGAAACTGGGCAGGCAATTGTCGGTGAGTGATGTGCTTATTTACTCCGAAGGGATGCCCGCCCCGGTGGCGCGCGCCAGTCTGACCTACGCGATCCCGCCTGCAAAAAACGCTTAACGGGTTTGTCTACCCTGGCCGGGTGGGCTCTTGGTGCCAATCACAGGAGCATGAAAAGACGCCGCCATGCCGCAATGGGTCCTGCTGGAGTATCACGGGCGCGCCGTACGGGGCACCGGAATGAGCCAGCATCGCCTGTATCGAAATGCCTGATGTGCGATAAAAAGGGGCCGGGACAAGGCCCGGCCCTAGGAAGAGGTCTGGCTGCGTACCGGGGAGGTTACGCGCGCCAGAACACCTTGGAAGCCTCGCTATGAGCCTGCCTCGGTGTCAGCCCCACATCTTCCAGCTGCCAGACGGTCAGCTGTTTGAGCGCGCGTCGCGTTGCGCGCCGTGTGGCCCATTTGGACACGCAGACCGCAAACTCGAGTGCGACGATGGCCACGGTGGGCATCGTTTTGACCTGCGCAAGATAGGCCATGCTTTCGGGGGAGGGTATCATCGCGTGTGTCATGGGAATCTCCTAAATTGTATTGACACAATATAGCGTATTCGCTATGATGAAGGGATACAAAAATTGATACAAAGGCGCTAGGGAAATATTGTAATGGGTACAATTTGGCGACCGGAATTGGTCGAGGGGCAGGGGCCGAAGTATAAATCCGTTGTAGCGACAATACGTGACGGTATCGACGCTGGCGCATTGAAGATCGGTGAAAAATTGCCGCCGGTCAGGGAATTGGCCTGGCAGCTCAAAATCACTCCGGGCACTGTTGCGCGCGCCTATACAATTCTGACGGATGAGGGCGCGTTGCGTGCCGAGGTGGGGCGTGGGACCTTTGTCGCAAACCCGCGTGCCGCACGGATATCTGATGCGCCGATTGAGATTGATGTGATCCCGCACAGCACAGAAGAGAACAACAACCCCTATAACGTGAGCCTGTTTTCGCCGCATCTGCCTTGCGTCGGGCAGGATAAATTGATCCGGCATCTGATGGCGCAGGTGGCTGCGAACCCACCCTCTGGTGTGATGCATTACCCCAGCCGTGACAGCGCCCGTCCCGCGCGCCAGGCCGTGCTGCGGTGGCTGGAGGGAACGCCTCTTGGCCCGCTGGGGGAAAAAGACATCGTCCTCAGCCAGGGCGGGCAGAACGGTATATTGTTAGTGCTGCAATCCATTCTCGAAGGGCGTAAACCCACCGTGTTGATCGAAGAGCTGGCCTATCCCGGTTTCCGGCGCGTGGCAGAGATGTTGCGCGCCGATGTCGTCCCGGTGCCCATGGATGCGGACGGGATCATCCCCGAGGCGTTGGAGGAGATCACCCGCACGCATGACGCGCAGGTTTTGTGCACATCTCCAGAGGTTCACAATCCAACGGGGGGGTTCACCCCGGTCGCGCGCCGCGAGGCGATTGCAGCAATTGCACGGCGCCACGACATGCAGATCGTCGAGGATGATTGTTACCGGATGGGCGTGAACCGCGCGCCTTCTTACCGGATGCTGGCACCGGAGCGTGGATGGTATGTATCCTCGATTGCAAAGACCATCACGCCTGCGCTGCGTTTTGGTTTTGCCATCGCGCCGGAGGGGAAATGGTCTGTCTTGCGCCGCACGGCGGAGCACAGTTTTTTCGGTCTGGCAACACCGGTGACGGATCTGTGTGGGCTGCTGCTCGCACATCCGCAGATTGATGATCTGACCGAAAAAACCCGCCAAGCGTTTGATAAATATGTTCAAAGCGCGGTGAACATTCTGGGAGGTTACGATCTGAGCTGGCGGGCGGATGTGCCGTTTTTATGGCTGCGCTTGCCCTTGGGCTGGCGGGCAGGAGCGTTTTGTCAGGCCGCTGAGGCGGTCGGAGTGCAGATCAGATCTGCCGAGGAATTCGTCTGCCGCGATGCGCGCGCGCCCCATGCCGTTCGGATGGCCGTCAATGCCGGGGTGTCGATCGAGAGCTTTGAAGCGGCCATGACGCGCCTGTGTCAATTGCTCGACAATCCCCCCGAGCAAATTAGCGTCTAAATTTGGGGTAATATAATACCTATTTCCTAACCTTATGTTTTATATGAAATAAATCGAACGGCCGGCGCTTGACGTGACCTGTCGCTCGTTTATAACGCCCCAATTGAATTGAGGTTGGTGCGATCCCGTGCTGGCCTGTCACCTCAAACGGGGAACCGTCCATGAAAACCTTTTCTGCAACACCCGCAGATATCGACAAGAAATGGATCCTGATCGACGCCGAGGGCGTTGTTCTGGGCCGTCTTGCCTCGATCATTGCACAGCGTCTGCGCGGCAAACATAAACCTTCCTTCACGCCGCACATGGATATGGGCGACAATGTGATTGTCATCAACGCGGATAAAATTCAGTTGACCGGCAAGAAACGCGAAGAGAGCCATTATTGGCATACGGGCCATCCTGGCGGCATCAAGTCCCGCACCAAGGAACAAATCCTGGAAGGTAAGCACCCCGAGCGGATCGTGACCATGGCCGTCAAACGTATGCTGCCAGGCAACCGGTTGAGCCGTCAGGTGATGACCAACCTGCGCGTCTATGCGAGCAGCGAGCATCCGCATGAGGCGCAGAGCCCCGAAGTTCTGGACGTGAAATCCATGAACCCTAAAAACACGCGGAGTGCATGAGCATGGCTGACGAAATCAATACACTCGAAGATCTGGCAGAAGTTGCCGGTATCGAAGCCGCACCTGAAGTCGAGCTGACACCCCGCGAGCCCGTCCGTGATAGCTTGGGCCGTGCCTATGCCACAGGCAAGCGTAAGGATGCTGTCGCCCGCGTCTGGATCAAGCCCGGTTCTGGCAAGGTCACCGTCAATGGCAAGCCGCAGAACGAATATTTCGCGCGCCCCGTGTTGCAGATGATCCTGGCACAGCCGTTTTCGATCACCAACACAACAGGCCAGTTCGACGTGGTTGCCACCGTCAAGGGCGGCGGTCTGTCCGGTCAGGCGGGCGCGGTCAAGCATGGTGTGTCAAAAGCCTTGCAGCTTTATGACCCCTCGCTGCGTGGTGCGTTGAAAGCCGCAGGCTTCCTTACTCGCGACAGCCGTGTGGTTGAGCGTAAGAAATACGGTAAGGCTAAAGCGCGTAAGAGCTTCCAGTTCTCCAAGCGCTAACACCGAACGATCAAAAAACTCAACAATTTCAAACGCCTGCTTCTCGGAGCGGGCGTTTTTTTGTGTTAGCATTTCATTAGCAGGATATTGATTAGACTGACGTTTATGGTTAACGATTTTAGCATAACGATAGCAGCCAAAGCATCTTTTGAGCGGGGTGCGCATGGCGTTTTACGAAGATAGGCAGGAACACTACGGCGGTGCGCTGGTGCTGTTCAGGCGCAATCTGTCTGTGGCTGTGCCGAACGCCAAAACACATCGGGCACGTAACTGGCACATGCGGCTGAAACTAGCCGGACACACAGGCTACGTGACACGCAGCACAAAGCTGGCAAAGTATGAAGAAGCTTATGTGTTTGCGCAGTCTGAGTATCTGCGTTTGCAGCAGGCGGCGCGGCTTGGGCATAGCTTGGACGAGTTCACTTTTGCGCAGCATTGGAACGATTGGTATGAGCGCAACTTGCGCAACGGCACGTGGGCTGCGGACAGAGCGCGCTGGCACAAGATGTATTTCAATCGCTACTTCAAAGACTACTTTTCACATGCCGATGGTACTCCGATGCTGCTGAACGATATCACGCCGCAATTTGCTCACAGCTATTGGGATTGGCGAAAGGCGTATTGGACGAGCGAAAAGGCTGCAAAACTGCGCGACTACAATCCAAAACGTCGCGGCAGCAAGACGCTTGGCACGGCGAACGCCAAGAACACACCTTCACTAAAGACGCTGCTGATGGAACAGAGCGCGCTCAATCAGATATTCTACGATGCTTTTGAGAAAAGGCGGATGCAGCAGGTTTTCAAGCTGAAGGTTGCAGAGCGTGGGCAGGTGCCGAACAGGCGTGCAGGCTTTGACACGGGCAGGGAGTATCACGTGCTTGTGCGCAATTTGCGCAGCTACAGGGACTGTGTAGGGCGTTCTGCTAGCGATGGCTTGAATGCATGGCACAGGCTTCAACGCGCTCAACTATCATACTTTGTGATGTTCTTGCTTCACAGCGGGTTGCGTGTAGGCGAAGCGCGCGAGATGAAGTGGAGCGATGTGAAGCTGGATGAGGTTGTTGAAGACGAAGACGAGCGTATCGCAGAAGTGCGCGTGAGCAAGGCGACGAAGAAAGGGCAAGCGCGCTTTGTGCAGGCACAGCCAAGCGCCAATAAGGCGCTGAAAGAGTGGCAGAAGATGCCGCCATACAACGCGCAAAGTGATTGGGTTTGGTTTGGGCAGAAGAAGGACGCAGATGGTAAAGCGCAGAAGATTGGCGATTTAAACAAAAGCTTTCAGCAGTATCTGCGCGCCATCGAATTTGACGGCAGACAAGACGGCTTGCTCTATGACAGATACGGCGACAGACGCAGCTTGTATAGTCTGCGGCACACGTATGCGACGATGCGCTTGGAGAAGGGCGATGTAAGCGTCTACGATTTGGCGTTGAATATGGGCTGTAAGGTGAAGCAGATTGAAACGCACTATAGTCATGTGGTGTCAAAGCAGCGCAGGCAACAAATCACGCGCACAATGCGCAAGCAGCCCAAAGGCGCATCTTCGGTGGACGTAAAGCTGGATGAAGACGCATTTATCGCAGAAGCGTTGCGGCGCTATAAAGCCGGAGAGCTTGGCGACGAGGCATTTCTGGCTATCGCCAAGTCTAGCGGCAATAGCTAGCCAATAAGCTCTATTGCATTTCTGAGCTTGCTTTCATTGTAGTCGATGTAGCGTTGTGTTGTGCTGATGTTTTCGTGACGAGCTAGAGCTTGGATAACGCGCACATTGACGCCTTTGTCAGCTAGCTCCGTCAGAAACTGCCGTCTACCGCCGTGTGAGCTTGCACCGTTGACATTTGCTAATCCGTAAAAGCGCGCAAACAAGTTGACAATCGTTTGGGCGCTGAAACCCCCGCGCTTAGCGCTGAAAAACAGCGGCGTATCAGGTGTCTTTGTATATTTAGGGTAAGTGGCAGCGTAGTGGGCAAGTGCTTTGCTTAGACGCTTGCTAACCAACACCGTGCATGTCTCGCTGCCTTTTGTTTGCGTAGCCGACAAGTAAATCGTGTCTCTCACGTTGGTCTTGTCGCGGTTGCGTTCCGGTCTCTCAACTCATTTAGGCAGCCTTTCGTTCGAAGGCCAAGGGGCTTTTGCCACCTAATGACGAGTGCCGCCGTCGTGGATTGTAGAACCCATTGATATACTGGAAAATCGCCCCTTCGGCTTTACGCCTGGTTTCCCAGCGGTTGCGCCAAATCAGCTCTGCCTTGAGTGATTTGAAGAACGTTTCAACCATGGAATTGTCGTAGCAGTTTCCCTTACCGCTCATCGAAACTTGGAAGCCGTGTTTAGACAGCCGTTTCTGATAGTCGCCTGAACAATATTGCGACCCGCGATCCGTATGATGCATGCAGCCCTTCGGCGGTTGCCGCAGTGCCACAGCCATATCCAATGCTCGGATCGCCAGATCCCGCTTCATACGATTGCTAACCGCCCAACCGATGACACGACGGGAATACAAATCAAGGATCACTGCCAGATACAACCAGCCCTCACTGGTCCAGATGTAGGAAATGTCATCGGCCCACTTTTGGTTTGGACCATCTGCAAAGAAGTCCTGGCCCAGCAAGTTAGGGGCGATGTTAAACGCATGATTGCTGTCGGTCGTAACCTTGTATTTCTGGGTCCTGATGATTTTGATGCTATTCTCCCGCATTAAGCGGCCCACGCGCCGGTGCCCAACTTGCAGACCCAGTTCTTGCAGTTCTTCGGTCATGCGAGGCCCGCCATAGCTTTGCAGGCTTAAGCGGTGCTGTTCGCGGATATGCGCCAGGATCACCATATCGTCGCGCTGTCGCTGGCTCATCGGGCGGCTTCGCCACGCGCGAAATCCTCGCGACGTAACCTGCATGACGCGGCAAAGAAATTCGACAGGCCATTCTTCTTTCCAGGCGTCGATAAAGGCGAACCTCACCGACTTTGGCCTGCAAAGAAGATTGCCGCTTTTTTTAACACTTCCCTCTCCTCGCGAAGCAACCGAACTTCCTTGCGAAGGCGTTCGTTCTCTTTCTCGACATCCTCGTGAGGACCCGACATCAGGTTGTCATGCTGATGCTTTTGAACCCACTTGTTCAACGTCGAAAGCCCAACTCCTAAATCCGCTGCCGCTTGCGGTCGTGTCAGCCCACTGGTCGTTGCGATGCGTACTGCATCAAGACGAAACTCGTCTGTGTATCTCGGTGCCATTCTCTATCTCCTTCATAGCAAACATTGCTCGAAAGAGACCGGAACTAAAACGTGGCAAGACCACTACAAAGAAAGAACGCTCTCTTCGCAGGTCACGACGCAGGTGCCCGGAACTGGGCCATGATTGCGTCACTTATTGAGACATGCAAATTGAATGGGGTCGAGCCGCACAGCTACCTGAACGGCGTCCTCACGGCCTTCGTCAACGGCCATAAACAGAAGGACATCAACCAACTGCTGCCGTGGAATTACGCCGTATAGGTGGGGTCAAACCAACGCTTACAGAACATCGACAATTGCATCAAGTTCTGCTTGAGACGTTACCTCCGACGGATCGATATATAGCTCAATTTCTTCTTCTGTGAAGAAATGACAATTCATCTTTACTTGGCATAAAAGTATCTCAAGCAAGAAGGATTTCTTATCAGTTATTTCAAATATTTCTAATGCTTGTGTAGGTAGAGGATGCGGCTCTCCATCTACAAAAGTAAGCGGTTATCTTGGAAGAAACAGCGTCTAAAAATACATCCCAATCAGCGGCTGTCGTGTCTCGGACGTAAATTTCTCTCAGACTACCATCCACATAGAATGCCTTCCTGCAATCCTGCCAGTCCATTCGTTGCATTCTTAATCCTTTGGTTCTGCTCGCCCCGAAAGATCGCAATCTGTCTGGCACGAAAGATACGTCAACAACTGTGCAGATTGGTACAACTTGAAATGTCGCTAAGTCCGCGATACCGACATTAACGATTTAATCGTACTTGGAGCGGCCAGCTCAGTAAATTACCTCACGCGTCCGGGTTAATCAGTCCAAGCCCGCGCAGGTAAATCCCAATCCCTGTTTCAAGCAGATCTTCGGGCGGGAAGGGCGACGCACGACCCGGCGAGTTGCGCGCAAACAGCTCAACCACCCCGTGGCTCATTGCCCAGATGTGGGCGGAGAACATCGAGGCGGGCGGGCGTTTGTCTTCGGGGATGTGCTGGCTGAGGTCAGTCGCGGCCTTTTCCAATACACCATTTGCACGCTGGGCGATGGCGGCCAGTTCGGGCGTCCGGTTCACCGAAATGCCGCTCTCAAACATCGCGATATAATGGCCGGGATATTTGCGCGCAAAGGCCAGATAGGCGCGCCCGGTGGCCGAAAACGCCGCCAATGCGGAGGGTTGTCCCTTCTCATAGGCATATTCCATCAGATCGGCGAAGATCTCATACCCCTGAAGGGCGGCTTCGGCGATCAGATCCTCGCGCCCCTCAAAATGGCGATAAACCGCGGCGGGGGTCACACCGGCCTGTTTGGCGGCCTCGGACAGGGTAAACCCCATCGGGCCGCGCGCCTCGATCAGTTCGAGCGCAGCCTCGATCAAAGCCTGTCGTAAATTACCGTGATGATACCCGCGTTTAGGCATCCCAGATGTCCGGACCACCGCAGAGGGTTGTGTCGATTTCGCCAATGGCGTGCGGGTTCTTATTGTCATAATCCAGCCCGTGCAGGACGGTGCGGATGGTGTTGAGCCGGGCGCGACGTTTGTCATCCGAGCGCACAATTGTCCAAGGGGAGACATCATTATGGGTGCGTTTCAGCGTCTCGCGGATGGCATCGCTGTAGGCGTCCCAGCGTTTGAGCCCCTCGACGTCGATCCAGCTGAGCTTCCATTGCTTGAGCGGGTCGCTTTCGCGTTTCAACAGGCGGCGCAATTGTTCCGCGCGCCCCACGTTCAGCCAGAATTTGAACAGATGAATTTTGTCATCCACCAGCAATTCTTCGAAGGGTGTCACCTGCCGGAAGAATTGCGCCCGTTCTGCATCGGTGCAAAAATCAAAGACTTTTTCGACTACACCGCGATTGTACCAACTGCGATCAAAGAACACCATTTCGCCCGCACTTGGCATATGGGTTGCATAGCGCTGGAAATACCACTGGCCTGCTTCGGTTTCCGTAGGTTTGGTCAGGGCGACGATCCGTGCGCCACGCGGATTGAGGTTGGCGCGGAAACGACTGATGGTGCCCCCTTTGCCCGCACCGTCGCGGCCCTCGAAAACGATGGCGATACGCGCGCCGCTTGTTTTTGTCCAGGCCTGCATTTTGACCAATTCGATTTGCAATGCGGCGAGCTGTTTTTCGTAAGGCTTGCGCGCCAGACGGTCCCCATGCGGGTATGTCGTGGAAAGAATATCCCCCTTATCCGACCGCTTGATCGCATCGCGGACGTCTTTTGGGGCTTCGGTTTTGAAAAACTGGCTGATCGCACCGTCAAAGGGCAAATCCATTGGGGGCTCCGCGTAACTGTTTCTGTAATCTATATGGGATGTTAACGGCCTTAACGCAAACCCGCGCGCGTGGTGGCACGCTCAATGGCCGCAACAACCTGCTCAGGCGCGGCGTGGTGTGGCATGTGTCCCACACCCTCAAGCCGCGTGAGTGTCGCATTGGGCAGCAGTTCCGCAAGGGGTTCGGAGTGGATGCGCAGCCCGACGGTGGTATCGGCGGTTCCATGCAATAATTCAACAGGCATCAAAAGGTCAGGATATTGTTTCGACATTTCAATAATATGTGGGCGCAGGTTGTTGACCTGTTGCGCATTGGCACGCAGTGTTGCGCGGCGCAGGCTCATGTCGGGGCCGATGTGATCCAGATACCCATCGGGCATAGGTTGCGGGGCAAAGATAGACTTTACGGTGGTTTCAATTCTGGAATCGGGCGTGAAGGCGGTGATCAGGGGGACGACAAATAAACTGCCGGGTAGGGAGGAGTTTACTTGATAAAGCGCGCCCAACTCGCCCTCCCAGGGCATGGAGGCGGCGGCCAGTAACACCAGCGCTGCGGTGTCTTCCGGGCGTTCCAGCGCCCAGGCCAGCGCAACCGCGCCGCCAAAAGAATGGCCCACAACAATCGGGCGCGTCACGCCGACCGTATCGGCCGCAGCCTGCAAAAGCCGTGCCTGAAGCGCCGGGGGTTCGGCCGCGATACTCCAGGCCCCACCGAAGTCCGGTTCGGGGCGGGTCGTCCACCCCAAACCGGGACGGTCCAGCGATATGACGCGGTAGCGGTCTTTCAACCGGTCCACCAGATCAAAGGTATAATCGCGCAGCGACCCGCTGGCCCCGTGGATCAACACCACGTCCGGGCCGGTGCCTTGCACATGCAGATGGACTTTCGTACCATCAACCTCGACGATTTGCCCAACGGGCGGATAGGCCCGTTCTGCCTGCGCCTCACGCGCACCGGCACGCCATTGTACGAGCGCAATCAGCCCAAGAGTCGCAAGCAGGGCGATGATCACCATCTTAGGTCCCAATGCGCGACATCTCGAAGGGCGTGGATTGATAGATTTCATTGATCCAGTTGCCATAAAGCAGATGCGCGTGACTGCGCCAGCGGTTCAGCGGCGTTTTTGTGGGATCATCATCCGGGTAGTAGTTTGCGGGCAGGGTGATCGCCGTGCCATCGGTCACATCGCGGTCATATTCCTGTTTCAGCGTGTCGCGGTCATATTCGAAATGATTGAAGATATAGAGCGCGCGGTGCGCGGCATCCTCGACGAGACAAGGACCGACATCATCGCTGCCCAGCAAGGTTTTGAGACCCGTTGTGGCATCAATTTCGCTTTGACGCATTTCTGTCCAGCGCGACACGGGGATCACGCAATCATCTGAAAAGCCACGCAAATACGGCGATGCGGGCGCAAGATTGCGATGCCGGAAACAGCCGAACGCCTTGGCGTCCAGCATATGTTTATCCACGCCGTGGAAGTGGTTGATCATCGCCATCCCGCCCCAGCAAACGCCAAGGGTGGAATGTACGTTGCTTTGGGTCCAGGCCATCACCTCGCGCAATTCGTCCCAATAGGTGACATCGCCAAAAGCCAGATGTTCGATCGGCGCGCCGGTGATGATCAACCCGTCAAACTTCTCCTCGCGCACCTCCTGAAAGGGGCGGTAAAAGCTCGCCATATGCTCGGAGGCGGTATTTTTGGTCTTATGTTCGGACATGCGGATCAGGCTCAATTCGATCTGCAAGGGCGTGGCTCCGATGAGACGCGCAAATTGCGTCTCGGTCTGGATTTTCTTGGGCATCAGGTTCAACAGGGCAATGCGCAGCGGGCGAATGTCCTGCAAGGCGGCCTCGCCCTCGTCAAGCACCATCACCCCTTCGCGCGTCAGCACGTCATAGGCAGGCAGGTCGGAGGGTATTTTGATGGGCATGGTTCATTTCCAGATCGTCTTCAGGCAAAGCAGATAATGCGTTGGGTGCGTGGTCTCAAGGGCGGGCGTCTCACGCTTGGGTGACGCGCGTTACAGGCAGGTCGCAATCAAATCCTCGAAATCCTGCGGTTTCTTTAGCTGTGCCACCTGATCCGCCGTCACTGTCACACCCCAGCGCGACATCGCCTCGTAACGCGGCTGGCGGTGGGCAAGGGCGCGCGCATAGGTGAAGCGGATAAAATCATCAGGGTTAACGTCCCCTTCAAGGCATTTGTTTTTATTAAGATATTCTTCCCAAACCTCGAGCAGAAATGCAGGTTGATAGGCCATGGGTTTGGGCGCGCGGTCAAAGCGGCGGATCAACTCTTCTGTGTGCGCATCATCGCCCTTGATCCAGACCAGCAGGCAATGCGCGGACAGATCCCGCATCAGCGCATCGTGATCGTCATCCGCCTCAACCCATTCACAGATCGACCCGCCGCTGTCACATATAAAATGCGGATACCCATAAAGCGCCTCGGCGCGCTGTGCGAAATGCGCCGTATCATAGAGCGCGGATATCTCCGACGCACGGAATTGTTCCTGCCGGCGGGCATATTCCGCCATCGCCAGCCCGCCCTGGACCGGATTACCAGGTTTGCCGAGGTACGTAGCGACGGGCGCGAGATTGTCAAAGGTGATGTTGGAGCCGATATAGATGCTGTCGCTCATCAGAAGGTCCCGCAGAAAGGGCACCTTCATCGCTTCGGTCTTGGCATTATCGGCGATATATTCGCCCATGTACCGCGTGCCGATCCGGTAATCGATGGAGTAGTGAAACCAATGCCCGCTGGCGCGCAGCAGGTTGGACATATGGGTCTTGCCCAGACCGGACATGCCGTAGACCAGCACGGATTTACGCGGGGCGGCACGCCAATGCGCGGCGGAGGAATAGAGCATGGCACATGTCCTGATGGAGATCGGATGGACGACTCCTAGCCGCGTGCTGCGGGGGGGTCAATCAATCAGCCGGGGCGGTCATCGAACGGCGCAGGCCATGCCAGACCCGCCCGTCCAGAACGATCAGACCAAGGGCGAGCAGCGCAAACCCCGCGTAGGCGTTGGGATTGAGGGTTTCGCCCAAAATCAACGCGCCAAGGGTGATGGCTACCGGCGCGATCAGCAGCGTCACCAGCAGAAGGTTACCGCTGCCGGCACGCGCGAGGACGAAATAGTAAAGCAGATAGGCCCCGGCGGTGGCGATCACGGCGTAATAGGCGATGGCGAGCATGGTATCGGGTTGCAGATCGAACCGGATGGGACCCTCAAAGACAAGCGCGAGGGGAAGGGTGATCAGCGTCGAGCCCGTTAGCATCCCGGCGGCGGCGACTTGCGGCGCGAGCCCGCTGAGCGTTTTGCGCGCCCAGACACCGGCCAGCGCGTAGGAGATCGTGCCGCCCAGCACGGCAAGCTGCGCCAGCGAGCGCAGGTCAAAATCGCGCAGGTTTTCGAGGCCGATGGCCGTGGCGACACCGGCGAACCCCAGGGTGACACCGATGGCCTTGCGCGGGCTGAGCCGTTCATCGGCAAAGAAGACGGCGGCGAGCAGGACACCAAAAACGGCTGTGGCCGCGTTGAGGATGGAGGTCAGCCCGCTTTCAATGTGCAATTGGCCCCATGCCATCAGGCCGAAGGGGATGACGTTATTCAGCAGGCCCATGATGAAGAAAGCCCCCCAGACGCGCGGGTTGCGGGGAAGGGGGAGGCGCATGGCGGCGATCACCGCCCAAAGCACCAGCATGGCCCAGAAGGTACGATGCGCCACGGCGGTCAGGGGTCCGATTTCATCAAGTGCAATGCGGATGGACACAAAAGACGCGCCCCATATCAGCGCCAACAGTAGCAGGGCGGCCCATGCTTTTGCAGAGATGCTTGTTTGTTCAATCATTCCGACACCTTATCGGGGTGTGTGTGCATCAGCCACCCGGATCATGCGCAAAAGAAAAGCCCCCGCGCGCGGATGCAGGCGGGGGCTGGTGATGCGGGAATCGTAAGGATCAGAAGCTATATCCGACCTTTACGCCAATCGCGAGTGCATCATTGTCGTTGAAAACCGTGCTTGGTGTGCCTTGGACAGCGGTCGTCGTGTCACCGATCCTCAAGTACTTGATGCCGGTTGTAATTTTCATTTTGCCCTGGGTGTAGATGACGGCGAGACCAATGCTCTCCCCGCCATCCGCTGGGCCAAGGTTGGTAAACAGGCTTCCGGTGTTCTTTTCATAGCCAACGGAGGCGGCAAGCGACCAGTTTTCGTTCAGGCGACGGCCGACACCGAGCGTATAGGTCGTGGTGTCATCTGCATAGCTGAGCAGGGGCTGACCAGCGATTAGCGAGGAGGCATAACGCTCAGGTGACAGTTCAAAGTCGGACCAGTCCACCCAGCGGATGCCGCCAAACACAATCGTATCCTCGGCAACCCCGGTCTGAAACGCGAGATTGACCGATTGCGGCGTTTCAAAATCCGCGACGCTTCCCGGAAACACGGTGGCTCCGTTGTTGATCGATTCAAGAACATCGTTGGAGTGAGAAATTTCTGAGCTGTAGGTCAGAGAGACCCGAAGGGCGATTTCGGGGCGTTCATAGGCAACGCCAGCAACAAGACCCAAGCCCCAGTCCCGATCCGCTTCGACATCATAGCCGCGTGCGAAGCCGATTTTTGCGCTGGCTTCCGTGGCCTGAAGACGCGGACCGCCATAGACGGAAAATCCACCCTGAAAATTGTATTGAAACAGCGTTGTGATGGCGAAGGAGTCGAAAGTGGCATTTGATCCTTGAGCGAAATATCCAGTGCCAGCAGGATATTCGACCTCTGCCTTGAAGGGCTGGTCCAGAATGATCGCATAAGACCAGACCTCGTTCAGATCTGCTTTATAGGCGGCGCCAAAATTGAAGTTACTGACCCCGATGTCACCCGATTGTCCTCCTGCCGGAAAGGTAGCCCCGAGCGCGCGGGTACTTACCCCTTTTACATCCGGTGAAATACTGCCTAGGCTGAACTCACCATAGCGTCCCGTCTCAAACAATACGTCCACGGACTGGCCAGTACGATCCAGCGCACCGGCATGGGCGCTTCCAGTTGCAAGGCATAGGGCGGCGGCACTTGTCAGATATGTTCTCATTATTCTCCTCCCCAGAAGATGCGCCTGAATAGGATGATGCGGGTTTGCGGATCAGGCGAGCGCAGGTAAGCACCATTACAATTTTCGTCAATTAATGACGCTGAGTAACACTGCCGTGTGACCTGACGTAAAATCAATTCTTTTGACGGGTTTCGGCGAGGATATTGAGATAATTGCCGGTAAAAATGATCAATGCGCCAAAAATGACCCATATATCCAATGGTTCGCCGTAAAGCAGCATGCCAACAACGGCGATGGCCGGCAGGCGGATAAAGTCGATGGGCACGACCACGGTTGCCGGTGCAATCGACAGCGCGTTGGTCATACAGTAATGCGCCATAAGGCCTGCCGCCCCAATGGCCATGACGAAGGGCAGGGCACCCGCGGAGGGCAGGGCGATATAACCGTCATACCCCGCGGCCACGATCCCAAAGACCAATTGCATCGTTGTGAGGTAAAACAGGATGCAAGTGATGCCCTGCGTGCGCGTCAAACGTTTGGTGAACATGATCGTCAGTGCAAAGAAGATCGCGCTGGAAGCCGCCGTGATGACCCCGGCGTTGATCCCGGCCATGTCCGGGCGTGCGACGACCAGGATGCCGATAAATCCCATCACAGCCGCCAGTGCGCGCGCACGCGTGAGCCGTTCACCCAGCAAGAGCGGCGAGAGCACGATGACCCAGATCGGCGAGGTAAATTCAAGCGCAAAGACCTGTGCCAGAGGGATCACGGTCACCGCGTAGAACCACAGATTCTGGCCCGTGAAATGCGCCATATTGCGGATCAGCTGCACGGGCATGTTGCGCGTGTTGATCTCGCGCCAGGTGCCGGTCAAACCCGCAAGTGAGACCACGATAATCACGCCAAAGAGGCTGCGGTACATCATGATCTCGAAAGTATCGAGTTCCGCGCCAAGCTCCCGCCCCAGGACGGCCATGGTGGAAAACGACGCGATAGACCCTGACATCCAGAACGCGGCTCTCAGCGTTGTGCTCATGGGGCCGCACTCTCGGGAGTGCTTGCGGGATCAATCTGGGTGCTGCGTGTCATTCCCGCTTGAGGGTCCGTTGATCTGGCCAGGCACTGGCTTTGGCAAAAATGATTTTTCCGCTCCCTGAATGCCGCTGAAGACGCCGTCAAACCGTTCTTGATTTGAAATCACTGGCTTTTTTGCCTTCATATTGGCACCGTATATTCAGGGCCTGTTGATATTCAATCCAATTCTCCAAGCCTTTGGAATAAACGCCTCTGGAATAAACAACGTCCTTTGTAAAACGAGTGGGCCGGGTTCTGCTCGCGGCAAAATCCGTAAGACCACCTGGCAACAGCACGGGCGCGGCGCAGGTTGGCCGTGACGCCCGTGACGTCAAGGGCGTCTTTTGCGTGAGGGTTGCGGGCGGACACGCGCTTCGATCTCGTCATAGAGCTTGCCGACGATGTCCTTGCCCGTGGCCTTCTCGATCCCCTCAAATCCGGGAGAGGAGTTCACTTCCAGGACTTTCGGACCCGCCTCAGAACGCAACAAATCCACGCCCGCTTTGCCGAGCCCGAAGGCCCGCGCGGCGCGCAGGGCGGTCTCGCGCTCCTCCTTGGTGATGCGCACCACCTTGGCCGACCCGCCACGGTGGAGGTTGGAACGAAAATCCCCCTCTGCCCCGGTGCGTTTCATGGCCGCCACGACTTTGCCTGCCACGACCAGGCACCGAATGTCCTCTCCGGCGGCTTCCTTCACGAAATCCTGCACCAGAAAGTTGGCCTTGAGCCCGCGAAAGGCGTCGATCACGGATTCGGCGGCCTTTTTGGTTTCGGCCAGAACAACGCCCTTGCCCTGTGTGCTTTCCAGCAGTTTCACAATCAGCGGCGCGGTGCCGACCAGACCCATGAGATTGGATGTGTCTTTGGGGGAGGCGGCGAAGGCCGTGGTCGGCATGCCGATTTTCTTGGAGGCGAGCACCTGATGGGCGTGCAATTTATCGCGCGACGCGGTGATGCCGGCCGATCCGTTCACGCAATAGGTGCCGATGGTTTCAAACTGTCGGATGACGGCGGTGCCATAGGGCGTGATCGACGCGCCAATGCGTGGGATCACCGCATCATAACGCGGCAGGCGCTTGCCATCATAATGCACCTCGGGAGACATCGCGTTAATCGCCATATAGCAGCGGGTTGTGTCGATTACTTCGACGGCATGTCCGCGCGCCTCCCCGACCTCCACCAGACGTCGCGTGGAATAATTATCTTCGCGGCTGAGCACGGCGATGCGCAGCGCGCGTTTGGGGGCGCGACTTTTGAGGTCTGCAGTGTGATAGACGTCATAG